>QHBP01000239.1 GCA_003244175.1 Chloroflexota bacterium | reverse complement strand
CGGCGCCGCCGCCGGCCTGGTCATCCTGGGCACGCTCCTCTCGGCCGGCAGCACGATCTCCCTCGGGACCGCGCGGGCCGACTCGCTGGCCAAGTCCGGTCAGGCCCATACCGGCCTCGTCGCGCTGGAGCGCTCCGGATTCGGCTCCGGCGTCCTGATGCCCTTCGAGCTCCTGGTCAAAGACGCCTCGCCGGCGCAGGTCGCGGTCCGTGTCTCGTCGGTTCCCGGCGTGCGCGGCGCCATTTCGCCCGCCGGCTGGCAGCGGCACGGTCTGGCCGTGGTGGATGCCTTCCCGGCGGCCGACGGCAGCTCCTCAGCCGCCGGCGACACCCTCTCCCGGATCCGGGCCGTCGCTCACGGTCTGGCCGGGCGGGTGCGGGTCGGCGGCGGGATCGCCGGGAACATCGACTTCACCAACGCCGTCTACGGCAACTTCCCGCTGATGATCGTGCTGATCGTGCTGCTCACCTCCCTCTTCCTGGCCCGCGCTTTCCGCTCGGTGGTCCTGGCCCTGAAGGCAGTGCTGCTCAACGTGGTCTCGGTGGCCTCCGCCTGGGGCATCATGGTCCTCATCTGGCAAGACGGCTTCGGCTCGAAGGCCATCTGGGGCATCACGGGTACCGGCGAGATCGATAGTTGGATCCCCCTGATCGTCTTCGCCTTCCTCTTCGGCCTCTCCATGGACTATGAGGTGTTTCTGCTCAGCCGGGTGCGGGAAGCGTACGATGCGACCGGCTCGACCGAGCAGGCGGTGGTGACGGGCATCGGGCGGATTGGCCGGCTGATCACGGGCGCGGCTCTGATCCTCTTCCTGGCCTTCATCACCATGACCTCGGGACCGGAGACACAAGTCAAGATGCTCGGCACTGGGCTAGCGGCAGGCATCCTGCTCGACGCCACCGTGGTGCGCATGCTTCTGGTCCCGTCGCTCGTCGTCCTGTTTGGCAAGTGGAACTGGTGGCTGCCGGCTCCGCTGGCCCGGCTGTTGCGTGTCACGGATGCGATTCCCACCTTGCACACCGTACGCGAGCTGGTTCCGGTACCGGAAGAGGTCTCAGCCTAACCAACAGCCGTGGAGACCCGAGCCACCGGAGGTACACCTCCGGTGGCTCGCCTATGGACGACGTCAGCGAGCCATGAGCCGCATTTAAGATACAGTGGTGTCGTCCATGAACCACTCCATCCGCTGGCGACTAGCGAATGGGCACAATGGTGACGCGAGCCGGAAAAAGGATCCAATTTCGGTCAGCGGTGGCGACAGAGGCGCCAAGTCGTTCGCTAAGGGCCAGACAACACCGATCCGCGAGAGACAGTCCAGATGTTGCAAACCAGGGCCGGGATCAATACCCGACCCTCGGCTCCAACCTTGATTTCGTCACTCATGCTCATGACTGAGTAATGACAGATTTCTTGGCAAAATGACAACTCAAGGGCAGATAGTGTCAAGAATTTCAGCGTGAAATTACCGAGGATGGCATGGCCGTGCTACCGCGGTGTAGTACACTGGAATAGTGTACTACTCTTAGGTGGCGTAACACGCATGGATCATGTAGTCGACACAACAGTAACGCAGAAGGGTCAGGTGACGATTCCTGCCGGCGTCCGTCGGGCGATGGGACTCCAACCCCGTGACCATGTGCGGATCGAGTGGGACGCGGAGCACGGCGTAGCGATCCTGCGGCGTGCTCCCCTCACCATTGCCGATCTCTACGGGGCGGTCCGAGCTCCGGCCCAACATGGAGACGAGTCCGCAATGCGCGAGCACTTTGAGCGCGGCGTGGCGGAAGAGGTCCTGAGCGAGACGCAGTAAGTGGCGAATCCGCCACGATATCTGGATACGAACGTTCTGCTACGTCTGCTCACCCGCGATGATGAGAACAAGGCCGCCCGGGCGCGTGCACTACTCATGCGGATCGAACGAGGGGACGAAAGAGTCGTGACGTCGTCCCTTGTCGTCTTCGAGGTCGTCTTCACCTTGCAGAGCTTCTATAAAGTACCCAAAGGACAGATCCGTGAGATGCTTCTGCACCTGATCTCGATGCGTGCGTTGGGACTCGCGGGAAAGAGCGTATTCAGGCGAGCATTCGACATGTATGTCGACACGGCTGTTTCCTTTGCCGACGCATACACGGTGGCAGCGATGGAAGCCCGCGGACTGCGAGAGGTCTACAGCTGGGATCTGGACTTCGATCACATCCCAGGAATCACGCGAGTCGAGCCGGAGTGAGACCGTGGTGAGCGACGCGCGCGACTGGTGGCTCAGTCGCGTTCGAGCGTCTCCAAGACTCTCTCCGTCTGTTGGACATCCTTCTTCGCGCCCAGCCGCCGGAAGATCGCCAGTGCCTCCGCCAGCCGTCCTCTCTCTTGGTCCGGCTCCTTCCTCTGTTTGCATAGTCTGGCCAGCTGAACCAAGATGCGTGCTTCAATATAGGGATACGGCAAGGAGCGCGCACGCGCTAACCCCTCGGTCAGGACGTGATGTGAATCATCCAGGCGTCCCTGCACCGTGAACACCATACCCTGCACACACAGGGCATCGGGAAGCAAACCCGGGTGGTTCCGGGTGACCATAACCGCCTTCTCGGCGGCCTCGGCGGCTCGCCGGATATGCGCATCGTCCCTCACTGCCAGGCCTGCCCGAGTCAGCGCGGGCAGGAGCTCGGCCAGCTCTGCGCCTTCACGAACGATCAATGGCTCCAGGCGCGCGACCGCCTGGTGTGGCCGCCCCTCCAGGACATCGAGATCCGCCAGCAATGCCTGCGCAATTTCTCGGACTTGCCGGTCCCCCATCTCTTCCGTCAATGCCAGCGCCTCGCGCAAGTGCCGGGATGCCGCCTCCCAATCACCCTCCCACAGGGAGAGCTGTCCCAGGTAGTACAGAGGAGTGGCGACATCGGGCGCAAGGCGGCCAATCTTTCCAGCCAAAGCCATGGCTCTCTCCAGGGCCTCATGCGCGCCTCGCCAGTCACCGACCATCGTGAGGAGGCCGCCCAGGTTGCCCAGCGCGAAACAGATTCTGTCCGGATTCCCGATCTGTTCCGTGACTTCCAGGGCTCGCTCCGCATACAGTCTCGCCTGGTCCATGCGGCCCAACCGCTCTAGAGTGAACCCAAGATTGTTCAGAGTGATGAACAGGGTGAGGAGATCGCCGCCCGCCTCCACCAGCGGCAGGGCTGCCTCCATGACCCTGCGACTCTCCTCGGGGTCGCCGAGGTTATCCAGTGCCGTACCCCGACGCATCTCCGCTTCGCCCAGCAAGCGGTCATCGCCGATCGTCGCCGCGATATGCGCTCCCCGCTCCGCCGCCGCCATTTGCTCTCGATACTTGCCCATGAGGAAGAAAAGATGAGCGAGAGCGATATGGAGAGAGGCAAGGGCGGGTGACGGACCGGCCTGCGCCAGAAGATCGATCATTGGCTGGACGCGGCCGATCCCCTCCTCGGGAGTTCCACGAAATCGGTGAACCATTCCCAGAGTCGCGGTCGCTCTCCCCGCCGCATTCAGCTCCTGTTCTCTCCCGTACACATCGATTGCGTTCTCCAGGAACGATATGGCTTCGTCGTACCTTCCCGCCATGTGCAGCACGCATCCCAGCTTCTCGTCCAGCCAGGCTACATCCTGCTCTCGGCCACCCAGCTGCTCCAGTCGCCGCCGCGTCTCCTGATAGGTCGTGATGGCCGTCTCGCTGGCATAAATGGCCGCCGCTCGATCTCCCGCCCGCTCCAGCCACGGGATCGCCTCGTCGTGCTCGTCGGTCTTCCCATAGTGGTAGGCGATCATCTCGGCATACTCATCCGACGGATACAGGTGCGCGATGGCTCGGGCGGTCTGGAGGTGCAGGTCTTTGCGCCGCTTTTGCACCAGCGTGTTGTACGCAACCTCCTGCATCGTGACGTGCTTGAAGACGTATTCCAGGGTCGGGTGAGCGCCGAGGGAAGGCAATCTCCGCGTCTTGCAGGGCGGAGAGCGGCATCTCCAGCGCCACTTGCTCCCGTCCCACCACCTCCGCCAGCAGCCGCACGGCAAAGCTGGTCCCGATGACGCTCCCCACCTGCGCCACCGTCCGCACCTGCGCCTCCAGTCGATCCAGCCGCGCCAGCAGAATCTCAGTCAGGGTAATGGGCAGGCGCTGAGCAATATCGGGGACCAAGTGCATCTGGCCGTTCCGCTGCTCGAGTCCTCCCGTCTCCTCCAGAGCGCGCAGGAGCTCTTCCACAAAGAAGGGGTTTCCTCCCGCTCGCTCGCCGACATAGCGCTCCAGATCGGGCGAGAGATTGATCCCTCCCAGGACTGCTCCGGCCAGCACCGCCGCATCGTGCTCGCGCAGCGGACGCAGGACGATGCGCTCCGGCCAGCTCCACTCGGTCCACGGCGCGACCCAGCCGGATCGGTGGGTGACAAGTACCAGCATCCGCAATCCCGGGATATCGGAGACGACCTCGCGCAGGACATCTTGACTCGCCCGGTCGATCCAGTGGAGGTCTTCCAGCACCAGCATCGTCGCCGCTCTCTGGGAGAGGGATCCCAAGACCAAGCGAAGACTGCGGATGAGCGCCTGCCTCCTAATGGACGCCTCGGCACTCGCCACCGCCGAGTTGCTAGGTGCAAGGCCCAGCACCTCACCCAGGACATCCATTGCCTCCCTCCGGCTCTCCGGCTCGCTGCCCGTCAGCAGTTCCCGCAGCCCCACACCCAGCTTGGGTCCAATCTCCTCGATCGCGTCTTGTTCTCGGATACCAAAGAGACCCCGTAAAAGATCGGCCAGCAGCCACAGGCTTATCTCCTGTCCGTAGGACAGGCAGCGGCCCCGCAGCACGCGGATGGCGCCGCTCGAGGACACCCTGTCCACCAGCTCGGCCACCAGCCGGCTCTTGCCGACACCGGGCTCTCCCACCAGCGTCACAAGCTGCCCCTCACCTCCCTGCGCCCGCATCCAGGTATCGAGAAGCTCCAGCATCTCCCGGTCGCGTCCCACCAGCGAGGTTGTTCGCTCGCCCTCTTCCCAGCGCTCGCCCAGCCGGTCCCTGATCCCGACCGCTGGATACCCGGGCACGGGGCCGGCCTTGCCCTTGAGGAAAAGGTCGCGCCGCTCCCCATATTTGATCCGGCGTCGCGTGAGGCGCATGGTCTCGGCGCCGGCCAGGACTTCACCCGGCTCCGCCGCCGCCTGGATGCGTGCCGCCGTGTTCACCGCATCGCCGGTCACAGCTACATCCTGCCGGGTGCCGGTATCCCAGATACCACTGACGACATCCCCGGTGTTGACGCCGACCCGGATCGCCGGCTCGAGGTTCCACTTCCGGCGAGCCCCTTGGGCCACCAGCTCGATCGCCGCTTGCATCCCCAGCGCACAGAGAACAGCTCGCTCGGCGTCATCCTCATGAACGATGGGAGCGCCGAATAACGCTAAGACGGCGTCCCCTGCATACTTCTCGACGACGCCCCCGTAGCGTTCGATCTGCCGGCGCATCGCCTCGAAATATTCAGCCTGAATGTCGCGCACGTCCTCGAGATCGAGCGATTCCGAGCGGGGTGTGGCGGAAGAGATCACTAGCGTCGTGGCCCTCGTGTCTGGTGCCGCCTGTAGCGTCAGCCCTTTATGGGTGACTGGCGTCGCCGCGAAACTGGGTGATCGGCGCGTGATATGTCGCCGTTGAGCGTGGCCGTAACGGACGAGGCGCGGATGAAGAGGTACCCGTAGCGCGTCGGGGAGTGCCATAACTGCTTCTTCCTGTTTCGGCATTACTACGTCCTAGAGGAATGTCCTAACATCCCACGCAGTATTTGGCTGGCCCGCAATGTCTAGACCTCGCCAGCAGAGGCGGCTAGGGAGGGCCGCCCTACGCCGTGCATTGCTGAGAACGGCAGAAGAGGCCGGTTTCCCGACCTCTTCTGCTGTTAGCGCCCGGTTGAATTACAGGCCTGCGTTTGCGCGTTCCTTATCCCTGGAGCTACATCGTTGGATCACCTGCATCGTCTCCGTCTCCTGGCCGGCGGGTGGTCGAACGCACCTCCCAGGGAGTCGGGTTACATGATCAGGCGGTGGCCCTCGACGTCGTCGTCCTCATCAAAGCCGCTTTATGGTTTCAGGCGATCACTTTCCGGCTTGAGGCGATCACTTTCCGGCTTGAGGCGGTGGCCCTCGACGTCGTCGTCCTCGTCAAATCCGCTCTGTGGTTTCAGGCGGTCACTTTCCGGTTTCAGGCGGTCACTTTCCGGTTTCAGGCGATGTCCCTCGACATCCTCGGTCTCATCCTCGTTCACATCCGCGGCTCGGTCCTCGTCCATCAGTAGCCTCCTGGAGCTAACTCTCTTCAGCGACTATTCGCGCTACACACTCATAATGCACCCATTCCCAGGATGACGCTATGAACTGCTTCACACTTTCAACCTCCCTGGGCACAATCTTCGAGTGCCTGCCGGTCGACGATATGCACGTGCCCGTGCTCCAGTCGTATTGCCCTTTCGTCGACCAGGGCGTTGAGATGCTTGTTGACGCTCTCTCGACTGGCTCCTAACATATCCGCCAGCTGCTGCTGCGTGATTCGCGTCTCGCGTTCGGGGTGCGAGGTGGGTCCGTCTCCGCCGCTGACGACCCCACGTTCCGCAAGATGCAGGAGGCGTCGAGCCAGGCGGCTGCGTATGTCCAGCAGGGCAATCTCATCCGCCAGGTCGGTGCAGCGGCGCAGCTGCCGGGTCACGACCTCGAGGCAGGCAAATACCGCCGACGGATGGTCTTGCAAAAAGGTGCGAAATGCAACTCGCGAGAGAAACTGCGTGACGGAATTCTCCATCGCGACGGCGGAAGCGGATCGCGGCTCGTCGTCGACAAGGGCCAGCTCGCCAAAGTACTCTCCGGCTTCGCACACGGTCAGGATCAGCTCGTTTCCGTCGGGCCCCTGCCGGCTGATTCCGACGTGTCCGTCGGTGATGATGTAAAGTCCATCGCCGCGGTCACCCTGGGAGAAGATCGTCTCCCCTCGCAGATACCGGCGCTTCGCAAGCTGCTTCGTCAGCACCTCGAGCTGCGTATCTGTGAGCTGCCGGAAGAATGCGACAGTGCTGAGAGCAGTCATTGACAACGCCAACGTGGATTCCTTGCGACACTTTGCGACCCCTTGATCCGTCTGAGGGCCGTAGCCAGTGATGCTATCATGGCCCAGCCTGTTCGCGATGTCAAGGGCATAGGTAGGGGGCGCCTTTGTGTCCGCTCTGCTAAGGGTGCTGCGCAATCGCAATTTGACCATTGTGCTGTCGGGGCAGGTGGTGTCCACGAGCGGCGACTGGCTCTTCCAGATCGCCCTGAGCATTGCGATCTTTCGTTACAGCCACGGGTCGACGTTTTTCATTGGAGTACTCTGGGCGACCCGGCTCGTGCCGCGTCTCTTCCTCGGCCCCTATGCAGGGTCACTGGCGGGACGACTCGGCTACCGCCGAGCGATGATCATTGCGGACCTCGGCCGCATGGTCCTGGTGGCGTTGCTGGCGGTCATCCTCGGTCCCAACACGTGGCCCGCCATCTACGTCGTGACGTTTCTGGTCACGGCGCTGGAAAGCATGTTCAGTCCGGCCAGCACGGGTCTTCTTCCCCTTCTTGTCAACTCTCCAGCGGAGCGTCTGGCGGCGAATGCCGTTCTCATGCAGGCTCTCGCATTGGCGGGTGTCATCGGCAGTGCCATTGGTGGGGTGGTCGCCGGCATGGGTCTGATAACTCAGCTTCTGATCATCCAGGCCGCAACGTTTGGAGTCTCGGCGCTTTCGCTCTGGCTCGTCAAATCACGGACAATGCCGATAGAAGAGGGAGCGCCGGACGAGGCAGAGGAAGCGGAGGAGATGAAAGGCGGGTTTGTCGCGGGTTACAAGCTCATCATCCGCCGACCGCTACTCGTCTTCGCCTCGTTGGCCATGGCCCTGCCCGAGCTGGCGTCGGGAGCCATCCTCGTCTGGATTGTCCCGTATTCCTTCCATGCCCTGCATCTGGGGAACGGAGGCGTCGGGTACCTCTTTGCGGCACTGGGGATCGGGGCACTCCTGGGAGGAGTGGTCGCCGCTGTGATCGGGAGCGCAGTCCGTCTCGATCACCTTCTCGCCGCTGGTATCATCTGCGGCGGCCTGGCCCTGGCCGTCTTTGGCATATGGCAGGTAGCGGCAGCGGCCATGCTGTTTCTCTGCCTCGCCGGTATGGCCGAGGCCGTGGAATATGCTGCCTATGGCACCCTTCTCCAGCAAGCGATCCCACAAAACCTTATTGGTCGGGTGGCCGGCACTATCGAGTCCTTCTTCTTTGCCATGATGCTGATCGGCAATCTCGCCAGCGGTCCCGTGTCCTCGCTGATAGGTCTTCGGGCCTCGATCGCCGGACTCGGATTGGCCTCTTCGGCGGTAGCAATCGCGGCCTGGCTGCACCTGCGAGCGGTCACCGCCGGGCGGCCGAATGCGCTCGACCTGCTGCGCGTGCCCGCTTTCGCCGCCATGCCGGATAGCTGGCGGGAATGGGCCGTACGCCGGATGGTGCGCGAGGAGTTCGCGCCGGGGGCCGTCCTCATGCGGCAGGGAGACGACGCGGACAGGTTCTACGCGATCACTAAGGGCCGAGCGGAGGTCGAAGTAGAGCTCGACGGGAGTGTTGAGACTCGCCGCGTGGGGAAGGGGGACTTCGTAGGTGAGATCGCCCTTTTGCAGAACAAGCCTCGCACCGCGACGGTCCGCGCAGTTGAGCCGATGATCGCATACGCGCTGGACCGCGC
>QHBP01000250.1 GCA_003244175.1 Chloroflexota bacterium | reverse complement strand
CGAGTACCGCAAGTACATCGAGAGAGATGCCGCGCTCGAACGACGCTTCCAGCCGATTACGGTCCGCGAGTCGACAGTTGAGGAGAGCATTGAGATCCTCAAGGGCCTGCGAGAGCGCTTCGAGGAACACCACCGGCTGAAAATCACGGACAACGCTCTCAAGGCTGCCGCCGAGATGGGCGAGCGCTACATCACAGACAGATTCATGCCGGACAAGGCTATCGATCTGATCGACGAGGCTTCCTCCCGCGTGCGAATGCGCCGAGCCGTCGCTCCGCAGAACCTCAAGGATGCCATGAAAGAGCTGGAGACCATCCAGGAACGCAAGGATTCGGCGATCCAGCACCAGAAGTACGAGTTGGCGGCGCAGCTTCGCGATCAAGAGCAAAAGATCCGCGACCGCATCACGGATCTGGAACACGGGTGGCACACGCAGCAGACCTCTGAGCAGCTCGAGGTCACAGAGGAGGACATCGCCCAGATCGTGGCCATGTGGACGGGGATACCCGTCATGCGGATCGCGCAGGAGGAGTCTGCCCGCCTTCTCGAAATGGAGGGCGCGCTGCACAAGCGCGTCATCGGGCAGGACGAGCCGATCGCGACCATCTCGAGTGCGGTGCGACGCGCTCGCACGGGGTTGAAGGACCCTCGCAGACCGATCGGCAGCTTCATCTTCCTGGGACCAACCGGTGTCGGCAAGACCGAGCTGGGCAAGGCTCTGGCCGAATTCATGTTCGGCAGCGAGGAAGCGCTCATCAAGATCGACATGTCCGAGTTCATGGAGCGTCATTCGGTGGCGCGGCTGGTGGGCGCGCCGCCTGGATACGTTGGATTTGAAGAAGGAGGACAGCTCACGGAGGCGGTTCGCCGCAAGTCCTACTCTGTGGTCTTACTAGACGAGATCGAAAAGGCGCACCCCGAGGTGTTCAATATTCTTCTCCAGATTCTTGAGGATGGACGTCTTACGGATGCCAAGGGCAGGGCTGTCGATTTCCGCAACACCATCATAATCATGACGTCGAATGTCGGCGCCGGCCTGCTGAATCAGGAGGCGAGGCTCGGCTTCCGCTTCAAGGCCCGCAGCGGCGAGGAGGAGAAGGAGCACGAGCGTCAGCATGAGGACATGATCAAGAGAATCATGAACGAGCTGAAGTCCACTTTCAAGCCCGAGTTTCTCAACCGCATCGACGCCACGATTGTCTTCCGGGCCCTGACCATGCCTGAAGTACACCAGATCTGCGACCTGCTCATGGCGCGCATCAAGTCTCAACTCGTCGAACAGCAGATCGAGCTCGAGATGACACCCGAAGCCAAGGACTACCTGGTAGACAAAGGTTTTGATCCGACATACGGTGCGCGTCCGCTGCGGCGAACGATTCAGAACATGATTGAGGACCCGCTCGCGGAGGGAATGCTGAAAGGCAAGTTCTTCCCGGGCTCGCATATTCTCGTGGAGAGATCAGGCGATGACGGCATCCAGCTGAACACAGAGGATGTACCCACGCCGGAACTGAGTGTTGCCGAAGCGGAGAGTTGATGCCCAAGACCTACTCCAAGTACGTCTGTCAACAGTGCGGCGGACAGTACCCGACGGGGTATGGGCGATGCCCAGGGTGCGGAGCCTGGCACTCGTTGGTAGAGACGATTGATCGGCCCGCGAGGATTCGCGGTGGATTCCCGCGGGTTGCCTCTACCACCGTACCCATTTCGGCCACCCGTCTCGCGAGCGTGGAGAGTGTCGAGCACCGGCGTTTGCGGGTGCCTTTGGAAGAGTTCAACCGAGTGCTCGGCGGGGGAGTAGTCCCGGGATCCGTTGTTCTGCTGGGCGGAGATCCCGGTATCGGCAAGTCGACTCTCTTGCTCCAAGTGGGCAATCTCGTGGCGCAACACGGTGGCCCTGTCTTATATGTGTCTGGAGAAGAGTCGGCTGAGCAGGTGAAGCTCCGGGCAGATCGCCTTGGAACTATCGCCGACGATCTGTATATGGTGGCGGAGACGGACGTAGAAGCGATCATCGCATTGACGCAAGAGCTGAAGCCGGTGTTACTGATCGTAGACTCCATCCAGACCATGCACACAGCTGACCTTGATTCCCTTGCGGGAAGTGTTGGTCAGGTCCGCGAGTCAACCGCACGTTTGACGCGCCTCGCAAAGGGACATGAGATCGGCGCGTTCCTCGTAGGACATGTGACGAAAGAAGGCAGTCTGGCGGGTCCCAAGACTCTCGAACACATGGTGGACACTGTGCTCTATCTCGAGGGCGATCAGTATCATGCCTACCGACTGCTGCGCAGCGTCAAGAATCGCTTCGGGCCTGCGAACGAGATAGGGGTCTTTGACATGCAAGGCCAGGGACTGACCGAGGTCGTGAATCCGTCAGCGCTCTTTCTCAGCGAGCGACAAGAACGTGCCGCCGGGTCCGTGGTCACGGTCACGCTCGAGGGCTCGCGTCCCCTCTTGGTCGAAGTGCAGTCACTCGTCACCGCAACCCATTTTGGCCTGCCCCGGCGAACAGCGAATGGGATAGACCTCAACCGCCTTGTTCTCCTGGCCGCTGTGTTATCGAAGCGGGCCGGGCTTCCCCTCGGAACCCAGGATGTTTATGTCAACGTCGCGGGCGGAATGCGGCTGAGTGAGCCGGCCGTCGATCTCGCCGTTGTCGTCGCCATTGCCTCGAGTATGCGCGAGGTCCCGGTCGGCGATGTCGCCGTCCTGGGGGAAGTCGGACTTGGCGGAGAGGTGCGCTCCATCAACCAGGCTGCGAGGCGAGTGGCCGAGGCGGGAAAGCTGGGGTTCACGCGTTACGTTGTCCCCTCGCGCAGTATGCGAGAGTTGAAGGACGGGGCCTGGGGCGATGTCATCGCGGTCGACACCGTGTCCGAGGCTTTGAGCGCTCTCCACTGCGCGGCGTGACACATATGTGGAACGTGGCGCACACGTTAGTGCAACGCAGTCAGCCGGTGATTGCGTATCTCTTCAGTTTATGTCTATATGAGCTCTGCATTTATCCCTCGATTCTTCCCGATCCGGAGGCACTCCATGAACGCCGACGTGGTGCTCAAGGCGCTGGGCACCGTCGCTCTTGGTCTGGCAGGCTGGCAGGTAGGCAGTCTGACTGGGCCTCAAAGCCAGCAACCACGCAATGCAATTCTTGGTATAGCCGTCGGTCTGATCGCCGGCTTTGTCTTCAGCCCGTTCGTCATCGTGAAACCGTTCCATGCGGCTCGCCGTCTGCTGAGCAGAATGCCGCCCGGAGACCTGATTTCGGCCATCCTCGGTCTCATTCTTGGCTTGGTCGTTGCCGCGCTTCTCGCCTATCCGCTCTCGTTTCTTCCGTGGTGGTTCGGCCACGTCTTACCGGCAATTTTCACGATATTTTGCGCGTACGCAGGCGTCTCCTTGATGATGATCCGCCGGCGCGAGCTATTGCGGCTGGTGCAACAGCGAGACCCTGAGTCCGACGCGCCTCACAGCACAAGCAATGGCCGCATGTTGGTGGATACGAGTGCCATCATCGATGGACGAATCGCGGACATCAGTCAGACAGGCTTCCTACGCGGCACGTTGGTGGTGCCACGCTTCGTTCTCAAGGAGCTTCAACACATCGCGGACTCTCCGGATGCACTGCGACGCAATCGCGGGCGTCGCGGGCTCGACGTCTTGAACAAGCTGCAGAAAGACGCGGCCACCGCTGTCGATATTTCGGACCTCGACGCTCGAGATGTATCCGACGTTGACGGGAAGCTGGTCAAGATCGCCAGGCAGATCGGCAGCCCGATCGTCACCAACGACTTCAATCTGAACCGCGTCGCGGAGCTCGAGGGCGTTCACGTGCTGAACATCAATCAGCTGGCCAACGCCCTGAAGTCCATCGTGCTTCCCGGGGAAGAGATGACGGTCAAGGTCATTCAAGAAGGAAAGGAGTTCAATCAAGGCGTGGCCTATCTGGACGATGGGACAATGATCGTCGTCGAGAACGGCCGGCGTTACTTGCAAGCGGAGGTCGCCGTGATTGTCACGCGCGTGCTTCAGACCGTGGCGGGGCGCATGATATTCGCCCATCCGAGAGGCGAGGGGCGCGATTAGCACCACGCATGTCGGGCTGATCATCGTTGCTGCCGGGCGTAGTGCACGCATGCAGGACGTCGACAAAGTGTGGGCGCAATTGGCCGGTAAATCAGTTGTGGAACGCTCGCTGCTGGCACTCGCACTCCACGTGCACGAGATCGTGGTCGTGGTCCGCCCGGACATGGTTGCTCGCGCCGAGAAGGACCTTGCTCCTCTTGTTCCCTCCTTGCGCGTCGTGATTGGCGGCGAGCTACGGCGCGATTCGGTCCACCACGGGCTGAAGGCTCTTCACGATGTCGACGTCGTCGCCGTGCATGACGCGGCGAGGCCGCTCGTGAAACCAGAGGTTCTCCGGCGCGGGCTCGAATTGATGGACTGCAATGATGGAGCCGTGCCGGTCGTCCCCCTGCACGATACGATCAAGCGAATCGACCAGAACGGCCTCGTCGTGGAGACGCTCGATCGATCCCGCCTTGTCGCGGCGCAGACACCGCAGGTCTTTTCCGCCTTGCCATTAAGGAATGCCTACCTGAATGGTGAGACGCTCGAGGCCGTTACCGACGACGCCATGCTACTGGAAAGCCGGGGCTTCGTCGTCGCGACCTTTCCGGGAGACGCCTGGAATTTCAAGATCACGACTCGTCACGATCTGGAGCTTGCTCGTCTCCTGCTAACAACGCAAGAGGTCCGATAGTGCGCGTGGGACTTGGTTACGACATCCACCGTGTGGCCGCCGGACTGCCGCTGGTACTAGGTGGGGTGCGAATCCCTTCAGATGTGGGTCTCGCCGGTCACTCCGACGCGGAC
>QHBP01000323.1 GCA_003244175.1 Chloroflexota bacterium | reverse complement strand
CCATTATTGGCGCGGGTACGTTTGTCCCCTTTTTAACGCATGGGCAGGGGTACATCGCCATCGTGCTGGCTATGCTGGCTCGCGGCAGGCCGCTGTGGGTTATCCTCGGCGCCTTTCTCTTTGGGATGTCGTTGTCACTCACGACTGCGCTCCAACTGGCGGGCATCGACATTGGGGTTGACTGGGTCAATATGCTGCCGTACGCGATCGTCATGCTGGCGCTCATCATCTTTGCCCGTCGCTCGTACTTGCCACCGGCACTCGCTCTCCCGTACGTGCGTGGCGCTCGTTAGAGAAGGAACCTTGTATGCACAATCCCGACTTCACACTCAGCGCCGGTCCCACCTTCGCGTCGGCACGTACGTTGGCTGCACTGGGCTCCCCGATTATGTATCACTATGATCCCGCCTTTCTGGCGACATTCCACCGCCTCGAAGGCAAGGTGAAACAGATTCTGCGAACCAACGGGGATGTGATCCTGATGCAAGGTGAGGCGGTGCTTGGCCTGGAGGCGGCGGCACGCTCCCTGGCGCGACCGGGTATGGGAGTGCTTAATCTCGTTTCCGGCGTGTTCGGTAAGGGCATGGGGTACTGGCTGAGAAGCACCGGGGCCAATGTCCACGAAATCGAGGTGGCGTACAACGATGCAGTCGATCCCGGTGTCGTCGCCGGCTATCTCGATACACATTCTGAAATTGAGCTCGTTGCCGTCGTCCATTGCGAGACGCCCTCTGGCACGCTCAATGACGTGGCTCGGATCGGTCCAATCGCTCGAGAGCACGGGTGCTTGACCCTCGTGGATTGCGTCGCATCCGTTGGCGGTACCCCCTTCGAGGCGGATGCCTGGCATCTCGACGTCTGCGTCTTGGGTCCACAGAAGTGCCTGGCCGGACCTGCCGGCATGTCCCTGGTGAGCGTAAGCGAGCGCGCCTGGGCCGCGATTGACGACAACCCGCAAGCGCCACGGTCTTCTTATCTATCGATGCTGGACTATCGAGAGCAATGGTTGAGGTGCGGCAAGTTCCCCTTTACCCCGTCAGTCTCTGACGTTTTCGGCGTGGAGGCCGCGTGCGATCAACTCCTCGAGGAAGGTTTGGACGCTTCCATCAAGCGACATGAGCAGGCGGCGCGGGTCTGCCGCACGGGGGTCGTGGCTATGGGATTGCAGCTCTGGACGTGCAGAGAGGAAATCGCGTCGCCTACCGTGACGGCTATCGCCCTGCCCGCTGGGCTCACTGACGTCGAGGTGCGCACGCATGCTCGGGAGCGCTACGGGGTTATGCTCTCCGGAAGTCAGGGGGCTGGAGACCTGATCCGCATCGGACACATGGGTCCCTCGACGCGATCACTCTATCCCATTGTCGGCCTTCTGGCGGTAGGCCGCACCTGCGCGGACCTGGGTGTGCCGGTTCAGATCGGGGCAGGCATCGAGGCAGCGATGGACGCTCTGGCGAGCAATCAGCCGGTGGCGACGTGACTCTGTCGCCCTTCACCCTGCATCGTCCAGCAACCATGGACGAAGCAACCGCACTGCTCGATGAGCATGGTGACGACGCGGTGTTCTACTGCGGTGGAACGGAACTGATACTGCTCATGAAATTAGGCTTCGCGGAGTACGGGCATCTGATCGACCTCAAGCAACTCGATGAGTTGCACGGAATCGAAGACAGCCCCGATGAGCTGTGCATTGGCGCTGCGACAACACACCGAGCACTGGAGCGCTCAGAACTGGTGCGTCAGCGTTTCCCATCATTCGCACAGATGGAGCAAGGGGTCGCCAATCTGCGCGTGCGCAATGCCGGCACGATTGGCGGCAACCTGTGCTTCTCCGATCCCCATTCGGATCCGGGGACTTTTTTGCTCGCGGCGGACGCCACATTGACATGTTGCCGAGGTTCGACGTTCCGTACCATTCCTATGCAGGATTTTATCCTTGGGCCGTTTCAGACTGCCCTGGAGCCGGGTGAGCTACTCACCGAGGTGCATGTACCCTGGTTGCCGCCCAGAGGAGGAATGGCTCACATCAAGTTTTCTTTCCGAGAGCGGCCAGCGGCAACCGTGACCTGCATGGTACGTGTCGAGGACGGACGGGTGCGAGAAGCACGTGTAGCTGTCGGATCAGTTGGCCCAATCCCGGTCCGCGCTACCGCGGCGGAGCGCCTGCTGACGGGCGTCTCAACCGATAATCCAGACTGTTCCGTGATCGAGTCGGCAGGCTGGGCCGCCGCTGAAGCATCGGGCGCTACTGACGACCTGAATGGTTCTGCGGTGTATAAGCGGAACCTTGTACGGGTCATGGTACGGCGTGGATTCAAGGACGCACTTGCCGAGGCAACTGGCTGAGTAACTATCTCAAGACAGGCGAGTGGCTCAGATTGACACTACGAACCTGGCTCCCTCCTGCGGACGCCGACGCGATTGAAGTGGCTGTGCAGCTCGTCGTCGACCATATGCCAGTCGCGCGCACGGTCCGGTCCCTCGATGAAGCCATCAAGAGACACCGACATCATCAAGATGATCTTTCTCATCGAAGTTCCCTTCTCTGTGTTCATGGGCCTGACTGAACCCGTTGAGTGGTCCACACT
>QHBP01000403.1 GCA_003244175.1 Chloroflexota bacterium | reverse complement strand
ACCCCAGAGTAGCGAACCCTTTCAAAAAAATACACCTCCTGCATGATGTACCGGTGAGCTTGCGAAGAGACGGCCGAGCCCAGCCACGATCCGGGAGCGACGTCACCGCAGAATCCCGGACATGGGTGTGCCGAGGATACGGAGAACCGCACGCTCCCCCAACGCCTCGAGATTCTCGATTCCATAGGACTGCGGATGGGTGGACCAGCGCTTACCGTCATACCACTCCGCAGACCGCGTACTAGTCTCGACTGAACCCAGTGGGACTTGCATGACCGAGCGCCCGGTGGGAATAGTCCACCGGGCTCTCTCGTGAAATGCGGAACCGCGGCGGGAGATCAAAGACGGCACGAGTCTCGACGGCATGCACGTTCGACTATTCGGCTCCCGAGCTCCCGCAGTTCGATGAGCTCGGCCAGCTTGGAAATGTCTTTCTGCCGCCGCCGCCAATCGCTCCAGGTTGTCCCGGGCACGACGCGAGGTCGGTATCCCGTGGGGCCAGCATCCCGAGACATGTCCAGTCCGAGCGCTCCGGGCATGGCGTGAGAACGCCAGCATCGACAACGGGTCGGTGTTCCGGGCGGTCAACCGTCATGATCAGGTGCAGAGCGGCCGCCTGACAGATCAGAGCGTGGCGCGTATCATCAAGCGGGCTGCGCACCTCGCAGGCTTATCTCATCTCTACGTGCTGGGTTGGATACGGCGGCGGCTGGAGGCGCGCCGGAGCGCGCGATCATGAGGCAGACCGGGCACCGTAGCATCGAGATGCTGCGCCGGTACATCCGAAGCGGCTCGCTCTTCCATGAGAACGCTGCAGCGTATGTAGGACTGTAGGAGCCTGTCCCAGTACGCAGAGGCACTCCGACAGCTCCTTGGCTTGGCTCTTCCTGAAGTTCTGCCGGCCGCCGCTCTCGATGAAGTGTCCCGAATCTCGGCCGACGGAGTTCGATCTGCCCGGTAGTCTTGTCGAAGCCAGTGTAGTGATCGCGGCTGCGGACGTCCACTGGCATATGCTTTGCCCCCGACGTGAAGTGCCCGAAATCCGGGATAGTGGCCCAAATCGGGAACGATGACGTCGGAGTGCGAGCTGACACCGGCACTACCAAAGGCCGCGACTCATTTGCACTTAAGGGTTACGTCAGTGATTGGCATGACCGCACCGCCATCCCTGGGATCGTGGCTGTTTCGCTATCTTGCGATCGAGGCACCGGCGAGACGCCCCGCACTAGATACTCGGTATCGTATGGCCCGACTCGTCGAGTCGTACAGTCGAGAACGGGCTGACTTGCGGGATCGGGTGCACGACCGCGTCCGCCCGTGCTAGCACACGCAAGAAACCTGTGCTAGCACATCGGTAGAACTTTTGACCGCATGATTTGCGAGACGACCTGTCCGTGCTAGGCAGGCCCCGAGCCAAACGTGACCCCGTCAAGGGGGGGTGGGCTTAGAGGGAGCATGCCGTAACTTGCCGCGCTTAAGTCGCCTTTCTCGCGCCCCTCCTATCCTCTCCGATTTGCTCTACCCAATCGACTACATCCTGCGGCACGACGGAAACACGTTTAATTGCCCGTCCACCGGTCGGCAAAATAGCGAAGCGCCTCTTCCATGCCGAGCGTGACCGTCTGGTTTCCGGTGCGAATATACAACTGCTGCTTCTTCTGCCCGTCTTTTCCCTGCTCGATGAGCGTGTAGGGACGACGTCCCGGCCCAACCCGAACCTCGCAGACGTGCTTATAATCGATGGCATGTAGGGCGATCTCCACCAACGGAGCCGAATCACTCCCAAACTCTCGGTTGAGCAGATTCCGCAGGTGCAGTTCATACCCGTCCAAATCCTGCTTCTTGCCGATTGCTGAGAAGTCGTACTCACACCCCAAGATATTCCCGTTATCCTCGACGCCGATGATCAACGTCCCGCCCTTATACGAGTTCAGGAAAGCCGACACGGTCTTCAGGATGCTCTTCTCCACCACCGGTTCCACCGTGCCGCTGGAAACACCGAGTCGCAGCGAGGACTTGAACTCCAGCGTTTCACTCTCGCCGCGTCGGAGCAGTTCCTCGATCGTCGAAGACGCCGTCACCGCAACATCGTCGGTCTTCGGTTCCTCAGGTAGACCACCGAACACATCCCAATTCGGTCGTATCCCGGCGGCGAACTGTCCCCCGGTGATCGCAATAATCCGGAAACCATGGTCTTCAAGCTCGTCTCGTACCCGCCGATCATGCTCTGCCTGTTCCGGCTCCTGGTGCACCGCCCCGTCGATGAACACGCAGATACCGGGCCTTCCACCCCGTTCACAGTAGAAGTCGGGTTGCACCGCGACATCGTGACTCGGACGGTTCTGGGCAGTATTGGGAGGACGAAGACCGTGTTCGCGCAGGTACAACAGGAACTCGCGTTCCAGCGGTGAAGCCGGGTCGACCATCTTCAGCAGTCGTTCGAAGTGGTCTCCTGGTGGATCCGTCTCCGGCCCAGCAACCACCTCGCTGTGGGTAAGGTCGAGCAAGAAGTCGCGGATGAGATGCCGATCAATCCGGGGATGGTGTGGTTGATTGCTGTAGCTCAGCAAGCAGTCGTAACAGGCCACCGCGCACTCACCGATCCACTTTGGCTCCTCGCTGCCGCTGGCCGGGTCGAAGTGACAGACGCGCAATGCCTCTCTCGCAATGGCAGCGAAGGAATCGGGTTCCCGGACCATGCGCTCCCAGACGCCGGTGCCGCCTTCCGCCGCTTCCCAGAGGAGGAGGCGCTGCTGTTCCCCCTGACCGATCAACTCGACGGCGACCTCCCCCTCCTCCACCTGATACACGAACTGAATGCCGCGCTGCAGGGCATAGGCGAGCGTGATCAGGAACTGGTCTCCCTGCGCCCGGGGCACTCGCAAGAGCAGGACGTTGCGCGTATCCCGGACGTAGAAGCGCACCCCGGAGAGGAGCTTCCCCCTGGTCGGGTCTTCCGGCGTGGGTCGTCGTCATCCTCCCGTTTGCGCCACTGACCGGTCTCCGGGTCGATGGTGAACCCATTTCTCATCTCCGCGCCCGAGCGGAGCCATCCGTGGTTGATGCGCCAGATATCGGCGCGAGGCGCGTACCGCACTTCCATGAGGTCCGTGTTCTCGGCCTCCACGCGCTTCGTGACAAAGTTCTCGTCCGGCGAGAACTGGTAGTGGGTGGTGATCTGGTAGCCCTCGCGGGAGCGTTCTTCTTCGTCGGAGGTGATGCGTTCCGTCCGTCGCGTACGGACCGTCGGTTGATCGAAGAGCGTTTGCAGGTACCCAGCCGAACTGGCATCCAACTCCGTCCCGCAGTGCGCACACACCTCAATGGTGCGGGCCTCGCCGCCGGGGTGGATGTAGCCACAGCAATTACAGGTACGGGCACTGGTGAGGCGGGAATCGAGTCCGGTGGCGGGCACGACACAGCCGGTGACGCGGTGCTTTCGTCCCTCGTGGTAGATCACGTTGCGGGGACCGAACTCGCGTAAGCCCAGGAAGCGGGGACGGTCCAGGGCCTGCATGGCGTCCCGGCTGCCCACCAGCGCACGGAGGGGGAGACGGGGGAAGTTATAGCCGGGAAGGAAGCCGGTACTGGCGAAGTAGCGATACGGGTAGAAGTCGCTTTCGGTCACGCCACCCTCGTTCCGCAGGAGCAGCATCTCCCGTTTGGCTTCACTCTCATTCCGTTCGGCGGTACGACGCTCCTCCTTCGTCTTCTTCGGCTGCAGCGCCACCTTCTGTGCTTCCAGCAACTGCCGGGTCGCGGAGCGGTATAACTCTCGCCAATCATCGAGTGCATGGTCGAAGGCGCTTGCTGCCTCTCGCACCGTCCGCTCGTGCCACTCCGGCGTGAGCCAGGACGACTGGATGGAGGTGCCGACCACATCTTGGAACGCTTGCGACACCCGCTCCTGCCGGGAGGGAGAGAGGTCAGTGGCGACCTGTACCTCGGGACGGAGGGGATAGGACGGGTCATCGAGATCGAGCAGATCGACGATGGAGTTCTGCAAACTGAACTTCACCTCGGAGAGCCAGACGGAATGGAGGTGAGCTTCGACCAGTTCCTTATTGGTGAGGTCCATCCGGGCCGGCGCCACCTGGCCCGCGATCATCTTCTCCTTGTGGCGGAAGAAGTGCTCATCGTGGGCACTGCCCTGACTACAGAAGGTCAGGACCAGTGCCGGCCGTCCCCCACGTCCCGCCCGGCCACTCCGTTGTGCGTAGTTGGCCGGGGTGGGGGGGACGTTGCGCATATGCACTGCCGCCAGGTCGGAGATGTCCACCCCGAGTTCCATCGTGGGGGAGCAGTACAGTGCCGCCAGCTTCCCCTCCCGGAACTCCTCCTCACGCTCTTCCCGGTCGAGTGCGCCCACCGCACCGGTATGTTCCCGTCCCGTTACCCCTTTTAAATAGGGAGCGCGATCACGATAGAGGCGTTCGAAGTAGCGGTTGGGCTCGTCGGAGAGGTGCTGCTTGCGGCGTTGGTGGAGCGCCTTGGAGCGCACCACGTCGGGGCCGGCCGCCTTCCCGTTCCCCGGCGTCCAGAGGAGTGCCCCGGCGATGATCTGGGTTCCCCAGTCCTCGCCTTTGCGGGTCTTCACACTCACAATGTCGCCCCGCAAGCAGCGGACGATGTGGCGCACGAGGTCTTCCACCTCATCGGCGCTGAGGTCTTCACCCCGGCCATAGGTGTGATGTGAACGGAGATACCGCCCAATAGTGGAGCGCCACCCGAGACCCAGCGTTACACCGTGCTCGTACTCCTCCAATGTCTGCCCTGGTAGGAGTGCCATGGCAGCGGTACGGGGTTGCACCGACTCGTCGATGGTCCAGGGGTCACGCAGCGCATTGTTCGCGGTCTGAAAGAGGGCTTTGGCGTTGTCTTCTTCCAGGTATTCGGCGTCGACGGCGAGCGAAGTGCGGAGGTGATCGAGCACGGCACGGAGGATGTGGAACCGCTCCTCACTGCTGACTTCCCCTAGGCCGGGTACATCGGTCCACGCTGCATCATCGGCTGCAATCTCATCGAGACCGTCGTACTCGATCTCGAGGAGGCCACACTGCTCGAGATTGGGTTGCGCCACCCGCCAGGCACGACGCAGGTCCTCGAAGGCACGGTATTGGAGGAGGTCGATCATGGCGTTGCGGGCACGTTTGTAACCGGCACCGCCGGCGGACGGCTCCCGCATAAACTGCTCCGGCGTGAGGTCGAGCGCGGCGAAGATGGCGCCTCCAAGCTTGGTGAAGTCGAGGGTCTCCTGCTGCCGGAGTGCCCCGGCGAGTGCACCCCGTAGCAGGGCGACCTGGACGAAGTCATTGAGATGGCCGGCCTGGAAGGAGGCGTCCTGCCGGTTGTCGGTGAAGGAGAGGAGCTTCCGGGCGGACGGATCGACCTCCGCCTCGCCCAGGGCCGTAATGGTGGACCCGGTGGTGAGGGTAGTGGCGGTGGAACGACCGGTCTGGCTCAGATTGGTGAGCTTGGCGTAGTCCTTCTTCTGGCGGAGATCGTAGACCGTGCGACAGCGCAGACAGAGCATCAAGGGACGGGGTTGGAACCACCCTTCCATCGCCCCGTCAAACGGCTCCTCCCTGCACCGACCATCAGCACTCACCCAGAGGTGGAGTGGTTCGTGGACTTTGTAATTCTTTTTGACTCGGACGCCCGACCGCAATTCTTCGAGCCATGACTCGGGCAGACTCAAGAGGTCACCGTCCCAGAGATCGTCGCGTTCCGGTGCAAAGTAGCCGGCGGTTCCGGGGCTATCATCGGCGGTACTACTGACCAGCGGGGAGCGGGGAACCAGCGAGGGCCGAACGACGTTGTCGAGATTGCCACCGTCATCAAGGGCGTGACCACTGGATTGGACGCGAGAAACCTGGTAGTACTCCTGCCCGCACTCCCGGCAGAAGGCGAGGGGATACAGCAGTCGGTTCTCACCGCCCGGTGCCTTGTACTGCCCTTCCGCTGTCAGGAGTCGATCCGGTGCGTGCTGGAGGGTGGCGAAGACGCTCCGTCCCCAGGCTAGCCACTGGTGGAGGCGAAAGGCAAGGAGCGGTTCTCCCGCCTCCGTTTTGGTGGCGTTGCCGGCGTCCAGGACTGCTTTGAGCCCGGCGGCGCAGGTGTCGGCAGCAATGCCGGTTTCGTTCTGGAGTTGTGCAACGCCCGCCGCAAAGGTAACAGGGGTCCGCCGCTGGAGTCGTCCATCGCGCTCGGCCAATCCAAACGTTTCTTCCAACCACGCAGCAAGCGGATGATGGGTCATCTCACCCGGTTCAGGAGAAGCTACTTCTACGGCAGCGCGGAGAGCCTCGGCGTTGTCGGGAGCACTGACTGTCGTCACCCGGCGTAGCGTTTCGTCCACCACATTGTCGGGAGGGATCGGGACGCCAAAGAGGGTTGAGCCGACGGAGGCGATGGTGGCGTTGCGCTGCTCCCGGTTCCCTTCCGTCGCCAAGGTGGCGGAGGTGCCGACAAACTGAAGGGGTCGGTTCCCGGCACGTTGTCGTAAGCGGCGCATCAGCATGGCGACGTCGGCACCTTGGCGTCCCCGGTAGGTATGGAGTTCGTCCATCACCAGGAACTGGAACTCCCCCACCATGCGTTCCACCAGGGAACGATCTGAGGGGCGGATGAGCACGTACTCCAGCATCACGTAGTTCGTGAGCAGGATATGCGGGGGCGTTTCGAGCAATGATTGGCGTGCCTCGTCGTTGTCCTGGCCGGTGTAGCGAGCAAAACGGACCGGACAGTCAGGCCAGTTCTTCTCCCGGAAGGTCTCCAGTGCCTTCACCTGACTGTTGATGAGGGCGTTCATGGGATACACGATGACCGCTCTGACCGTCGCCTTCGACGGGTCGTGGCGGAAGACGGCATCCACGATGGGGATGAGATAGGTCAGGCTCTTGCCGGAGCCGGTGCCGGTGGTGACGATGTATGGTTCACCCCGCTGGGCGATACTCAGGGCATCGGCTTGATGTCGGTAGAGACGGAGATCGGCACCAAAGAAGCGAGCGGTGTCCGGTGTTATCGTCCCGTTCTGAGCGAGTTCACCGAGGGTTGCGGCGGCTTCGTAGGCGGGATTGAGTTGGAGCACGGCATCCGGCCACGCGGCACCCTCCTGAAGCTGTAGGTCGACATACTTCTCGACGTCTGGGTCGTCGATGGTGACGAAGCTGCGGAAGTAGTCGGCGTAGTCTTCGACGACACGGTCTCGGAACCTGAAGACGTCAAAAGCCATGAGTTACACCGACTGTTCCACCTCGGTATCCCCCGATTAGGAACGATGTCCGAGAGCGCCGAAACCACAACCCGCATCATGCCCTCCAGGTTTTTCTCCAACCAGGCGTGCTGCTCGCTCCATTTAGCACGATTTCTCGGATTGGAGTGGCTCATGAAAAAGTAGAGTTCGCTATGGTCTGACTTTGGCCTGCCTTGCCAATACATACCATGGCCTAACTGGCGCTCAAGTTCACTTTTCTGGCGAAGGAGTGCGCGATACGTTTGATACCGTCCAGTGCCTCCGATGTCGAGTACCACAGCGATGCCGTATGCACGACCCTGTGTCCAGATATTTGCCCGCAGGCTCACGCCTGGTAGGCCCGTCTCTATCCATAACTGGTCGCCCTGCGGCTCGGCAATGGACGCGATCGGACTTCCGGCAGCGCGCAGGCGGATGAGCAGCATCTGCCAGTACTCGCTGAACAAAGCCTCAGAGGGCGTGGCCGATTCAGGATCAGGCTGGGACATCGGTTCCTCGACAGGTACAGGTTCCTCAGCTGGCCCGGGCCAGAGTTTGATGGCAAGTTGAGCCACCTCCTCTCCGCGAGCGTAGATTGCGTCTTCGTCCCACCGCTCTTTTTTCGACAGGGCTTTATTCATTTGGATGTTGCTATTAGCGAAAAGAGCACGCTTCTCAGCGAACGGTCGGTTACCAAGATGCGGGTTGTATCCCGTGATCGTGAGGTTCCCCGGTGTATGGAGCCACTCGGTATAGACGCGGTCTGCCTCTGCACCCAGCTCCTCACGCCAATCTTGGGTCACTGTCTGCGGCATGATGTGCTCGACGGAGACCCCGGAGAGGTCGGCAGGTTCCTTGTGACCGGAGGACAATTCTGCCTCCAGCGCTTTGAGGATGGCTGTGGCGTACGCACTCCGGTACAGATTGAAGCGAAGGAAGGCCGACTCAAATCGGGCGTCGCTCGGATACCGCCGTTCCAGCAAGAATGAACGCAGATTCTCCACGGGTGAGTCGCCGAGGAGGTCGCATGCCCTGACAAACCAGCGGGCGTACGCCCGTGACGACTCCCGACAGACCAAGCGGCGGAGGATGAAACCCGCGAGCATATCAGCCACTTCGGCAAGCTCCGCCTCTGCCGTCCTTCCTTCATACACGCGATTCATGAGATTCAGCAGGAGTGGGCGGGTCGTGGCGCTGTCGAGTGCTTGCAGGCGCGCCAGTGGCCCAGCGACGACAGAACCTGCGATGTCCACGCCTCGCAGCACCTTGTCGTATGGGCTTAGCGCGTCAACTCCTCGGCGAGTCCCTCCGCGGTCCAGTTGTCTCCAGAGTAGTGTTCCTCAAACCGAGCGAAGGTGGCGCTGGGACTGACGTAGCGGCCATCCTTCATCAAGAAGTCACGGAAGAAGGATGTCAGTGTCGCGCTTCGCGTTTGGACTGGACCCATCATCTCTTCCAGTGGCTGCCAATAGCGGTCGTCGAACTCGATCTGCTCGGAAGGTTCCACGTGCATGAAGACGAAGTTGCGGATGAGGTCGGACTGGCTCAGCGGTACACCCGTGGCATTCAGGCTGCGGAAGATTTCGAAGGCATTCTCATGATCGAGCGTAATAACAACGAACTCCAGGCCCGCGAGCGTAGTCGTCAAGAATGTACGCAGAAACTCCTCACTTTGATCACCCGTGAGGGTAGAAATCCTGTCGGTGAAAAACATGAGCGCCTTTGCAATCTTTCCCGTCGGAGGATGCTTCCGGAGCACTGCGGCAATGTAGTCGTCTCGATCACGCTGGCGTGGGAGAACGTGCAGATGCTCGGCATCGCGGTGAAACGGGTCCACCAGAAACTTGCCCTCAATCTCTTTCGCCAGGCCTTCGTACCCCCGTTGTGCTGCGACATCGCGCAACTCGCAGAGCAGCAGAGAGAGAGTCATGAGTCGCTGCTGTCCATCGATAACCAGAATAGTCGGTGTGATGACGTTCTTTACCGCTGGCACGAATACGAGGGGACCCATGAAGTGTTGGCGTCTCAACGCATCCACGTCCATCAGTTCGGTGACTCCCTCCCACAGCGCCTCCCAATTCTTCCGTTCCCAGGAGTAGTAACGCTGGAAAAGCGGGATGATGTACTGATTCTGGCCACCCAGGATGGGGTTGAGGGACGAGGTGCTAGCTTGCATCGGCGCACGCTCCCTTTCAAGATTCAGAATCTGTGGAACGGCGGCACTGAGTCAGGAAAGGGCCCGATGTCGCATCGAGAATCGCCATGTAGTCAGAGTGCTCTCTGCTCGGTCGGCTCGCTATGAAGCGCATACTGCCCAGCGACTTCAGACGCTTCCCGCTCATCTCGCCAACTCTCCATAAATTCCCAAATCAGTTCGTCGTACTGCGCCTGCGCCCTCGGACTCGCGTACGTGATAGTAATAGCGAGTTCCTCTCGGTCCACGTCGTACCACTCCGCACTCTGGATTTGGGACTCGAGGCTAAGTTACAAGTCGTCTCGTGTGAATCCGCGCCTTACAGGTGTCACCTGCGCGCCGCAATCGCCGTCTCACCATACGGTACTCCCGACTCCATCGCCCGTTGTATGGCGTCGTACATCTCCAGAATCACGCGCTTCGTGCGGTACTCACCCCACTTCGCCTCGTCCTTGCGTTTGACGATGGGGAAGGTGTCCATGACGTAGTCCACGTCGTCGCGGGCGATGCCGTAGAGGTGAAAGAAGGCGGCGTCCAGCTCGCAGCGCAGCACAAACCGCCGTTCGACGTCCCAGCGGAAGGGCGGACCGTGATAACCCATGTCTCGCGCGAAGGGCTGCATGTCCCAGGCCGTGTAGACCAGCTCCAGGACGCGTGTGGAGATCCAGGTCTCCAGGGTTTCGAAGCGGGACCAGAGGGCGGGTTGGTCGTAGGTTGCGGGAGCGAGGACGGGGAGCTGGCTTAGATAGCCATAGGTGAGATGCGTGCCCCCCACCTTCTGCCTGGCGCAAAAGTCGAATCCGAAGGCTGAGAGGTTGGCTGCCAACAAGGGTGCGAGGCACCCCATTTCCGGTGGCAGGAGCACAAGGGGCATGGTATGTCCCACCGCCCCTCTTGGCAAAATCCCCGCGATCACCGTGCTCCAGCGCCCTTTCAGCCGCGCCGCCACCTCGGTCTCGGGCACCCAGTAGCGCGGCAGGGCGACGGAGTGCGGGCCCTGCTTCTCGGGGAGCGTCATGTCGCGGGTGTCGGCGCCGATATATGTAGCCCAGGGGTGGTCGAATTGGTGCACCATTTTGGCTTCGTAGAGGGGCAGGTACCGGGAGAGACGGACGGCCATGGAAGGCCGAGCTACGCCGTCCGAGGTGGCATCGGACCCCGACGGTGGCAGGAAGACGTTTCCCTCCAGCCGCAGGCCCTCCGCTTCCAGCTGCGCGCGCGTGCGGAAGAGGTGCGAGTCGTTCGACATGTGGAATATGGCCATGAAGCGAATGTCCCAGGGATTGCGCTCTGGTGGGCCGTCCTCGATCAGGACGGGGACGCGCTGGTAGATCGCCTTGGTCAGCTCGGCGTCGCGGCGCGAGCGGAAGATGGGGCAGGTGCGCGTGTTGGGATTGAGCAGCGCCATGTCCTTAGCGGTCAAGGTGTAGTGACGGTTCATATCGTTCAGGCAGGCCACATTCGTGTTCCAAAAGGAGAAGTCGGCTCCTTCCCCGGATGACCATGACCGCATCGTGAGAAGGCAGAAGTGGGGATGCGTACGATGTATTCCTGGGAAAATTCCCTCTGTATTGACGAAGTCGTACAAGCTAATGAGGGAACCCTTCTGCGTTAGGTCAGCAAAGAAGAATCGTGTGGTGTCGTCTGTGGCGATTCCGCTCTGGACGATGCATCCAGCTCGACCATGATCGTTCAACAGGTTGCGATTGGTCTCGGCGAAGATGCTGTAGGTGTTGACGTCCCCGCGTCCGCACAGCTTGAACCGCCCACTGCCGCGGATGAACTTGCTCTCCGCCTCCGACTCGTGCTTGGCCTCGCCGAATTCTTGCGACAACATCGGATTGCTCTCGACCAGCGCCTGGATCAGCCGACCGCGCGCGGACTTGTTGGGCGCGTGCGCGATCTCCCGGTCGCGGGCGGCGAAGAACTCCTCCTCCTCCCACGGAGGATTGCCCAGCACCACGTCGAACCCTCCCCGCTCCCACACGTCGGGAAACTCCAACGGCCAGTGGAAGAAGGGGTGTTTCAGCGAGAGCGCCCGCGCCTTCCGAGGCGCTTGACGATACCCCGGTCGAGTCGGAGGGCCATGATGAGCGGGACGAACTGATACGGGCGGGGGACGACGGTCAGACGCCCCAATGAGCGAAAGGGGGTTGCCCCATTTCTGATCGAGAGCCGTGCCGCGTCCTGTAGCAAGATTCCACCGATGGAATCACCGGCAGCGGCAGGGTCAGGTGGTGCGAAGCTGGAGGACTGGACCAGGTCGTGTTCGAGCGGCCAGAAGAGCCCAATGGCATCGTCCTCGGAGCCGGTGAGGGGCCGGAGACGGACGACATCCGGGTGATCGCTGGAGAGCACAACCCAATCGCGTCCCCGCGTTCGAACGAGGGAGCCGACGGTGGGCAGCGCAGCCGGTGTCGCCAGTGCCATCACTCCTCCTCCCGAGGCAATGCGCCTATCTTAACGACAGCAATGGCAGTTTTCCAGTGGCGTGAGTGTCCCACCGTACAACTTCCATCGACGCCACCACTACTCCCCCTCCCCCCCCGCGACGTCCGCGAACTGTATGGAACCATGATATACTTGCATATGAAGAGGACGACGATCTTTCTCGCGGATGAAGATCGAGATGCCATCCGAGCGATTCAACGACGGTACGGCGTTTCGACCGACAGTGACGCGATACGGCTCGCGCTGCGGGTACTCGCGCAGGTGCGGCACATCGCTCTCGACCCGCCACCGCATGCGCAAAACAAAGGAGAGTCAGGTGAGTGAACGACGCGGCCATAACGAGGGCACTATCGTCGAGCGAAAAAACAAGAACGGAGACGTTACTGGGTACCAAGTGCAGATCACTGTTGTAGGCGGCAGGCGTTCCCACACCGCAAAAACGAAAGCTGAGGCACGGCGTTGGATGGTGCAGGCGAAAGCGGATGCGGCACGGGGTCGCCTGACTCCGCACCGACCACCGATGCTCTCGTCATATCTCAAAGACGTTTGGCTTCTCACGATTGCCGACAAGGTGAAGTCGCGCACGCAGGCGTCGTACGCGCTCAACGTGAAACGAGTTCCTGACTGGCTTGGCTCGCTGCGTCTGGATGAGTTGAAAACCGCGCACTTTCAACGGTTTTACGATGGGTTAGCCCGTGAACGTCTGGCCCCACGAACCGTGAGACAGGTGCACATGACTTTGCACAAATCCCTTGAGGACGCTCTTCGACTTGAACTCGTGTCGCACAATGCGACGGACGGCGCCAAGCTACCCCGCGTGGTGCACGCCGAAAGCACTTGGTACAACACCGAGCAGTTGACGGATCTCTTCGAGGCGACCGAGTGGGACAGGTTTCACGCGCTGTGGGTGGTGATGGGAACTCTTGGCTTACGTCTCGGAGAGGCACTCGGTCTGAAATGGTGCGATATCGACTGGGCGCGAGGGACACTCGCGGTTGCACGGACGCTCCAGCGTGACCGCGGCACCGGAACCCTCGTTTTTCAGGAGCCTAAGACTGCCCGGAGTCGGCGGACGCTGCACATGCCGAAGCAGACCGTCTCGGCCCTCCGTGCGCACCATGACCGACAGGACTTCGACAGGCGTCGTGTCGGCGATGTGTGGAGCGATAACGACCTCGTGTTCTGCACTGGATTCGGAACGCCACTGGACCAGGGGCGAATACATTACAACTGGACGAACGCTACCGAGGCCGCGCAGTTACCCCGCTACCGCATCCACGACCTCCGTCACTCATTTGCGAGCAATCTTATTGCAGCGGGTATGGGCCTGCTGGAAGTGGCGTTACTTCTCGGGCACACGGATGCCAGCATGGTCACGAGAGTCTACGGGCACGTTGCCCCTGACGATCAGGGTCGCGCTGCTGCACTTATGGATGCACTTCTCGCCCGGAACGCAGCGACCGCGCACTCATGAGTGGTTTTGCAGCAGTTTTGCAGCGAGGGGGCGTCGCCCAGTCATCGCCAACTGCGACATCGCGTGACGAAACATCGAATTTGGCGGTACGGCAAGGAAAACCCTGTACAATCAAGCTCATGCCCCTATAGCTCAGGTGGATAGAGCAGCGGTTTCCTAAACCGTGTGCGCAGGTTCGAGTCCTGCTAGGGGTACCAGTTCTTTTCTCTTAATACGCCTGTGGAGAGGGAGACAGGCCAGTGCATTAGTGCCGTGCAACCTTCATGCGACATGAGGTGCTCCTGATTGTCGCCGATCTGTGGCAGTGACGTTGGCGCGCGGGTGAGCCGAGCCAGGGGAAGGCGCATTCCCGCCGTTCCCGGGCCACGTCTCCGCTAACAATCGGCAAGCGGAGGGAGCTTGACCTTGAGGACCCTCGTCGCCGAGATGGCCCTCGACAGTGCGTTGTGAGACGGCCAGATTGACAGAGATGTATCCTCCTCGTCCGCTCGGGGCTTCTCTCTGTATCGAGGTGAGGTTGGCCTAAACCGTCACGGGCGCTCGACCTCGAGACGGCGATTGACGGCAGCAGCGATCGCCGTGAGATCGTCCTCGTCTGAACTCACGACCAAGTCGTGCCGGCGAAGGGCTCCCTCGATCGCGCAGGCATCAACGATGTCAGTGGTCGCGGCACGGGCGGCCAGCGAGCCCACGGAGCGGGCCTGCTGGTCGCCAAGTGCCCCGATATCGCAGCCAACCAGCAGCCGGGCCAGGAGAGCTTGGAGGCCTCCGCCTCGCCACGCTTGAGCAACCACCGGTGCGGGAACCGTGGGCACTTCACGGCCCGCAAGGAGGGCTCGATGGCGGACCCACATGCGACGCTCTCCCCGATCAGCGGCGACGAGAGCGCCGGTGTCGTAGGTAACGCCCATCAAGCGGTGCGTTCCCGGCGAGTTCCGGTCCGCTTTGCTCGCTCGACCGCCTCCCTCGCCCACGCCTCGGCGTCAGCGAGCTCATCTGCACTGAAGGCGCCGTGCTCCTGCTCGAACTGAGCGACAGCATCAAGCCCGGCCAGAATTGTAAACTCCTTGCGTGCCGTTGCCGCCAACCAAGCGCTGTAGGTCATCCCCGACCGGGCCGCCGCCGCCTCGATTGCAGCATCAAGGTCGGGCGGCATTGAGATTGAGCGCTTCCTACGGACTGCCACAAGACCAGGGTAGCACAGCAGTAGGACAGCACTCGCAGGTAGGAGCTACTTCTGCAAACTCTCGCGCGCTCATTCCTGCCGCGGTTAAGTGCGACGCAACAGAGTGCCTCAAGTCATGGAGCCGGTGACGGGGAATGATGCCCATAGGCGAACCGATACGTCTCTGCGAGGTGAGAGGCCACTGCCTACCGAGCGGGTCCCATCGTCCCCATCGTGGTTTCCTGTCCCCGCAGCCAGATCAGCACATTCTGGGCCGCCAGGGTGAGCCCAAGGAACAGAGGAAGCTCACCCGTGGTCACGCTGGTTGGCACCTTGGAGCGTCCGGCTACAATTCCGATGGCTATGTGAAGAGAACCGGGAGCACGATGCGACTCACGGCACCCTGTAAGCTGATGATTCGCTTCGGTGCTCTGATGAAAACTCGAGCTACCCAGGAGTGCGCAGCGCATCCACAACGCCGAGCGCGAGAAGTGGTAGACCCAGTCCCTGTGGGTTTTGATGCGGGACCAGGAAGAGCAGGGCGACGAGCACGACGAGGATAAATCGGATAAACGTGCGACGCGCCATGGAAAGGATCACCGCCGCGCCAGACTCGCCGATTAAATCAATGTGGAGCGACACAGCCACGAAGAGCAAGCCAATGAGGGTGGCGGATGCCGAGCCGGCCAGCACATAGAAGCTCTGCCAGCTGGCAATGGTCGATGAAAAGCTCGCGTGCATGGCATCGCTCCTCCCTAGCGGTGAAGGTCATCCACAGCTCCCCAAAGGCTGGGGCCGACTCCAGAAGGCCGAGTGGTCTCGCATCAGCGAAGGAAAACGAAGGTTGTTCGAGATCACTGGTGCCGGCTCTTGGATGCTACTCCACCGGGTCGCCTACTATCTCCAAGTCCCACCGGAGACGGTTGGCAAGTGGCTCGGGATGGTGAGCTCCGCGCGTCAATAGGTCCGTTTGACTGCCGGCTTGCCTGCAACCGCACGTTAGACATCACAAAGAGGGATCAAGAGCCCAGTGACGGTTTACCAGAGGAGCGTTGAGGGGAAGAACCTCTCCACGAGCTCCCGATAGAACGGCTCCAGCGCCCGTACATCGGGCCTTTCATCGCTCTTGGAATAGAGATCGTACGGATTGAACAGCTGAACCCAGGGGAGCATCTCCTCGTCGTACGCATTCGTTAAATGCGTGTACGCACCCTCTCGATGCCAGGCATAGAAAGAGTGATATCGGATCATGGAAAGAGCGGACTTGGGGAGAAGTGAGTCATCCTTGACCACGTGATAGAGATACTCGTCGTGCCCGAAAGAAAGGTGCACGTTGTCGAGGCCGCAGTGCTCTTGGTAGACCCCATTCGTCGTGCTGTAAACAGAATGTCCGCTGTCGGGATTGCCCGCAAAGAGCTCGGGATACACGATGCTGTCGGAAAATGCGCACCCGACCGGGAAGGTGTCGCCCACGACGGCCCATTGGGGAAGACCGTGGTCCATCGCCAGTGCCTTGCCCGCGTCATGGATGAATCCCGTCGCGACCATCCAGTCGGGATGGCCGTCTGCCCGAATCCTTCCGGCAGTCTGCATCGCATGTTCGATCTGGGTGAAGGAGGTGTCGGGGTCGCTGTCGTCAACCAGCGCATTGAGATGTTGCACCATATCCCACATCGTCTTCTCGATGCGGCGATTCTCCGGCGCCGTGTACCTCGACTTCGCGTCGAGGACGAAGTCAAGGGTCTGATTCTCATGATTGAGGCGATAAAAATCTCGCACCCGCTTCGGGGCTTCCTCGTATTTGCGGAATCCCTCTCGCGGTGCGCGGAGTGTAGCGCCAGTTAGTACGTCGGTCATCAGCTACGTCCTCTCACGATGGTGAACGGGGCGCGGCCGCCGAGGCGAGCACGCGGATTGTCATGCCCGATCATACGACCTATGCCTTGCTTGCTGGATGCGTTCTCTAGCAGCTCGGACAGGTGGGCGTGATCACGGTGCCCCAGTCTGTCGGTGAACCCGCATACTCGCCCTCGAGCCACACGTGCGACCGATCGTTGGGATCGACGGACACTCCCGGGAAATCTCCCCACGCGCCTGTGAACGAATAGCCGGCAACTCCGCTCCTGGTGATCGCGGGACTCCGGGTCCCCAGTACTCCAAAGGCCGACGCGGGCTGGTTGGGCCCTGAGCCGGTAAATTCAAGCGCGACGTAGGAGCTGGGACACGGCGACGAATTGACGGTACAGCCCGCCACCACCTGAGGCATGAAATACGCGACGTTCGGATTGCCAATCACGTGGGTTACGGCATTGGATGATCCCGGCGTGATCTCGTACCACTGGACATTAGAGTACGCATTGCCGCCGCCACCGCGCCAGGTCCGGGTGCTGTTGGCCGTATAAATCTTTCCGTAGCGGTACATGGAGCCTAACAGCGTGTTGTCTCCCCCGGAAAAAATGGCGCCTCCGCCGGGTTGAGGCACGTTGGCAGGTATGGAGTAGGGCGCCACATTTATCAGTTTTGGGGATCCCAGGGTGAGGCCGGATGGGCCGGAGACGATCGACCGGAGGGCGATCTGCGAGTTACCCGAGCGAAGAGCGTTGACGAAGAACATCTGCGTGGAGCCGGTGCGTTGGAGGGCGTCGGGTTTACTGGCCGGCTGCAGCGTGTACGCGTGCTTGCCGTCTGGATTGAGGGGAAACCGAAAATCTGTCGATGTCGCGGTGGGACATACCCCGGTATTGACGTTGGGGTAGATCGAGCTCTTGGGAATGGCTAGGATGCGGGCGCCCTGAAAAAAGGGAGGGTTGCCGAATGTGATTTGATTCGATGTGATGTATATGTGGTCACCGTCCATGCCCATGCCCGGGTAATCAGCGCCTGCCAGCTGACCGATGTTGCTCGTCGTTCCATCGAGCCGGTAGGTGCACCACTTCATCGAAGCGCTCTGCGGGCGGCTGTTCTGTGAGACGGCGATCCAGTAGCTGGATGCCCTGGTCCCCTTCGACAGCGCCATGATGACGAATCTCCCATCCCCGCCACCGTATCCGCTGCCACCCGCGTTGCTGGCATCGTACAGCGTTCGCACGTCGTACGGAGGATTGTCCGCCTGGAAGAAACTGTACAGCTTGATGGGACCGAGCATGAGGTTCCCGGTCCGCCCATAGACGGCGAAGGCCTGGTTGACCATCTCGAGAACCGAGGTGGGGCCGACGGCGACCGCGCCATCCGGAGTGTGGTAACACAGAGAGGGGGCACACGCCGCGTTCATGTCCATGCCGGTGAAAGAGGAAGTAAAAGACGCCGCGCGCGCGGCTGAACCCGGGACGATGGCTTGCAACTTGGCTTGAGACGCGGCTGCAGCATTCGCCTGGACCTTCTGCTGCGCGAAGATGGAGGGATCTTCAGGAAATGGAGCCGGCTGCCCTTCGGCTTGTCCTTGGGGAGTGATGCTACCCGGTAGGTGTCGCGGATCGACCGAGATGCCCCTGGCAGTCGGTCCCTGACTTCCGGTGAATTCGGATGGTTCAATTGATGCATGCGCGGAACTCGCCGCTGCGCGCGCGCCCAATCCGGTCACCACTGCAATTAATGCTGCGGCAAGCAGCCTCGTTCGCTTCACCCTTCCCTCCGATGCCGTTACTTGCGTTTATTCTTAACGACCCGAAGACTTCCTGTCTAGATGCATTGTCCGGGAGCTGGCACAGGACGTGCGCTGCGCGTCATATTCCCTGAGAGCGAGAGAGTTGTGTTCGTCGCGGGACTCAAGGGCTTTCAAGCGCGCAGCGGGACATAGCTGGTGGGCCGTCGAAAAGGAAGACGGCGACGGCGGCCGATAACCTAAGGGACACCTCCAAATTGCTTCTTGACTTTGGGTCATGGGTGCCATACGGTGCGTGTTAGGAAAACGCTGGGGTGACTACGGGTGTCAGATCTCGACGTCACCCCCGGCGGCGTAGACCGTAATGGAGCCGCGGTCACGCAGCGGCCGGTTTGAAGACCGAAATCACTCCGCGCAACGCTTTAGAGCGCTGGAAGCAGGAGGTAAGACCAAGATGAACGACGATTCTGAGATCGTGCGAGCACTACTCAGGAAGTATCAGGAGGAAGACAGCCGCGCGATTCTGGATGCCGCTGCGAGGCAAGTTCGCGTCGACCGAGCAGGAGGTCGGGACTTTGGGGAACACGGGGAGTCGTCTCAACACTCCGCTCCGCCTGAAGGCATAGCGCGAAGCCGTAGCGGAGACATCGCGTCGTAGTACGGATCAGATCCCGATCAGCGTATAAGTCTCTGCCAACATCTTCCTTCCGAGCGTTCGAACTCGGATTAGTCCCGGACTCTACGCTAATTGTCGCTGCTCGACGTCGGAAACGTCCGCCGCTGACACGATTCGCGACGCAGCGGGATGATCTCGGCCGCTAGCTCGTCCGGATATCCGGCTCCATCCCTGAGTTGGCAGCCCGAGCTGTAACTCCTCCACGTACCTTCTAACGACCGGTCAGCAAACGCTAGTCAGCACACATCAGTTAGAAGGAAATATCGTGAGAAACACAGCTTTAATTCTGCCCACCGCGCTCATCGGGGGATCTCTCGGCGTCGGAGTCGTCAGCTACAACGCCCTGGCGCACACGACGCATTCTGCTGCGACTCGCCCTTCCGCGGCTGTGAGCTCGCCCGTCAGAATCCGCACGAACGCAAAGCTCGGCCGCATTCTGACCAGCTCGCGCGGCATGACGCTCTACTACTTCAAGATGGATCGTCGCGGTCGCTCCGCGTGCACCGGGCAATGCTCTCACACGTGGAAGCCCCTGGTGGCCACCCGCTCCTCCCTTGCGACCAGGAACCACTTGCGCGGGCGACTAAAAACGATCAGGCGTCCCGACGGACGTCGCCAGGTCACGTATCGAGGCTGGCCACTGTACACGTTCATCGGTGACCGGAAGTCAGGTAATGCGTTTGGACAGGGAATCCTGGGCCAATGGTTCGTTGCCACCCCCTCGTTGGCAGCTCGAACGGTTGAACCGATCGCGACAGCCACTCCGACACCCATTCCGACGAACACTGCGCCTGCACCCACAGCCGCACCTCTTCCCACTGCCGCGCCTACCGTGACGCCCGTGCCCACAACTGCACCTCCATACGTCCCACCCGCCACGGCCGTCCCGTATGCGCCTCCGCCTGCTTCTACAATGCCCGCGCCCACGCCCACGCCAACCCGTATGTCTCCGACATATCCGCCTCCAGCGAACACTCCGGCCCCGGTGAACTGTATCCCGGGCAACAACGGCGGAGACATGGATGGAGACAACAATTCCGAGCCCTCTGACGGCGACGGGTGTCAATAGCCAATTGGATGCCTTCGCCCACGACGGCGGAGGCATCCCCTCCCTTTCCGGCGGTGCACCGTCCCGCACCTCTTGTCGGTATGCACTGAATCCTCGACTTGCTGGCCCATCTGCCCTTTCCATGACTTCGTGATCGGCTCGGAGCGCTGGGACGAACGAACTGAGCACCGACATACGGCTAACGACGGCCGCTCCAACGACCGGAGCTATGTGGATAAAGTCCCAGTCCCCGTCCGTGAGCGGCCCACGTTTGCGCAAGACCATGTCGAGCTTCACGAGCTTTCCCATGTCCCGCAACCCTGCCGCCGGGACTCACCATTCGGGCGTCCCGCGAAATTGCCGGTCTGGCCTGGTTGTCTGGCGACGATCCGGAGCGGAAGCAGCCTGAGCTGTAACTCTCGCACGTAACTCCTAACGAGGCCGGCCGGCAAACATTAGTCAGCACACATTAGCCAGAAAGAAGTATCGTGAGAAACACAACTCTAGTTCTGCCCCTCGCGCTCATGGGGGGATCTCTCGGCGTCGGAGT
>QHBP01000299.1 GCA_003244175.1 Chloroflexota bacterium | reverse complement strand
AGCTCGTTTGGCACCTGCGGTGGGCAGGGCGGGAAAGGGATCACCTCGACGGCGACCGTGCAGAACGGCGTGGTGTACGTCGGCGGCGGGAATGATTACTGGTATGCACTCAACTCCACCAGTGGCAAGATCCTGTGGCAGGTTTATGTGGGAGACAATACGACCGGACACTACAACTGGTCCAGCCCCGCCGTTACGACGGGCACCGCCGTCGTTGCGACCGGCACCGCGTATGTTGGAGTGGCCAGCCTGGGGGATTGCCCCCTGGTGCAGGGCCAGCTCCTCGGAATCAACCTGAAGACGCATCAGATCACACACACCTTCAACGTTGTGCCAAATGGTCAGCACGGCGGCGGGATTTGGGGATCGCCGGCGATCAGTGCGTCCGGTCAGTACCTGTATGTGGCGACGGGGAACGGAGGAGCGCCCATCTCTTCAAGCCAACCATACGCGCGCGCGCTCGTGTCACTAGCGGCATCGACCCTGACTCGTCAAGGGTCGTGGCAGGTGCCGGACTCGCAGGCCCCCGGCAACGACTACGACTTCGGATCGACTCCTACCCTATTCTCGGACTCTAGTGGCCGCCCGCTCATCGGTATCGTCAACAAGGACGGATTTTACTACGCGTTCGTCCGCGGAAACATTTCTTCGGGCCCGCTGTGGGAGACCAAAATCGCGACCGGTGGGGAGGGGCCGGAGCTGGACCAGGGAAGCATCGCGCCAGCGGCATTTGACAACGGGACGTTGTATGTAGCCGGCGAGGCCACGCAGATCAACGGCGTGAGCTGCACGGGATCGGTTCAGGCACTCGATCCCGCCACCGGCAGCGTATTGTGGCAGCACTGCGCGCCCGGTCCCGTGCTGGGGGCTGTCACCTACGTCAATGGCCTGGTGATTGATGCGGCCGGCAAGACCCTGGAGGTCCTTGACGCTTCGACAGGCAGCCCCCTGTTCAGCTACACAATCCTCAACCCCATGTACGCTTCTCCCAGCGTCTCAAACGGGCACATCTATGAAGGCAGTTTCAACGGGACCCTCTATTGCTTCGCACTGCACAAATGACCCCGCCGGTGTCGTCGTAATCACAAGACGGATCCAATTCCGGTAGCAACGTACGTCGGGGCCCTCGGCGCTTTTTTCGACGATTGCTCCCGGGGTGAGCACACCAGCGTCCGTATGCAGAGAGAGAGGCTACGGTTGAAGAGATGGTTGGCAAAAGTGGGGCCCGAGACAGTAGAGAAAAACTGATCGTCGAGCGCGTAATGCTGTGCGAATCCCCAGTAGGACGGGATGTCCGACTGGTACAGCTGGGCGTCGGACATGTCTTTCCCGCCCTGTATTGCTCCTGCCAGTTGTGAGAAGCGATCCATCTTCCCATTGTCCATTGCCTTGAGCGCGCCACTATGGGAGTGGTCGATGCTGGCAGCGAGTTGTACGCGTTCATGCGTCAAGGGCAAGGTCTTGCCCTGTGGATTGGTGTAGGTCGTGGCGCCGTCGGCATTGGGGAACCTACCAAACATGCTGTCGAAGCTGCGATTCTCCTTGTCCATGATGATGATGTGCTGAATCGGATCGGAGGCTAGCGCCGTAGGCGGGCGCGAGGGCTCCGACAACTGCACCGCAACAACTGCCGACAACACCGCTGGAATAGCCAGGCCGAACACAAACTTTCTTGGCCCATGCATTTTCGTCCCCTCCCCTTCTCTGCGGCACATACCGCGAGCTACGCCGGTGAATCGGGTTGGACGCGCCGGCGTTTCCATGCGCAAACGGACACGTTCCTAACGCGCGCACCTGTAGGTTCCGAGATCTCTCCCCATCGCATGCACAAGGCCCCGGTGGGAGGGATCCGATAAGAATTGTATCAGTTGCCTCGAACTACTGCGAGGGGACCCTGTAGCTCCCTCGCGTCAAGAGCATGCGGTGGCCCTGCCTCTCGACAGTCGGGCGCGTGGCGGCGGGTTTCTTTTTGGCCCCGCGAGGTCGTACCCGGTCTGCGCAACTAGAAGCCACTCCGGCTGCCCGACTGCCGAAAACGAGAATGTCGATTGCGCTGAAGCTGCAAGGGGTAGCCCGGAAGACCCAACCTGGTGTGGGACAAAGTACTCCCCTCCTTGGGGACCAACTCCCCTATCGAGGAGGCGGATCCTTGCGTAGTGTGCATTCGTACACATTGCTGTACGCGGACGGAACGACGAAAACCGCCCTCGCGGCCTGCGAGCGCGACTGTCGATGTGACTCGGGCACTCTCCCCCCTGGCGGTGTCCCGGACCACGGCTCGACGCAAGGAGAATTTTTGTGCTTCGACGAATTGCAGCTGCCCTGGCCATCACCACCCTGTTCGCCACTGTGCCCATACTCCGAACAACGCGGGTAGCGGCCTCGACGAACCCCATTGCGCTCGGAGCTTTTGTCAACGACACCCCGGGCAACATGGTCTTCGACGATAGCACTAGCGATCCCACGTCCCTGGACCGCTACGCCAGCCTCGTCGGCCGTATGCCCGCGATCGTCATGTGGTACCAGGGGTGGGGAAACAACCACTTCCAGACAACCATGGCGGCCGCCGTCACCGCTCGAAATGCCATCCCCATGATCACCTGGCAGCCCGCCGTAGGCGCTGCTGATCCCTCCGAATACTCCTGCAAGGCTGTAGCCTCCGGAAAATATGACGCGTACATGCGCGCCTGGGCACAGGCCGCCGCCGCCTGGGGCCATCCCTTTCTGCTGCGGTTTGCCCATGAGATGAATGGCAACTGGTACCCGTGGGGCACCGGACCCGGAAACTCCAATGGCAATACCCCAGCCGACTACATCGCCGAGTGGAGGCATGTGCATGATCTCTTCGCCTCGGTCGGCGCTACCAATGCCCTCTGGGTCTGGGCGCCCGGCGCGACCGGCGGTCCCACGACCGGTCCCTTACAGGACGACTATCCCGGTGACGGCTACGTCGACTACGTCGCTCTCGACGGGTACAACTTTTATGTTTTGAAGCCCCACGATCCGTACAAATCGCTAGCACAACTCTTCGGACCGTCGTACACGACCCTCACAGCCCTGACCGGCAAGCCAGTACTCATCGGCGAGACGTCCTCTCTGGAGCAAGGCGGCAGCAAAGCCGCGTGGATCACGCAAGGGTTCCTGAACGACATCCCGACGCTGTTCCCTCGGGTCGTCGGCGCCATCTGGTTCGACGCGATCAAAGAGACAGACTGGCGCGTCAACTCCTCATCGAGTTCCCTGACGGCATTCCAACAGGTCGCTGCCTCTCCGCAGTATCAAGGGCAGTTGGGAGGCACTCCACCCCCGACCCCTAGCCCCACTGCTACGTCATCTCCGACTCCTACGCCAGCCTCGTCGCCAACGTCGACGGCCACTCCCACCGATATCGCGTTTTCAACCCCCACCGCGACCCCTAGCGGGGTGCCGTCCGCAACCGCGACGGCGACTCCGACTCCTTCCCCCGTCTCGACGAATGGCGTTGCGCTCGGAGCTTTTATCAACGACGGAGCTCACAACGTCGAGTTCACCGGCAAGGTGACAACCAGTGATCCGGCGGCAATAGACCGCTATGCAAGCATGGTTGGTCGGACTCCCGCGATCGTGATGTGGTACCAGTCATTCCTGTCGTACCTCAACGGGTTCCCCACCCAGATGGTGAACGGGGTCGTGGCCCGCGGTTCCACGCCCATGATCACCTGGATGCCGGGCAGCGACTCGTCCGGCTCCGCCTACTCGTGCAAAGCCGTGACCTCCGGCGCCTACGATGCGTACATCCGCTCGTACGCCATGGCCGCCGCGGCCTGGGGCCATCCTTTCCTGCTGCAGTTTGCCCATGAGATGAATGGCAATTGGTACCCGTGGAGCACTGGCCCCAACAACGCGAACCGTAACACGCCCGCTGACTTCATCGCCGAGTGGAAGCATGTCCACGACATCTTCACCTCCGTGGGCGCGACCAATGCCCTCTGGGTCTGGTCTCCAAACGTCACCAACGGTCCCACGACCGGTCCCTTGCAGGACGACTATCCCGGTGACGGCTACGTCGACTACGTCGCTCTCGACGGGTACAACTGGTACACTCTCCAGCCGAACACCCCCTACCGCTCTTTCGCGCAGGTTTTCGGATCGTCTTACACCACACTCACCGCCATGACGGGCAAACCGGTCTTGATCGGTCAGACATCCTCGGTGGAGAACGGCGGCAGCAAGGCGCATTGGATAACCCAGGCATTCTTGAGCGACATCCCGACGCTGTTCCCACGGGTGGTCGGCGTCGTCTGGTCGGACTCGCTCGCGGATACCGACTGGAGGATCAATTCATCCTCCTCAGCTTTGGACGCCTACAGACACATCGCCACCTTTCCGCAGTTCCAGCGGAAGCTCCAGCTCGTCCGAAGACCGCACGGAAAAGCATAGTCCACCGAGAAGATTGGAATCGCCAGGAATCAAGCAATGTGCAGCCAGTGTCGTGGTCAGTCGCATATGCGCCCTGGCCGCATCAGGAAGAATGAAAATAGGGCGACCGGTCGGGCCGGCCCTATCGGTAGGGTCCGCTCGCGAGCGGACCACGTGGGCGAGCTACAGCTCCCCGTCGCCTGGATTGTTCGCAAATCGGCGTCCTTTCTCTCGACATTTTCGGGTAAGCGAGCACGTCGAATGGGAGCGTGCTCCAGCGCAGAGTGTTCGCGGAGGAGCCATGTCGAGGTCCGAGGTGGGCCGCTCGCGAGCGGCCCTACCGTCAGACGTCCGATCGATGTTCTCGGCCCACAGCGCGTTCGCTCAAGGGTGTCGAGACAGCTTCTCGCTCAGTCGATTCATAGCCCAGTTCTCGCATCCGCTCCGCACATATCGTCTCGATCCGACGTAGATTGTCGGCGCCGAAGAATTCGCTCCAGCCGATTCTACGATCACCCGCCATTTGGTACTGCACGTCAACCTCGCTGCTGACATCCCGTTTTCCACCGAGTCCAAGCTGACGGGCAAGGGCAGCGACCGCGCCCGCTTTGTCCGCCATGAAGTCCTCGTAGCGCAATAGAATCATCCGGTCAGCATTGTCGAGGTACACGGATGCAGCTCGATTCCACCTGTGCGCCAGAGATTCGATATACGTGTCGCCAGACAGCCCCATCCAGCGATTGTCGAGGATCCTCTCCCACTCCGTGGTCATCCCGGACACGCCCTGGAGGTCGAGGCCCGTGAGATTCCCCGGGATCTTCTTCCGATTCAATAAGCTGCGAATATTGGCTCGTGGATCGCGTACGATCATCGCGAAGCGCGCCCTGGGAAATGCCGCCTTCACCTGCGGGTAGAGAAAGGTGAGCGAGGGCTCTTTCACAATGTCATTGGACCAGTCGTAGCGGTTGCGCCTCACGAACTCGTCCATCGTGAGCTCTCCGCTGTGGAGCATCGTCTGAACGGGCTCGAAGATCGACGGCATGTCGTTGGTCACCGAGAGACGCGTGTATTTGGCGAGCAGCACCGCGATCGCGGTCGTGCCCGACTTCTGGTTGCCAAGCAGGACGACGGGAGCGGGGTTGATCCTGGAGACCAAGGACAAGACTTTTCGCTTGGGCGGCGAATACACGATCCAGGTCAGCCTAGCCGGGATGATTCTCACGATGCACTCCAATTGAATGTGGTCACAGCGGCCGCCGAGGAAAGCCGAACGGCACTACTTTTCAGCGAGGACGGGAGTTGCCATCGAAGCCGAAAGCGGCGCAGTTGCTTCGTACGGACCCTTGCTGTACCGCGCCAAACGATAAACGGTAGGCAGGGTCAAGATGCCCTGCAGGTACATCGCGCCCACCCACCCGAGCGTAAGACCCTCGAGGCCGCCCAGGTGGGCGCCAATAACCGCGCACGCCAGCTCGAAGACTGTGAATCCAATTGCGATGACGGCTGCGGGGCCGATGTGTCTCCTGATTCGGTGGATCGTCATGAAGTGGTTCTTTAGCGAGAACGGGAAAACCGACATTCCCAGGATCACGAGAATGATACTGCCATGGGACGCGTATCCCGCTCCAAAAACGGACAGCAAGAAATGCGATCCGAAAAAAAACAACAGGTTCGCCGCGAGCCCGAGCACAAAGGAGAGTCCCAGCGTAAAGCGCAATTTCTGAGCAAGCGCGGCAGTGTCCGCCGCGCTCACAGCGTACAGGGCCATGGTGAGAGTCGATGGAACGTACAGAAGGAAACTCGCGACCAAGAAAGCGGAAAAGAAGTATCCGTTCGTGCGAGCCGACAACAAGGTGGTGACGAGCAGGGGCAGAGCGAATGTCGGTGCCTGTAATGCCAGGTTGAGCGCATGGTGCTGGAGAGCAGGTTTTCCGACTCCGCGCAACAAACTCCACCTGGGACGGCACGGCCCCCAATCGGAGCGGCGTATCAGCGCCATGCATGCCGGCACCAGTAAGGACACGATAACTCCGGCAATGATGGTCGCGAAGATCGTCAAACCGACTCGATCCGCGACAAAGATGCTCACACCCCAGAGCAGGAGCAGCTTGACGACAGACATGACGGTATTTCGTACGAGCTGCACTTGACCGCGCAGTAGCCCAATGAACGTCCAATCCGCCACCATTGCCACGGACGAAAGGCCGCACCCCACCGCGAAGAGCAGCACCGCAAGGGGACTATGTGACAGGGGGCGAAGATCGACCGAGAGATGCGACGCACCCAACGCGAACAGAGCGCCGAGAGCGGCCGAGGCGCCTCCAGCTACCAATAAGGCGGTCGTGATGAGCGATCCCTGCCGGCCGCGATGGCTGCGAATCTCGCCAATGAGAAACGTGCCGAAACCCAGCACGCCTATATTGCCCACCAGCGCGCTCGCGGAGAAAGCGGCAGATGCCAGTCCCACCGCCTCCGGGGTAAATCTCCGAGCGGCGAGCCACCAAAATGCAAAACCTAGGACGCCATTTACGCCCATGGTTCCAATCATGGCGCCCGCATTGGTGACGATCAGCTTATTCGCCCGAATCAGGCGCGTAATCAACGACAGCACGTTCAGCCTCCCAGCCATAGGTGAACCTGGCGATAGGGAGTGCGGTCCCGTCCCAATCGATAGATCAAAAGCGTCGCCTTCGTCCCCGCGGGAACGCGCGCCAGTTGGACATTTGCCTGCCACCGAGCGCGCGGCACCAGCTCAATCGGAGACCACACACGCTTCGTCCGTGTGCCGACCTGCAACATCGCACTGTATCGCATGGTCGCACGCTCGAAGCTACGCAGGCCCACACGCATCGCATTCTTGCCGGCTGAGGGGTCCGGGAGTATCCACGCCTGCGTGAACGGGGCGTAGGTCTGCCGGTTGGCTCCGACGACGGAAACTCCCACGGCGCACATGCAGATAAGAACCGCCAGGCTCAACGGCGCCACATGTCTGAGGGTCAGAAGCCGGCCCGCTCTCACGCCTCCGAGCTCGCCCGGCCGGGCGCGCGAACGCACAAGTGCTACGATGCCGCCCACAACGCTCACGCCCCCGAGCAAGAGAGCCCAGGACGCGCTCCTGAGGCCCCACGGCGTCGCGTTCAAGGCAAGCCCTCCAACACACACCACCACGAGACTTAGACCAGCGCCGTACACCGCCCGCTCCAGCGCACCAAATACTCTGGATGGAAACGCCGCGCACGTGAGCGACAGTCCCGGTAGGACCAGCACCAACAGTATGCTGGCGGGCACCCGTGCCATCGGCGGTGAGCCCGTCGCTACAGCGGTCGCGGCCAGTGCGGCACCAAAGATGATGAATAATGGAAGGATAGGCATAGATGTCTTTCGGACCGTCAATGATGTACCCCTTGCCGCAGACCGGCAAGGCGATGATAGAGAGTCAGGAAGCGCGGCATCATCTCGGTATTTGTGAAAAGCTCAGAGCGCTGGAGCGCCGCGCGACCCAACCTCGTCCGAAGCTCAGGATCGTCGATCAACCGACGCATGGCTGCCATCAGAGCCTGGACATCGTTCGAGGGCACCAGCAGTCCCGATTGTCCGTCGACGATCATGTCGGTCATGCCTCCAGGCATGGTACCGATAATGGGCCGGCCTTTGCTCATTCCCTCGTGTACGACATTGCCCTGTGGCTCGGGCCACACGGACGGCGCCACACCAAAGAGAGCACGCTCCCAGGCGGCCATGACCGCGCCGTGGGACACCTCGGAAAACACGGTGACTCCGGCCGGAAATTCTCCTGGGGTGTCGACGTAATGCGCGCCCATGAGCACCAAGGGCGGCGGGGAGTCGAGACATCGATAGGCGGACAAGAGGTTGTCCAGTCCTTTGACACGGCGAAGGGCCCCCACAAAAAGGATGAAGGGTTGGGATGGCAAGCGCTCGAACACCGCGTCATCGCTTTCTTCAGGATGCTCCGTCGTCCGAAAGCACGGGATGAGGTCCTCGATGATGCGATGCCCGCGGCGCGAGGCCGCGCCCGAGCGGCGATTCAGCACGTCCCTCCTTGTAACCTCACGGACGTAGGTGCTAATGCTGTGGAGGGCATTCACACGTCGCCTCAGCAACACGCGTCCCGCAAAGACGCCGCCCACTGACACAACGGCCTTGGGCACGCTTCCGTACGTCCGGGAAGCGCAGCCGAGGCACTTAGCGGCAGCCGGACCATCACAGATTGTTTCTCCCTGCCGGCTCCGATACATCAAGCTGCGCACCGCGCAGCCATGACCATACTCGCGGACCGACACCATCAGGGGGATGTCGGTGCCCAGGAGTGCCACGGCACAGGAGTATGTGATCCACCCGTAGGAGTGCACAACATCGGGGCGCACCTTCTTCACGATCGTGCGCAGCTTCCACACAGAGAGTGGATCCGGGAGTGGGGGATGGTGGCGTCGCTGGGGATCGGAGGCCGCGCCAGGCAGGTAAGCACTGACGTCTTTTATTCGGTAAATGGTGACGCCGTCCTCTTCTGACTTGGAAGGAAAACCCGGCCGCCAAGCGGCCGCCACCGTGACGCGATGTCCACGCTCGACAAGCTCCCGGCACAGCACGCGTGTATCTCGCGCGGCGCCCCCACCACCCGGAGGGTAGTAATCCCCGACCATGAGGATATGTAGGGACGTGGTAAGCTCGCCATTCGGACTGTTCGCGGGCACGTCTTCCAGATCCGCGACCTCTTGAAGAAGCTCCGTGTTTGAGACCAACCTCATGGAAACGACCCGGTCGGAACGAGCTGTTGCACTGTAATGGGAGCGGTAGAGCGCACAATCAGTGCGCCGGCAGCTTGCGGACTCGCGAGCTTGAGATCCGCGCTGCCGCGGCCCGGAATATGGACAATGGTTTGCGTAGCGCCCCCATTCCGCGTCTCCGACACCGTCGCATCAGCCGAGGTGCGGTTGTTGTTCGAGAGCAACACAAGGAAGGTCCCGCCACCAGGTCGTACCGGGAAGTGCCATTCGGTCCGTGGGCGCAGCGCACTCTTGATGTGCCTACCTGGCACGTTAGTGTTTCCTGACCCTGCCGGGCCGGTTTTGCCGGCCGGCTCGCGCTCACCGTGGAGGGAAGGTGGGGCCGACGAGCAGACCACCGCAGGGAACAAAGCAGGAGGACATGCCGAAAAGGCTCCAACGTCGTAAATGTCGATCGAGCCGCTCGAGAAGATATGATTAACCTGACGCGCGCGGTCGAACTTCATGAGCAGCGACATCTTGATAGGGGCACTGTGCCGATCAGCCCCCGGCTCACCCTCATCAAAATAAGTTCCCGTGCCGGGCAAGCCCTGACTCAAACGACGGTCCACCACGATATAGCGCACTTCATTTCGCGCTATGATCGCTTGTTCTCGCCGGCCGAAACCCGGATCCAGAAAGACGCGTCCTAAGTAGAGCCCGCTGCCGAACCCGGTGATCGGGGCCTGCTGACCGTAGGATCCCATCAGCTGTCGGTTGGTCCAGTCGCTTATGAGCCGGTTCCCGGGACCCAGGTTGGCTGCTGCCCAGCGGGCGCTCTGGACGCCATTCGGTTCAATGGATAACGCGTCCGAAGCGACGTGATAAAGCCCAGGCATTCTTCCGGTTGGAGATCGTCCCAGAAGCACCCCCCCGACGAAGATGACAGCGAACCACGCAGTAAAAAGGGAGGCGCGGCCCGCGGACGGGAGGCGGCCGAGAAGACCGGACATGTAGCGGGATCGACTTCCTGTCAAGGCTGCCGACAAAGCGAACGCGACTCCGACGAATACAAACTCGGAGGCGCGCTCCGACGTCTCTGATCCCTTCGCCGTCAGTCTTAGTCCGAGACTCGCCAGGTAGGCGAAAGACGCGGCGCCGAAGACAAAGACCAATGCGTCGACGCGTCGCCGCTGCCACGACCTGTATAGCCCCAATGGCAGGGCAAGAAGAACCAGGAGAATGGACCCGTAGCTGGCCAGCTGCTCCCATTGTGGAGCAGCATGACCCGATGCCGTTCGATTCAACGCTCTCGGGCCATGCCGCCCGACGATCAGATTCAGTACGTCCTTCAGGGCGGACGTGAAGATGATGTTCAGGTATTCCCTCACCGGCATGGCGATATACAAAATCCATCCAACGGACGCGCCGGCGGTCACAAGCGCCAAAACGGCCGGCCACATCCAGGTTCGACTTCCCGAGACGGCCGCTCCGGCTGCCCAGAGGGCAAAGAATGCAGCCAGAGCGTATGACGTGACGTGATGAGTTATGACCACGGCTGCGATACCAGCCAATACGAGCAACGTGGATCCGATCCTGCGCTCCCCGGAGGCGCGCTGCCGTTCAACAGCGGCCAGCAGGGTGAGGAAGGCGAGCGGCAGGGAGAGCGATTCGTACACGAACGTTGCCCCGAAGAAAAGAAATCCCGGGTTCGCCATGTACAGAAGAGCCGCGATACCGGCAGCTCGTGAGGACTTGCTCGCGTGTTCGTACAGGAGGTACAAGGAAAGAACGCCCACCAGTCTCGATACTCCCAGTACCACCACACCTGACTGGAATATGCTCAGTCCGCTCAACGAGGTAATCGACGCGGTCACCACAGACAGGCCCGGATACAGGGAGTAGATCGGCTGGATGGGATTCAGCCGAAACAGGTGATGGTTGGCAAGGATATCGCTCGTCGTGCGCCATGTTTGAAATTCGTCAAAAGACACGAACTGTGTCGGATCATAGAGAATCTTCACGAGATAGAGGACGAGTGCGAGCCCAAAAACGAGAGCCACCCGCTCGAAGCGTTCCGGTCTCGATGAAAAGAGTCGCATGGAGCTGGGCGCAAGGACGGCTAGCAGACCGCACCAGAAGAGCGGGAGCGCCCAGTACGAACCCGAACGCGCGGCGGTATCCGCAATCGCCACCGCCAGCAATCCGAGGCTGGTCACGACCGCCACGATGGGGAACATGCCCCATGCGGACGCTGTCTCTCGTTTTGGGACGGATGGGAAGGGGACGACCCGAGTCGCGGTTTCCCTAACGGCGATGGCTTTCTCTATCACAAGTGCGATCTCAGGCCTCGGCTCTCGCGGATATCGCGGTCGTCACCGCGTCATGATCCGACGTCATTCCGGACGAGGTGCGCCCACTCCGCCACAACCGGCTGTGAAGGTACGCCGAGAATGGTCGGCCTGCCACTCTATCTTGAATGACGCTTGCCAGCCCCGTCACGTGCCCGATCTCGCCGCTGTCTCCTGCATCGTCGCCACGCCGGGGTCACGAGCGGCACGGTCGGCCGTACGTCTCCCAACCGTGTGCCACCACATCCAGGAGAAAAGGTATGCAAACGGACCGACCGCTATGCCACGGAGATATGAGTGTGTCAGCTCGCCAGGGTAGCCGTCCTTCTTCTCGGAATTGAGCTCGGATGATGGGCTGAGAGCGCGATGGAGGCCCGCGGGGAGCCGCCGTACAAACTCGGGCACCAAATGCGGCTGATGAAGAATTGCCCGCGTCAAGACGCCGGTCTGTCCCATGCCGTAGCTATATAGCTGACGTTTCAAGCCGGCGTAGTCTCTCCGATGGCGATGGTGCACGATGGCCGCCGGCTGGTATAGCAGGCGGAAGCCCTGAGTCAGAACGCGCAAGAAGAGGTCGCCATCCTCGCCGGCCCGGATGGGAGTGGCGGGACCCAAAACGAAATCGAAGCCTCCGATAGCGGCAAGAACGCTCTTGTCGAAGGCCATGTTATTGCCCGCCCCGAAGGAGCCCGTGTTGAATGGATAGACGGGATTGTCCGAGCGGTGTTTGTCGAGGTCGTAGATAACCTCTCCAAAACCGTGAGCAAAGCCTCCAAACTGCTCGAACCATAACTGTGACGGTGTCTCCAATTCCAGAGGTAGCGTCAGGCCCGTGACGCAACCCACATTCTCGGTGGCGCGAAACCCTGTGGCAAGCCCATCGAGCCAGAATCGATCGACCCGCACATCGTCGTCGGTGAAGGCGACGATGTGACCCGCGGCCTCGACGACACCGCGGGTTCGAGCCGCGGAGGTTCCCGGCCGGCTCTCGCACACGTATCGCACGTGGGGGACCCCACGATACCGGTCTTCCAGAAGGTCGCGCGTACTGTCCGTACGCGGAGCGTTATCGACGACGACGACCTCGAATCTGGGATAGTCGCAGGAAAGCAATGAATCGAGTGCTGTCGCCAGCATCGCTGAACGGTCCCGCGTCGGAATGATCACGCTGATGAAGGGTGGATCAGTCAGCAGCCTTTCCCTGTCCTCGATACATCGCGGACGTGTCCCTCCGGCGAGTCCGTGTTCGTCCAGTGTCTCGGGTATCGGTAGCCCGTCGCGGCGTAAGTGCGCCACGATTTCGGCCGCGAGGTCATGCCACACAAGGTTGGCGTAGTCCGCGGGAGTGAGCCCGTCGCTGGGGATGGCGATGTTCACGACACCTATTGGGTGCGAATGCAGCCGTACGAGGCATTGAGCGCGAGCGTACACTTGCCCGGCCGCCTCGTCATGTGCCGGAAGGGGACGAAACGCCTGGGAAAGTTCCACCTCCGTCATTTTGATAGGAGCGAACGCATTCGTGCTAGCCGCATACACCATCCCCGGCGTAACCTGCTGTGGCATCGGTCATAGTCCTCGTGTTAGCGCGTGGATGTGGGTGAGGGCTGCTTTTCGCCCTCGCCGAGAACGCCCTCGCGGGCGGCGTGTGTGTGAAGAAGAAGGGGGAAAAAGCGCTCGTACGCCGCCGCCGTGTCTTCCCAGGTATAGGGATGGGCGAAGCGCTTATCGGCCAGTTCGGCCACGTGAAACAAGGCGGCACGCAGAGCGTCCTGGTCTTCCGGGGGGATGAGGATCGCGCCCTCATAGCCTTCGACAGTTTCGACAAGTCCTCCGACCCGTGTGACCACCACCGGGAGCCCATAGCCCATTGCTACGTGCAGGGGACCGCTGATGCAGGCTCGATGGTATGGGAGCACAACCGCGTCGGCGGTCCTGAAGTATTTGCCCACTTCATTATCACTCACATATCGATTGACAAAGGTGATCCTGTCACGGTACCGGCTGCTCTGAATCAGTTCTGTGGGGCGCGTCCAGCCCTCCCACGTCTCGCCGACGACCGTCAGATGGAAACGACCGATCTGGTCGGGGGGAATGCTGTCGAAGACGGTTACGAGATCTTGCAAACCTTTGTAGGGACGAATGAGGCCGAAGAACAGCAGATTGCACGCGGAGTCCGCCGAGCGCGCGTGCTCCTCGCCACTGTCCACGGCCTGATAATGATCGTGCGGACCATGCGGCAAGACGGCGATCGGCCGGCCCGCGATGCCGTACTTCTGTCCCAGTAGAGATTGATCGGCCTCGGTGTGGACAGTGAAGCCATGGGCGAGACGGACCAATAGAGGGGCTACGAGCCGTACGTAGGCACGTGCCGCGGGGTAAGCGAGCTCGCCCGGGTCCTGTACCTCGTGAAACTCGATCACAATCCGTCCGCCAAGCGCACGCGCCACCAGAGCCAAAACGATGTACGAGTGCACGACGGTTCCCGTCCACCACTGAAAAATGACGACTTCAGGGCGCTCACTCATCAGAAAACGCAGCGCTCGGAAGATGCTCGGCACCCAGTACCAGTCGACGCCGTCAAAAACGTGTACCGACGGCTCGAACTCGAGCCGGGCCAAATCGTCACCTACCCGGCTGCTTCCCGGGTAGAGCCGGGTCGGGAGCAGTTGCCGCATGAGCACCACGGAAACGGGCGCCACCCGTGACACCGCGTTGGCGAGTCGGTACGTATAAACGGTAAGCCCACTGAGGAAACGTGTACCGGGGCCAAAAATGCAGACGCGCGGGCGGGAGGTACCGGTCATACGCCTCCCCCGAACACGGCAGTCTCTACGAACTCCGCCCACAGGTGGCAGATGAACGTATGAGTTTCCTGGATGCGAGGAGTATCGGACGACGGCACGCACAGGCAGAAGTCAATGCCCGGAGTGGAAGCGATAAGGCCGCCGCTGGCCCCGGTGAGCGCCACCGTCACCATACCCGCTCGTTTCGCGGCCGCCAAGCCTGCCACGACATTCATGGAATTTCCGCTCGTGGTGAGCCCGACAGCTATATCTCCCGTCTCACCCAACGCCTCGACCTGCCGGGAGAACAGATCCTGGAACGCGTAGTCGTTGCCGATGCCGGTGAGGGATGAGATGTTCTCGGTCAGTGCCAGGGCAGGAAGAGGCCGCCGGTCCATGTAATAGCGGCCCACGAACTCGGCGGCGATGTGCTGGGCGTCGGCCGCGCTTCCGCCGTTTCCAAAAATCACGAGCTTGCCGCCGGCCATGTAGGCGTTGATGAGCTCGCGCGCCACGGAGCCAATTATCGACGTCTGCCCAATCAGAGACTGTTTGACGGCGATGCTGTCGTCGATCCGCTTCCGAATAGCAACGTCCAGAGCCGAGGAAGTATCAAGCACCGCTCACTCTCCACGTCTGTAGGCCCGAGGGCTCGAGCCGGAGATCGGTGATGGTGCACCCCATTTCTTTCATCCTCTCGGCTACCCTGTGCTTTTTCTCGAAGTCGCAATACAGCAGCATGAACCCGCCGCCACCGGCGCCGGTGATCTTGCCGCCCAGAGCCCCTTCCCTTCGAGCTACTCTATAGAGCTCGTCGAGATCCGGATTCGAAATCTTCGACGACACCTTTTTCTTGTGCTCCCACTCCTCGTGCAGCAAGCGGCCAAACTGATCGAGCTGTCGGCGAAGCAGGGCGGACTTCATGGCGTCGGTCAGCTGTTTGATCTCGCGAAGGGCGTCGAGGGTCTCTTCGTCTTTGCGTCGGTACCGGCCAACCTGGTCGTCAATGATGCTTGCCGACAAACGCATGGTGCCGGTATAGCACAGGAGTAAATTACACTCAAGCTCATTTATCACGTCCGCGGGCACCTTCAAAGAGTTGACGACGACCCGATCGGCCAAGAATTCGATGTAGTTGACGCCACCAAAGGTCGCCGCGTAATGATCCTGTAGCCCGCCCTGAATACCCAGCTCCTTGCGCTCTATGACGTACGCAAGATCCGCGACTTCGTAGTCGGTCAGCGGCAGCTGCTTGAACTCCTTGAGCAGGCCAACCAGGGCGACCATCATGGCGGAGGACGACCCGAGACCGGAGCCCGGGGGGGCGTTGCTCTGCAAGAACAAATCGTAGCCGCCGCGATCGCTGCACCCCATCTTCAATATCGCGGCTTTGACGAGGTCGAGCTTCCCGTCGTAGATGAACTGATCCTCGGGTCTGTATGTTAAGGACACCCCGAAGTCGAGCGAGTGGATGCAGATGTTCTGATCCGCGCGGGGACGAAGCGTCCCTGTCGCAAATTGATTGATGGTGGCGCTGAGAACGCAGCCGCCTTCCTGTTGTGGGAAGGGAGGCACGTCGGTACCACCACCGGCGAAGCTTATACGTAGGGGTGCTTTTGCACGAATGAGCATCGATCGTCCTCCTCAGGCGACAGACTGTAGCAGGCGATTCGGGTCGGCCTGCAAATGGGTGCAGTCGTCCGGGACGCCTATGTCGACGAAGTACCCGCTCCCCGGCATTCCAAAGAAATGTTTGCCGATCAGAGAGGGGAATACTTCTCTTTCCAGGGAGACGGCTCGCCCCGACGGAATACTGTGAAGCACGCCCGGCTCCAACATGTACACGCCCGCATTGATGACGGCGGAGCCCGTGTGGCGGCCCTTCTCCACGAACGATGACACCGCTCCGTCGTCACTACAGAGTACCGTGCCGTAGCGAGAAGCGTCTGTTACATGAACCAGGGCAAGTGTTGCCAGAGCATGCAGGCTGACATGATGGTGCGCCAGTGCCCTGAGATCAACGTCAAAGAATGAGTCACCATTCACGACGAAAAACGCCTTGTCCTCGATGGCGGGCAGCGCTAGCCTGAGTGCCCCGGCGGTTCCCAAGAGATCCCTCTCCCAGGAGTAGGTCAGATCGAGACCCCACGCGCCACCAGACCCGAAGTAGTCATGGATGACGTGGCCACGGTACCCCACGCAGAGAATGATGCGCGTGACTCCGTATTTTTTCAGGTGCAGCAGCAAGTACTCCAAGAATGGCTTGCCCGCCACCTGCACCATCGGTTTGTTTCCATGTCCCACCAACGGGCCCAGACGCCGCCCCAAGCCGCCGGCAAGCACGACCGCCTGTGTCGTCGCTTGCCGTGATGGCACCTCTCTATCGAAGTCGATTCGCTTCACTCCGCCGGGCTCAGAACTTCCAACGCACGCGGCTCGATGTCGATGACGTGCTCTTCGGCGGGGCTAGCCAGGCGGATCGGACGTTGCGGAGCGTGAACCTCCGACGCGAGCTGAGGGGCGAAGATGGAGATGAACAATGCCCCCAAGATTGCTTCCGCCCCCCAGGACACGGAGGCCCCGGCCAACACGAGTGCGCTGGTGGCGTGGAAGTCGTGCCCGCCGCTGAACATCCAGTGGGCCGCCAGCACAATCACGGTCAGGCACCCGGCGGTTGCGAAGGCGGCTCCCAGAAGTAGCACCGACAGCCTCACTCCGCGCCGGCCCATCGCTACCAACCATTCGGTGGGCGGGGCGCCACGCTCGACGCTGTAAAGTGCGGCAGCCGTCCCAAACACGACAAGTTGAAACCCGACCGTCACACCAAAGGACGCAAATACCAGCGTGTCGCTGCTTAGAGTCAAAGCTCCCAACGTCAACGTATGGATGCTGAGAACCACGCACAACACGGCCGTCATGCCCCAAATAAGCAGACCCGGAGCCACAAACATGAGGCCCGGGTTGTACAAAAGCGCCATGGCAAGCACGCGATGCAAGATCGACCAGCCGTCACGGTACGCATTCAGCTTCTTTTCGCCGAGCCGTTCTGAGTAGCTGATGGGCACCGTGATGGCCTGGAGTTTATGAGCTCGAGCCTTGATCCCAATTTCGACTTCCAGGTCAAATCTATCGGCCCTGAAGCCGATGGTATTCAGTGCCTCTCGTCGCAAACCGTACAGTCCGCTCAGGTGATCCCCGCCTTCGAGTCCATGGACGAGTTTGAGTACTCCGTCAAACACTTTGTTGCCAACGCGATTGAGAAATGGGATGTTGTCGGTACCCTCGGACCGCACGCATCGTACGAAGTCATACTCCTTTGAAAGCGTGACCATGTCCGGGATAGCGCTTGCAGGATACGTGTTGTCGGCGTCCATAACAACGATGAAGTTACCCCGAGCGGCGTTAAGCCCCGTGCGCACCGCAGAGCCCTTACCACGGTTGTGCTCATGGCTGAGCACTCGGCAGGCGTACCTACAGGCGATTGCGACGGTGTTGTCGTTGGAAGCATCGTCGACGACGATGACCTCTATGTTCCCTCCCAAAACCTGGAAGAGATCGTCGAGCACCGACGGCAGAGCAGCTGCCTCGTTATAGGCGGGCAAAATAACGGTGACGTCGATATCCTGCTTTTGCCAGGCAGACCCGAACTGTCGTCCCGTGCGGGGCGCCCGGCGTCGCTCGTGTCTGGCGAGCACTTCGGTCTCCTCGATAACCTTCATTTGTTCCTCCCCACCGGCGTCGCATATTCACGAAGGTGCCGGCACTGTTTCACGTACCCCGATCTATTTGGGAGGCCAAGAGAAAGTCATGGTTGCGCTATGCGGGCGCATCGAACCAGCCTCGCCGCAATACGATCATGGCAAGGCAGTCACCGCACTCCGGAGGTCACGCACCGCCCGGCGCGTTCCTCCGGTCATCCCCTTCTATGTGGTCTCCCTTCCGTTCCTACGACGGATTCGGTACTGGCCTCCTTTCTGCTCTCCCTGGACTGAGACGGCAAATGCCGTCACGGCCGACGACCCGGCGGCTATGCCACCGATGATCAATCCGGGCCGTCCCGCTCTATGCCGCGGAGCCGCGTGTTGTCGTGATCGCTCTTGTCGGCAATCTAAACAACGTTCGACCCATTGTCAACTATTACTTTGACAGATTCCAAGTTGCAGATGTGAAGATAGACTAGGTAGAGCGTGCGCAGGCGCGTGCGCGAGCGTGCGCCTGCGCGAGTCGGAGTTAACTCCTGACGTTTTGCTGTCGTGCTGTCGTGCTGTCGCACCTGCGTTGACACCTATGTAAACATGGGCTATGATCTCGTTTCAAAGCACGTACTCAAACACGACTTGCGATGGAGAGGCGGCGTGGCCTGGGCCGTTGAGATATGCGAATCGCCGGGCGGTTTCTAGGAGAGGGAAGGGACGGCTGAGCAGCATAACGTGTTGCCGCCGATAACAATGACCAAACAAAGTGGGCGAATTGGGGGATGCGAGAGTGAGCGTACGGACGTGGATCGGCCGCTCATACTCGAGCAAGTGTCGGACCGGGTAAACGAAAGCCCACACTTGCCGGCAATTATTTCGGCCGACGGAACGTTATCGTACATGCAGCTCGATCAGCGAGCAAACCGGATCGCGCGGCGCCTCCGTGCGCTCGGCATCGGACGGGGTAGTCTCGTGGCTGTGTACGTGCCCCGCTCTGCCGACTACGTGATCGCAAGCCTCGGAATCATGAAGGTCGGAGCGGGTTTTGTTCCGCTCGATCCTGCGTATCCTCGCGAGCGTCTGGAGTTCGTTCTGCGGGATTGTGGAGCAAGCTCGGTTGTGACGCGCGAGAACATGCGAGCATCGTTGCCCTCCGTGGCTCCGGATCTGGTACTGCTTGACAGGGGCCTGGACATTGCCGGCCGGGGACTCGACGGTGTGGCGGCTTCCGAGTTGACACCACGAGACACAGCGTACGTCATCTACACGTCCGGTTCCACCGGACGCCCCAAAGGCGTTCAGGTCGAGCATGGAAGTGTTGCCAATCTCGTTTCATGGCACCAACGAGCATTCGAGGTGACGTCGCGTGATCGCGGGACACTCATTGCTAGCCCGGCATTTGATGCATCTGTATGGGAAATCTGGCCGTATTTGACCGCTGGGGCGACTCTCTGTATTCCGAGTGAGGAGATTCGGATCTCGCCCGAGAGATTGCGAGACTGGCTTTTGGCTCAAGACATTTCGATCTCTTTCCTGCCAACGCCTTTGGCCGAGCGCGTACTGACCCTGGATTGGCCCCCGGAAGCTACCTTGCGACTGGTACTTACCGGTGGCGACGTCCTTCGCCACTATCCTCCCCGGGGTCTGCCGTTTGTCCTTGTAAATAACTACGGGCCCACGGAGAACACCGTCGTCACGACATCGGGCGCCGTCGAGGCCGGTGATCCATCCAATCACCAACCCACAATCGGCCGGCCTATCGACAACGTGCAGGTCTACATACTCGACGAAGTGCTCAACCCCGTCCAGCCCGGTGATGTCGGTGAGCTCTACATCGCGGGCTCTGGACTGGCACGTGGCTACTTACATCGAGCCGATCTAACCACGGAGCGATTTGTTCCGGACCCCTTCGGCTCCGATTCGCAATCGAAGATGTACCGAAGTGGCGATTTGGCGCGACGTCGGAACGATGGGAACATCGAGTTCCTGGGGCGCATCGATCACCAGGTCAAGCTCCGCGGCCACCGAATTGAGCTGGAAGAGATAGAAATATCCCTCGGCTTTCATCCCGACGTGCAGACCTGCGTGGTTACAGTCAATGAGGACGGATCAGGCGACGAGCGGTTGACCGCGTATGTCGTATCGTCTCGACAAGAAGGGTTGACCGTTCCCGTCCTCCGAGAGTACCTCGCGGAGCGATTGCCCGACTACATGGTGCCGGCGTCGTTCGTGTGCTTAGATGCGCTCCCTCTGACCACGAACGGCAAGATCGACCGGGCAGCGCTTGCGGGCAGCGAAGCGTCAATGTGTCTCATCGATGTAGACGAAGGGCCGCCCGGTTCGGCTGTCGAAGAGCGTGTCGCAGACATCCTCGCGAACCTCCTGGGCCGTGAGCACGTTTCCAGGCACGACAACTTTTTCCTTCTGGGCGGGCACTCGCTCATGGGGGCACAGGTGGTGTCGCGTGTACGCGACGGCTTCGGAGTTGAGCTGTCGCTTTTGACGCTGTTCGAGGCGCCCACCGTATCGGATCTCTCTGCTGAGATTGAACGCCTCATCTATGCCACTGTGGAAGCGATGTCAGATGAGGAGGCGGAGCGACTCCTCATCTAACCTTCGCCATCAACTCCCCTCATCCATGAACAGAGTCGAATGACAGTCGAAAATCGTAACTCCACCGGCCGCCCCCTCAGCCTGTATCACCTGCTGGATCCTCAGGTACTGGCGGACCCCTACCCGCTGTATCGTCGGCTCCGTGACGAAGATCCGGTGCACTGGGATCCGTATCTCCATGCGTGGATAGTAACTCGTTACCGGGATGTCCTGACCGTTTTGCAGAGGTTTTCCGCTGATCGAACACCGACACCAGAGCAATTGAGCACGATGGGACTGGCCCGGATGGCTCCAATCGCCCAGGTCATGGTCAAGCAGATGCTATTTCTTGACCCGCCTACGCACACACGCATACGGGGACTTGCGGCAAAAGCGTTCACACCGCAGCGAGTCGAAATCCTGCGAGGACGCATACGCGAGATCACGGGCCGGCTCCTCGACATGGTGGAGCCGGACGGACGAATGGATGTTATCGCGGACCTCGCGGCGCCTTTGCCATCTATCGTCACCGCCGAGATGCTCGGCGTACCTGAACGTGACCACGAGCAGCTCAAGGGGTGGTCGCAGGACTTCGCCGAGATGCTCGGGAACTTCCAACACAACCCGGACCGCATTCCGCACGTCTTGAAAAGCGTTCAAGACATGACATCCTACTTTAGCGAGCAAGTTCGCGCTCAGGAGAGGCACCCTAGGGACGGCTTGATCAACGCCTTCATACGCGCCGAGATTGACGGAGATAGGCTATCCGAAGAGGAAATCGTGGCAAACACGATCATAACGATGGTGGGCGGCCAGGAAACAACCACGAATTTGATCGGGAACGGCCTGATGACACTCCTTCGACAACCCGAACAGCTCCGGAAGCTTCGGGATGACCCCGGTCTCATACCGTCGGCAGTCGAGGAGCTTCTGCGATACGAAAGCCCCAGCCAGCATACAGCTCGACTGGCACGAGACGACGTGGAGCTTGGAGGCAAGTCGATCCGCCGGCGGCAAGCCGTGATCGCGGTTATGGGTGCCGCAAACCGCGATCCGGAGCGCTTTCCGGATCCCGACCGACTCGATCTGGAGCGGAAGGACAACCGCCATCTTGCTTTTGGCTGGGCAAGCCACTTTTGCTTTGGTGCTCCGCTTGCCCGCATAGAGGGCCAGATCGCCTTTGAGACGATGCTCGATCGTCTGCCAAACTTGACACTCGCGTCGGAAACGCTTGCATGGCGCGAGAATCTGGGGCTGCGCGGGTTGAAGGCGCTTCCCGTTCGATTCGGTCCCGGGGATGCGATAAAGGCTGAGGCGGTCACGATGGAGAATGCACGAACAAGCGGATGGTACCAGGAGCCCGTGGAACCGTGACGTCGGATCCGACAGGTCTGTCCGAGGCAAAGCGAGCGCTCCTACGGAAGTACCTGGAGGGGAACGCGGTGCCCGAGCAGCGTCGTCCCCGTTCAATCCTCCGTAACGATTCGAACCAGCCGGCGCCACTGTCTCTCGGTCAGCAGCAGCTTTGGCTTCTCGCTCAGCTAACGCCTGAGGTTCCCGTATACAACGAGTGCATCACGGTGGGCATGCGCGGACCACTCGATGTGAATCTGCTTGAGGAAAGCTTCAACGAGAGCATGAGGCGCCATGAGGCATGGAGAACGACGTTCTCTATGGAAGACGGCCGGCCGGTGCAGGTTGTCCACGCGAGTGCTTCGATTGAGCTTCTACCCATCGATCTTCGAGGAATGCCACGTGGGCAGCGTGAAGCGGAAGCAGTGAAGCTCGCTACTCAACAGGCCCTGATCCCGTTCGATCTCGTCACCGGTCCCCTGATCAGAACGACCCTCGTACGTCTCGACGACAACGAGTACAAGCTGTTCCTGGCCATGCACCACATTATTTTTGACGGGTTCGCCATCCATAGTATTTTCCTGCCCGAACTGGCACACCTGTACCAGTCACTCTCCCGTGGCGAGCCGTCCTTGCTTCCGGCGCAGAGCATCCGCTATACCGACTATGCACGCTGGCAGCGCGAGACGTTGACACAGGATGAATTGAAGAGGAGCCTGGACTATTGGCGGTCTCGATTGGGCGGCTCGCTCCCCATATTGGAGCTGCCCACGGACCATCCCCGTCCCAAACTGCAGAGCCACAGAGGCGGCATGCTGTGGGTAACGCTCCCTCCATCGCTCAGCGGTGCCTTGAAGGAGCTCAGCCGCGCCCAAGGGGTGACCTTATTCATGACCCTTGTCGCGGCGTTTCAAACCCTGCTGTACCGTTATGCGCATCAGGAGGATGTTCTGGTAGGGACCGCGACCGCTGGACGCAAGCGATCCGAGTTCGAAGGTATCGTCGGTTACTTCCTCAACGTCGTGGTACTGCGCACGGATCTGTCGGGCAATCCGACCTTCGCTGAGGTTCTGAAGCGCGTGCGTGAGGTGACCCTGGGAGCGTACGACCACGATGATGCTCCCTTTGAGTACGTTGTCCGTGAGCTCCAGCCAGAGAGGGATCTAAGCCAGAATCCCATTTTTCAGGCAATGATCAGTCTGGAGCCTCCGCTGGCCCCTCTGGGTCCCGACTGGACGTTGAGTCAGGTGGATATCGATACCGGGGCCGCCAAGTTCGACCTATCTCTCGAGTTGGACGACCGCGAAGAGGGCATAGTGGGCCGGCTCCAATACAGCAGCGATCTCTTCGAGCCCGATACCGTTTCCCGCATGCTAGACCACTTTAAGATGCTCCTGGAGGGCATCGTCGCAAATCCGAACCAAAACATCGACCATTTGCCTTTGCTGACTCAGCTCGAACGGCGGCAGCTACTGGACGGGCACCACGACACGCCGGGAGATCATGTTGAGGAACGCTGCATCCATGAGATGTTCGAAGAACAGGCCGTGCAATACCCGGATCGTGTTGCGGCAGTCTTCGAGAACGCGTCCATGTCATACGGCGATTTGAACCGGCGCGCAAACCAGTTGGCGTCCCTTCTGAGAAAGTCGGGGGTGGGACCGGATGTGCCGGTGGGTTTATGCGTGGATCGCTCCTTCGACCTACTCGTGGGAATCTTGGGCATATTGAAGGCGGGTGGCGCGTACGTGCCATTGGATCCGATCTATCCGCCCGACCGCCTTGGGCTCATGATTCGCGACACGGCGCCGCCGGTAGTGGTCTCACAGGAGAGGTTTGCCGAGAGCCTACCTCTGCCGCCGGGCTCTCGACTGCTGTGTCTGGATCAAGACCGGGATGCTATAGCGGCCGAGAGTTCAGACGCACTGGAGTGCACCCTGAGACCGCACAACATCGCCTATATTATGTATACTTCGGGCTCAACGGGCAGCCCCAAGGGCGTTCTCGTTACGCATGCGAACGTGGTCCGTCTATTCACTTCAACAAACGCGTGGTTTCGCTTCAACTGCCACGACGTGTGGACGCTGGTGCATTCGTATGCTTTCGACTTTTCCGTCTGGGAGATGTGGGGTGCTCTCCTCTATGGTGGACGTCTCGTGATCGTGCCGCGCGCGGTGAGCCGCTCGCCGGAAACTCTGTATCAGGTGTTGGAACGGGAGCGGGTGACCGTGCTGAATCAGACGCCCAAAGCCTTTGCCCAGCTCATACCCGTCGACGTTGATGCCAGGGGAGCCGGTACATCCGCTTTGCGGCTTGTGATCTTCGGCGGAGAGGCGCTCGATTTCCAGAGCTTGAGGCCCTGGATACACATTCATGGCGACCAGCGGCCCGTCCTCATCAACATGTATGGCATCACCGAGACCACCGTGCACGTCACGTATTACCACGTGACGGCTCGTGACGTCGAGGGTAGCGGAGGCAGCATCATTGGCGCGCCGATACCGGACCTTCGCATCTACATCCTGAACCAGGCGCAGCAACTCATGCCCATTGGCGCTACGGGCGAGATATACGTCGGAGGAGCCGGGGTTGCACGCGGATACTTCAACCTACCCGATCTCACAGCGGACAGATTTGTTCCAGACCCGTTTCGCCCAGGGGAACGTTTATATCGCAGTGGCGATATCGGCCGGGTTATGAGCACCGGACAGATCGAGTACAAGGGCCGGATTGATGATCAAGTCAAGGTGCGGGGCTTCCGCGTCGAGCTGGGAGAAATTGAGGCGATCCTCATGCAGCATCCCGGCCTGTCGACGAGTGCCGTGGTTGTACGAAACGATGGGCGCAAGGAGACGCTCGTCGCCTACGTTGTGGCCCGCGGATCGCAAGTGCCAGCCGTAACGACGCTGCGCTCCTTCCTGGCACAGAAACTTCCCGACTATATGATTCCAGGCGCCTATGTCTTCCTCCCCGCCTTGCCGCTCTCGGAGAACGGCAAAGTGGACCGGGCCTCACTGCCCGCAGTGGATCGAGAACGGCCCGCGCTGGCCACGAACTTCATTCCTGCGCGTACGCGCGCGGAGCGAGCGATCTCCGACATCTGGTCGGATATGCTCGACGTAGAAAGGGTCGGCGTCCACGACAGCTTCTTTGACCTGGGGGGCGACTCTCTCCTCGCGACACAGGTTGTCTCCAGACTAGCGTCTGTACTCGGAGTCCGCCTCCCGATGCGTGTCGTTTTCGAGCAGCCAAGCGTTGCGGGTCTCGCGGCGGCCCTCGAGGAGTACGCAGGCCGAGGACGGAACGATGAGGGGACGATTCAGGCCCGTCCGCGCCGAGTCGTGAAACCGAACGCGGAGAAGTCTCACAGGTGACCACTTCGACGACTCACGACGTGTCCGGGGATACCAACGAATTCCCATTTCCTCTTTCGCTTGCCCAGGAACAACTGTGGTTTCTCCATCAGCTGGAGCCGCGCAGCCCCTTCTACACGATCCCCATGGGCCTCGAATTGTACGGCCACCTCGACGTCGAAATCCTGCGTGAAAGTCTGGTTGAGATTGTCCGGCGCCACGAATCGCTGCGGACGACGTTTATCACTCTGGACGACCGGCCGGTGCAGGTCATCGGATCCTCGCCCGGCTTAGACATGTCCGTGGTCGATCTCCGAGCACTGCCCTTGCCTGAGCGTCGATTCGAGGCGATGCGCATTGTGGACGAAGATGTCCGAAGCCCCTTCGATCTCAGTCGGGGACCTTTACTGCGCGCGCGTTTACTGCAGATAGAAGCTGACCAGCATATTCTGCTTTTGTCCGTGCACCACATCGTTTTCGATGACTGGTCCATGCGCGTGTTCTTCAGAGAGCTGGCGGCTCTTTATCCAGCCTTCCTTCGAGGCGAGGCGTCTCCACTTCCCGCTCCATCAATCCAGTTCGCGGACTTCGCGGTGTGGCAGCGCGAGCATGTGCGACCGAAAGAGATGGACACGGACCTGGCGTATTGGCAGGATACACTCGCCGGTGCTCCACCTACCTTGGACCTGCCATCAGACCGGCCAAGACCTCGCGTACAACACTTTCATGGAAGTACCTTTCCCGTGACCCTCAGCGAGACTTTGGTCTCTGATCTCGCATCACTCAGTCGGGGGGAAGGGGCCAGTCTCTTCATGACCCTGCTGGCAGCGTTCCAAACCCTACTCCATCGGTACACGGGTGTCGACGACATCGTCGTCGGATCCCCAAATGCGGGTCGGACGCGAACCGAACTCGAAGACATCATCGGGTTCTTCGTCAATACGCTCGTTTTGCGATCGAAGCTCTGCCCCGATGCCACGTTCCGACAGACACTGCGTCAGGTACGCGACGTCGCCCTCGACGCCTATTCGCATCAGGACGTGCCCTTCCACAGGCTGGTAGAGGAGCTGCAGGTCCACCGAGATCGAAGTCGTAATCCGCTGGTTCAAGTGGTCTTGACCCTTCAGGCCGGAACCACGGACACGCTCACGTTGCCCAATCTCACTATCCGGCCATTGAGCATCTACACGGGCACCTCGAAATTTGACCTCACGCTCTCGCTCGAACATGTGGAGGGCGGGCTGACCGGGTGGATCGAGTACAACACGGATCTCTTCGACGCGTCAACAATAAGTCGTTTCGCAGGCCATTTCGAGTCGCTTCTGCGCGGCATAGCGGCCGATCCTGATCAACGGATCGACCAGCTGCCAATCATGAGTGGGGTAGAGCGCGAACAGATCCTCGTGGGGTGGAATGGGACGCAAACCGACTATCCAGCGCAGCGATCCATCTCACAGTTGTTTGAGGAACAAGCTCGGGATACACCGGGCGCCATCGCCCTGCTCTTGGATCAGGACGGGTTGACGTACGGCGAGCTCAACGCACGAGCCAATCGCCTCGGGCACCACCTTCGAAAACTGGGAGTTGGACCCGAAGTGCCGGTGGGAGTCTGTCTCGAACGTTCCATCGATATGATCGTGGCGTTGCTGGGGATTCTCAAGGCGGGCGGAGCATATGTGCCTCTCGATCTAACCAATCCCGAGGAGCGTCTTACCTTCATGCTCCATGACACGCAAGCGCCCTTGGTTGTTACTCAAGCGGCCCTTGTCGAACGTTTTCCGCGCTCCGTGCAATGCGTGCTCATGGACCGCGAACGATTGTGCATCGACCGCGAGTCACGAGACAATCTTGAGGTTCAGATTGCGCCCGAAACACTTGCCTACGTGATGTACACGTCCGGTTCTACCGGCGTGCCGAAGGGAGTCTGCGTCACCCACCGAAACGTGGTCCGGTTGGTCAAGGAAACGAACTACGTGCGACTCGACGAGAGCGAGACGTTGCTTCAGTTTGCTCCCCTTGCGTTCGACGCGTCGACGTTCGAGATCTGGGGCGCGCTGCTGAATGGCGCTCGGCTGGTCTTGTTTCCCGGGTCCCTGTCATCTGCGGAAGATATGGCGAGCATCGTGCAACAGCACGGAGTTACAACGCTATGGCTCACAGCCGGGTTGTTCCACCAGGTGGTTGAAAGTCAGTTGCCGCGTCTCACAGGTCTTCGACAACTCCTCGCGGGGGGAGACACCCTTTCCGCACCTCATGTGAGGAAGGCCCTGAAGTCTTTACCGCGCACAGCCCTGATCAATGGATACGGGCCAACCGAGAACACGACATTTACGTGCTGCCACGTTATGACGAGCGATAGCTCTGTCGAGGACATTGTTCCCATTGGACGACCCGTCGCGAACACGGAAGTTTACATCCTGGACTCGGAGATGGAGCCCGTTCCTGCCGGCGTCGAGGGTGAGTTGTGCGCGGGAGGCGCCGGCGTGGCGCGCGGCTATCTAAATAGGCCCGAGCTGAACGCAGAAAAGTTCGTTCCTCACCCATTCAAAGATGACGAACGTCTGTACAGAACCGGTGATCGCGCTCGATACGCGGCGGACGGAACGATCATCTTTCTGGGAAGGGTCGACAATCAGGTGAAGCTTCGCGGCTTTCGTGTTGAGCTCGGCGAGATCGAGGCGATTCTCGCCACTCATCCGTCAGTCCGCGATGCTGCTGTTATCGCGCCAGAGGATGCGCGTGGCGATCGACGCTTGCTGGCATATGTAGTTCTTCACGAGGGAAGCCCCCTGGAGATGCCACATCTCCGAGCCTACCTCGAGCAGAAGTTGCCCAGGTATGCGGTGCCGTCAACCTTCCAGCGGCTTCGGACTCTTCCACTGACCGCAAACGGCAAGGTGGACCGACATGCGCTGCCGGAGCGGCTCGTCCAGCGAGACGCGGCCATGGCCGCTTTTGTTCCACCAAAAACCACCCTGCACTTACAGCTGGCGGAAATTTGGGAGGAACTCTTTGATGTGCGGCCGATCGGCATTAGCGATGGTTTTTTCGATCTCGGCGGCAACTCGCTTATGACAGTGCGATTGCTCGACCGCATAAAGCACGTCCTAGGCAAACGAATTTCTGTTGGCGCACTATTCGAAGAGCCCACCATTGAGCACCTCACGCATGTACTTCTCGAACGCGAGGAGAATGCAGCGGCTCCAACGGTGGTGCACATACAGGCCGGAGAAGGCCATCCTCCTTTGTTCTTTTTCCATGGGGACCTGGGCAGCGGAGGACTCTACTGCGTAAAGCTGGCGGCTCTCCTCGGCCACAGTCAGCCTTTCTATGCGATGGGGCCGCACGGCCCTGACGGACGGGACATTCCGGACACAATCGAAGAAATGGCGCAATCGTATCTGCCGATCTTGCGGCAGATTCAATCCCATGGCCCGTACCTCCTGGGTGGCTTCTGTCTTGGGGCGTTAGTCGCCTTCGAGCTTGCGCGTCAGCTCCAAGCTGAGGGTCAGAAGGTCGAGACTCTTTTTCTGGTCAACCCCTCCTATGCCTCGCCGCGCCCGCGGATGGGGCGAGAACTAGTGCAACATGTGGGTGACCTTCTCCGGGTGCATCGCCCGAGCCAGAGGCGTCTCTTCTCGCATTTGCGCCGATTCAATGAACACATTGAGGCATGGTCCAAGTCTCATGCAAAGGGTGACCTGCTCCGCCAAGCCGTCGTCGAGCTGCGGTCACGGATGTCGGCGCGCGGAACGAGCCGGGCTCAGCGCAGTTTTCAGCCGGAGGAGAGGCTCTCTGGCGCTCGACCGGAACACGTCGAGAAATACGCGTGGGCTATCGCCGGGTATTCCCGAAAGCGCTACAGCGGGCGAGTTGAGCTATTCTGGTCGCGGGACGACATCTCCCTGCCCGGGGACAACCGAGCTCTTGGGTGGGATCGCGTTGTCGATGATATTGTCGTGCACACAACTCCCGGCACGCACCTTTCGGCCATCACGCGACATATCGACGTTCTCGCCGAAGAGATGAGTATGTGCCTACCACACGACATTTTTCAGCAATCGCCATCGGCCTGCGGACAGTAACCCCGCTGCACGAGCAAGGGGACCGGCTCTGCGAGCCGGCCCCTCAGACTTATGACGCCTGTCAACTCAGCGAGGCAAATTGACTAACACTCGCTATGGCCGCAGAAGTGACACTTCTTGCAGCCCTCTTCATGTACGAACGCGGCCCAGCCGCAGACGGGACAGATATCGGCCGCGGCCGACGCGCCCGACGTATCACTTGTGAGTTCCGAATGAGCATCGCCCACGTGGCCATACTCATCCAGGACCCGCGCAAGCGCATCGGGCAGGGAAAGGATGCGATTGGCGCCAAACCCCAGCGAGCGGCTGCCCCCGATTCCGCTCAACTGATCGACGATCTGGACAATTTTTTCTCGCTGGGTGAGGGGAGATGGCGTTCGCAGCACCAGGGAAATGAGCCGTCCGAGCGCCTCGGCAAACGCCATCACGTCGCTCCCGGAGCTTCCAATGTTGATGAACGCCTCCAGCGGCTGCCCATCCTCATCTGAGTTGACCGTCACGTAGGCAGTGCCGACGGGGGTCGCAACCTTATGTGTCTCACCCCCGACCCTTCGCGGGCGGCCCTTGATGGCCGGGAAACCGGGCAGGGCAACTTGCGTTGATCTCTCGCCAGCCGGTACGCAAGGTTCCTCGATGGATGGATCCACGCCCACGTTCAAAACTTGCGCACCCTTGCAGCCGTCCCGGAATACCGTGATGCCGAGACATCCCAGCTCCCAGGCGAGATTGTATGCCTTCTCCACATCCCCGAGACTCGCCTCATGTGGCAGATTGATCGTCTTCGAGACACCGTTGTCGGTATGCCGTTGGAAGGCGGCCTGAGTGCGGACGTGCCATTGAGGATCAACCTCGTGGGCAGTCACGAAGACTCGCTGCATCGTCTCAGGCACGCCATCCAGCTCATGAACTGAGCCTTGCGAGCTCACGCGATCCATGAGCTCGGGGCTGTACGTGCCGGATCTCTTCGCCGCCTCAACGAATACGGGGTTGATAAAGGTCAGCTTTCGGTCGTCGACCTTATGCTGGAATGCCAGCGCAAAGACCGGCTCCACTCCGCTTGACGCGTCCGCGATGATACTGATGGTGCCCGTGGGGGCGATGGTGGTGACCGTAGAGTTTCGCAGGGGCGGACCATCGCGATAGATGCTCCGCTCCCAATTGGGGAATGATCCACGCACTCTACCTAGGTCTTCAGACTCCTGGTGAGAAGCGTGTTGCACGAAGCTCCAAACCCTATCCGCGAGTTGAACGGACTCATCGCTGTCATAGGGGATACCGAGCTCGAACAGCAAGTCGGCCCACCCCATGATTCCAAGCCCGATGCGTCTGTTCGCTTTCACCATCTCGTCGATCTCGGGAAGCGGGTACGGATTCACCTCGATGACATCATCGAGGAAACGCGCCGACAACTTCGCTACTCGCTCCAGCTCGGGCCAGTCGATGTCCTTGTCCTCACCACGCTGCACCACAAATTTGGCGACGTTCAATGACCCAAGATTGCATGCCTCGTTGGGGAGAAGAGGCTGCTCGCCGCACGGATTCGTCGCCTCGATCAGTCCAACGTCGGGAGTAGGGTTGGCACGACTCGCATTGATGCGGTCGATGAATACCAGGCCCGGATCACCCGTGCGCCAGGCAGACTCAATGATCCTCTCCCAAACATCGCGCGCGCGAAGGCGGTTGGCAACCTCGTGGCTGTGTGGGTCGACGAGATCGTAGTAGTCGTCACCGTGAAGAGCGCTCACGAACTCGTCTGTAATGGCGACCGAGATATTAAAGTTGGTGATTCCACCATCGTTCTTGCACTCGATGAACTCGAGAACGTCCGGGTGATCAATCCGGAGAATACCCATATTCGCGCCTCGTCGCGTGCCGCCCTGCTTCACGGCCTCCGTCGCCGCGTTGTAGACGCGCAAGAAAGAAACGGGGCCGCTGGCCCTGCCGCCACTGCGGGAAACAGTGCTGTCCTTTCTACGCACGCGCGAGAATGCGAACCCAGTTCCTCCTCCGCTTTGGTGGATGATAGCCGCGTTCTTGAGCGTGTCGAAGATCTCGGGTATCGAATCCCCTATCGGCAACACGTAACACGCGGAGAACTGGAGCCCGTTACCGGTTCCGGCATTCATCAAGGTCGGTGAATTCGGCATGAACTTGTGATCGATGAGGACATCGTAGAAGCTTTCCGCGATGTCGTCGACCGCCTCCGACGTCGCCCACTTCCGCTCGGCGCGGGCGACAGACCACGCCACACGCCAGCACATCTCTTCCGGCGACTCGATGACCTCGCCGTCACGCTTCATCAGGTATCGCTCCCTCAGGACACGCAGCGCGCCTTCGGACCACATGCCTTCACGAGAAGGCCGAGCGCGGGAGGGTATCTCTCTCTCGAGCCCGGGGTGAGCTTCCTCCTCGATAGCACGAATGACGCGTTGAACATCTACCTCCATGACTCTCTCCATGACCGGGATTGTGGGGGCTGGGAATCCTGCCGCATGTAGGACATAGTTCTCATAGTAAACAGTCACATCCGTCAAAGCAAGGGAGGACCTACTAGATGTAGTGGTTGCTGATGGGATGGTCCACACGATGTCCGGCTTCAACGCAAATCGTGCTGCCAGCAAACAGATCTTGAGCGTTTCGTTATTCTAGCACATTAGACCCAATAACAGTGTCGCAGTCAGACTACCGAATGATGTCACGCCAATCCAACATATGATGAAGACGCCATGATCGAAGCTGATTTTGCTCTTTTCAACGTCGACGAGCTGGTGACCGTCGCCCCCGGCTGTCACGCGGAGGCACGGGGTGATCTGGGGGTCATTGCAAGGGGCGCCCTTGCCGCCCAAGGCACCGATATCGTGTGGGTCGGTCCTATGGACGAGCTGCATGACGCCGTGCGTCTGACGCCGGATGCGACGGTCGTGAACACGCACGGACGAACGGTTCTGCCCGGCTTCGTGGACCCGCACACCCATCCGGTGTTCGCCGGCGACCGAGCCGCGGACTTTTACCGCCGAGCGCTCAACGACGAGGGTTACCTGGACCAGCTGGAATCCGGCGGGATAATGGCAACCGTGAAGGCAACTCGCGAGAAGAGCGAGGACGCGTTACTGGATCTCGCCTACCAGCGCGCGGACGTCTTTCTGCGGTATGGCACGACGTCGATTCAGGCAAAGACGGGATATGGACTGACCAAGAACGATGAGCTCAAGTGTTTGCGGGTATTGAATCGTCTGCAGCACCTGCACGTGCTAAAAATTGTCCCTGCTTTTCTTGGCGCTCACGTCGTCCCGTCCGACTACGGAGACAATGCCGATGCGTATGTCGAGGGACTGACGAGCGATTGGTTGCCGGCTGCGCAACCACATGCGCAATTTGTGGATGTGTGGTGCGATGAGGGCGCATTCACAGAACGCCAATGCCGGCGTGTGATGCGCGCCGCACAAGACCTCGGACTGCGCTTGACCGCCCACGCTAACGAAATGGGGTACGGACCCGGCGTACGGCTAGCGGTGGAGATGAGGTCGAGCTCGGTCGATCACGTCGTATACCTGGACGACGACGACATCGAAGCTCTCGTGAAGGGAGACACGGTCGCCGTGCTACTTCCCGGCACAACCTTTGCCCTCGCCAGCGATGTCTACGCGCCGGCGCGGCGACTTATCGACGCAGGCGCCACCGTCGCCCTGGGCACCGACTTCAATCCGGGCACGTCGTACACGCAGAACATGCAGCTGATTCTCACACTAGCGGTGCTCAAGCTGGGCATGAGCCCGGAGGAGGCCATCACGGCCGCAACGGTTCATGCCGCCCGGGCTATTGGCTTGGATGGTCGCGTCGGCTCGCTTGAGCCGGGCAAGTACTGCGACTTCTCGATTTATTGTGTTGGTAGCTACAGGGAAATTCCCTATCACTATGGGATGAATCTCGTGGAATCAGTGGTGGCGTGCGGAGAGGTGGTGGTGCGTGAGGGCCAGATGGTTACGGTCCCTTTCCCGTTGGCTCGCTCTTCCTGATGCGGGATCTTCTGCAGCGCTTGTGGCCGCTGCCCTGGCATCCGCGAGTTCGCCGAGCGGGGGTCCTGATCTTCAGACTGCCTCTGGTTGCCCGGCTCTTGCTTCCGCACTTCTTGGTTGGCGTGGTCGGAATCGTGCAGGACGAGCTGGGTCGGGTGCTGCTTTTGCGGCACACGTACCGGCGCGACTACCCGTGGGGATTGCCCACGGGATTCTTGGAGTACGGCGAGCAGCCCCTGGACGCGCTGGAGCGCGAAATTGGTGAGGAGACGGGCCTGCGTGTCGAGCTTCAGCCGGCAGTGGACGTGTGCTCCGAAACTGAGAGTCACCTGGTCAACGTGATTTACCGTGGTACGGCAAGGAGTGGGTCGTTTCGACCAAGTGCCGAAGTGTCTGAAGCTGCCTTTTTTGCTCCGCACGCACTTCCTAGTCTCTTGCCCGAGCAACGACACTTGTTGGAGAGATTCTTGGGCGAAGGGAGTTCATCATTAGACGCCTGATGGAGTGCGTTCCGAACTTTTCCGAGGGCCGCCGTCCGGAGGTTATCGACCGAATCGTCGACGCCGCACGTTCGGTTCACGGAGTGCGGGTGCTGGACGTGCATTCGGATGAGGATCACAATCGCAGCGTGCTATCGCTGGCGGGAATAGGCGGCGCGCTGGAGGAGGCGACGTTCCGGGCCATACATGCAGCCACCGACTTGATTGACTTACGCGAGCACAGCGGGGAACATCCCCGCGTTGGCGCCACGGATGTTGTTCCTTTTATTCCCCTTGGCGACACCCCGATGACAGAGGCAGTGGCCGCCGCCAAGCGCCTCGGGGAACGCGTAGCCGCGGAGCTCAACATACCCGTGTACTTTTACGAAGCGGCGGCGGCGCGGCCCGAGCGACAGAACCTCGAGACCGTCCGGGGAAAGGGGTTTGAAGAGCTGCGCGAGGTCATTGCGACGGACGAGGACCGTACGCCCGATGTCGGCCCACGAAAGGTGCACGAGAGCGCCGGCGCGCTCATCACGGGGGCCCGCGGCGCCTTGATCGCCTACAACATTTACCTCAATACAGCGGACGTTCGCGTCGCCAAGGCCATTGCAAAGACGGTGCGCAATAGCTCCGGGGGTCTTCGTTATGTCAAAGGCCTGGGGTTGGACATCCCGGCTCGTGGACAGGTGCAGATATCCATGAATTTGACGAACTTCAAGAAAACTGCCATTCATACTGTCTTCAATCTAGTCAAGAGCGAGGCGCACGCATACGGCGTGAGCATCACGGAATCGGAGATCGTCGGCCTGGTGCCGCTCCAGGCGCTTCTTGACGCGGCTAACTACTCTTTGCGGATTCACAACCTGCACGATGATCAAATTCTAGAGATGAAACTGCTGGAGGAATGAGCTGTCGATTTTTCCGGTCGTGGGCTGGGAACGGTTGATAGCCTAACGTGGCTTTTTGAGAGGGGTATGACGACTCGCGGGCTGCGACTCCCGTTGTCGTGCTTGGCCTTGGCAGGACTGTCCGGCTGCGGCAGCGGTGGGGGGAAGGCGACGCCAACACCGCCGAAGCCTGCGACCGCCCGCGCCTCTGCCACGCTCACGCCGCCAGTCGTGGTAACTCAGCAGCCAACGCTCGGTCCCAGCGCCACGGCCGCGCTCAGTGCAACCCCGTCGCCAACGCCTGTGAAGACGGCCACAACGAGGCCGATCAGTCCCACGGTCGCCCCTGCGGCGCGTACTCCTGCCCAGCTTCTGTCAGTCTCTGTGCATCCCGCGGTCGTCGCTCCCGGCGGACTCCTTACACTCGGTGTCTCAACCACCGGACAGGTGCGCGCGGTGCAGATGTCGATCGGGTCGGGGTTACCGACTGCTCCGCCGCCGATCGCGTATAAACTGTCGCTTGTTTCGAACGGCACATGGCGAGGCAGCGGAGATGCACCCTCCGTCCCCGGGGAGTATCACTACAGCGTTGCCTTATTCGCGGAGGACGGAAGGCGACTGCTGCGCGACAACGATGCGTGGAACATTCAGGTGGGCAACACCCAGCCGACGGTGGCGCCGGCAGCGCAATCAGTACCACCGGAGCTCCTGGCCCCTCCATTCTTCTATGGCAATCCGACTCCCGTCGTTTTCAGCGCGGCCGGTCGCAGCGTGAGCGGCTCTGAGGTCGTGAGCAACAGCCGTCCGGACGTTGCTCCGGCCACCGTCGCCGGCTATTACAGCACTCACCTCCCGAGGGCCGGCTGGACCGTGAGCGGATCGCAGCTCCCTGGCTCGACATCCTTCACGATTTCCGCGTCCTCGGGTCAGCGCGTGTGTGTCATCCAATACGGTGCGTCGACCATCCACGTGTTCTTCGGTGTCCTGGGAGGCTGACATGACCCAAAGCGACCTCGAGACTCCACCCTCGCACAGCCAATCCGAGCCAGGACTTCTGGATCGATTTGCCGACCGTAAGGTCCTCGTGCTTGGGGACATGGTCGCAGACGAGTACGTCATGGGCCGTCCGGCCCGCATCTCGCGTGAAGCTCCAGTGCTCATTCTGCACTTCGCCGAAAGCTTCGTGCGTCCAGGCGGCGCCACGAACACCGCGTACAACATCTCTACGTTGGGTGCCGCTGCGCAAGTCGTGGGAGTCATCGGTGACGACGAGATGGGAAGAAGGTTGCGCAATGCTCTCGATGGGGCGGGCATCTCCACGGCCGGCATGGTCGTCGATCCGGGGAGGCCGACATCGACGAAGACCCGCGTGATTGCAAAAGGAACGCAGGAGGTTCAGCAACAAGTGGTCCGTATCGACCGCATCGATCCCAGTACCGTCGACGGCGGGATTCGTGACCGCATGATAGATGCGCTGCGTAGCGCGCTTTGCCACGTCGACAGCCTGCTGATCTCCGACTACGAGAACGGAGTGATCTCTCCAGAGGTACTCGAGGGCTGTCTACCTGTCGCTCGCCGCAAGGGGTTGACCGTGACTGTGGACGCGCATGGGGACCTCCTGCGCTTTAGAGGAGTCACCGCCGCGACGCCCAATCAGCCCGAAGCGGAATTGACTTTGGGCGTGCGGATCATGGACGATGCCGATTTGCGAGACGCCGGCGAGGAGCTGCTTCGGACCATGGACGCCCGTGGCGTTCTGATCACCCGGGGCAGCGAGGGCATCGCGCTCTTCGAGCGCGACCGAGAACCCTATATCCTCCCCATCTCCATCACGGATGACTCCGAGGTCGTCGACCCGACGGGAGCCGGCGATACCGTCGCCGCGGTCTTTACGCTGGCGATAGCCAGCGGCGCACCCATGCGGCTTGCGGCGTACCTGGGCAACGTAGCCGGAGGCGAGATCGTGCGCCGCCTTGGCGCGGCCGCCTTGACGAGGCAAGATCTTGCGGCCGCGATGAGCAGGACTCACCTGGCGGCTCCCGCGTAGCTGTTGTCTCTCTACAACCGGCGCTTCCATAATGGGCCTCCGACGCACGAAGGGTGAACATGTCGACGACTGTTGTAATCGCTCGCCTTCACGTTTCCGAGGACGCATTCTCCGGAGATGTTCCTCTGGCCGCCGTCGTGCGGGGCGCGTTCGTCGGAAGCGTGCACCGAGGGGTGGCATCCGTGAGCGCTTGCGACGGCGCGGAGGTGCTGAGCTTGGGGGACAGCGCTCAGTCAGTCTTTCTTCGATCCGCGGCCAAACCTTTTCAAGTGATGCCCGCCATCCTCAGCGGCGCCCTGGATCGGTTCGGCGTGACGGAACGCGAGCTTGCGGTGCTATGCGCGTCTCATGCGGGCGAGCCGCGCCATGTCGAGGCCGTGAGCTCGGTCCTCACCAAGGCGGGGCTGCACGAAGATGATCTGCGCTGCGGGGTGCATCCGCCCATCGATCAAGAGAGCGCCGCCGCTCTGGTAGCGAGCCATGCCGGACCCGGACCCGTCTACAACAACTGCAGCGGAGCGCATACGGGAATGCTCCTCGCTTGCCTGGCCAATCACTGGAACATTCGCGCCTACGGGTCGCCCCACCACCCTCTGCAGCGCTTGATTCGGGGCATCCTGTCGTCTTTCTCCGGTGTCCCCGAGGAGCGCATCGAATACGCTGTCGACAATTGCGCGGTGCCGACTCTGCGCCTGCCCGTGAACCATGCCGCCCGAGCATTTGCGCGGCTTGCGGAACCGACGGACATGGAGGCGAATCTGGCGCAGGCAGCTCGCGCGGTTGTGTGCGCTATGACCAACCACCCGGAGATGGTCGGAGGGCGGGAGTCGTTCGACAGTCACCTCATGTTGGCCGGAGCGAAGCGCGTGGTCGCAAAGGGAGGTGCGGACGGTTTCCAGGGAATTGGTCTGCCGCGTCGATGCCTGGGAGTGGCGATCAAGATCGCGGACGGCGCCTCCAGGGCGGTGCCGCCGGTGTCGCTGCGCATCCTGCGCCGGCTCGACCTCATCTCGGACACAGAGTTCGTGACTCTGCACCGGCACGCCCGTCCTCTTCTCCACGACCTGCAAGGCGAACTCGTGGGCCACATCGAGCCCCTCTTCGACATCGAGACATCATGAGTCGAAAGCTCCGTGTAGCTCTCCTCTTTGGCGGTCAATCGGGCGAGCATGAGGTTTCGCTGGCATCAGCGGCCTCGGTGCTCGCGGCGCTCGACCGCGAGAAATATGATGTGGTAGGCATTGGCATCACGCGGCAGGGACGCTGGCTCATGTCGACGTCCCCGGAGCGCTTGCTCCGACAGGAAGTGACTCCGCAGCTGCCGGATACCATCGAAGTCATGCCCGATCTTGCCCATCAAAGCATCACTGCCGTCGCTGCCCAGAACGGGGATCGGAGCGAGGATGCACCGATCGACATCGTGTTTCCTTTGCTGCACGGGCCGCGCGGAGAAGACGGTACGGTTCAGGGCCTTCTCGATATCACGGGACTGCCCTACGTGGGGTCTGGAGTGCTCGGGTCGGCCGTGAGCATGGATAAGGTGACTATGAAAGGCCTTCTGGCTGGAGCGGGGCTTCCGCAGGCGGCCTATCGTCTGATAAAGCGCTCCCGTTGGGAACGCGTCCGCAACGAGACGCTCTACGAGATCGAGACCAACATGGACTACCCGGTGTTCGTCAAGCCTTGCAATCTGGGGTCGAGCGTCGGCATATCTAAAGCGCACGAGCGTACCGATCTGGAAGCCGCTATCGACCTTGCCGCTCGCTTCGACACTCGCATCATCGTGGAACAAGGCATCGACGCTCGGGAGGTCGAATGCAGCGTCATGGGAAACGACGATCCTCTCGTGTCCGTGGCCGGCGAAGTCATATCCCATCGTGAGTTCTATGACTATGAAGCGAAATACACCGATGGCTTGTCCGATCTGCGGATCCCCGCGCAGCTGACCCGGGACCAAACCGACACCGTCGGCGACTTCGCCCGCCGTGCTTTTGAGGCGGTAGACGCGGCAGGCCTGGCGCGAGTCGACTTTTTCATACGCCGGGTGGACGGAGCGGTATTGGTCAACGAGATCAATACGATTCCGGGCTTCACGGCGACCAGCATGTATCCAAAGCTGTGGGAGGCCAGCGGCGTCTCGTACGGGGAGCTCGTAGACCGGCTGATCCAGTACGGCATGCAACGATTTGACGATCGAGCTAACCGGTCGACCCAGCGATAGACCGGTCCTCCGCGCTCGACGCATGTAAGCCACCGTGCTACTATCCCGAGAAGAGTAATGAGAAGGAGCTAACACCGACGTCCATATGAAGCGATTCGCGATCGTTCCGCTGCTCGTGTTGGCGGCAGCACTCCCCGGACTCGGCAGACCAACCTCGGCTCAAACCCCATCCACCGCTACCTCCACAACCACCCCGATACCCTCAACGGCCGGTAGCGGCACATGTCTCTTCCCGCCATATAATGCGGTCGGCGCGTGCCCCGTGTCGCCCACCCCCACCCGTGGACTCATCTTTCCAACAAAGACACTCGATGTTGGCGCTCCGTCCGCCGGACCCGAAGGCACGATGATGTACAGCGTCAACCTCAACTCGCGCTTTGTCTGCTTCGCCCTCAACGAGCCGATCGACCTCCTCGCGCTGGGCGCCAATCCCGGTGTTGCCGCACTCACCGCCATTCAGCCCTCGTTTCCCTCTCAAGGTTCGTCCATTACGCTCTTTCCCGATCCCAACACGGGAACCGCGCAACTAACTCTGGAGGTTTTATCCTCCGCCGTCGGCCCTGCCGGTCTCGACTTGAAAGCGGTATGGCCGGCCGAAGGCGTCGAGAGCCTGGCGAACGTCATTTCCCCCACCTCAACAGCTCCAACAGCCGCCGGCACTCCGGCCGCGACCGGAACCGCGGTTCCCGTCGTGGCCGGAACCGGGACCCCACAACCAAATCCAGGCGTGCCCACAGCCTTCACGCTAAGAGCCTGTGTTGATCCGAATCCCGTATCACCTGGTGGTGGCGCGACACTGTACGCACAGACAATACCGGGCGCAACGTGTACAGCGAGCGACATCGATCCGGAGGGCACCCCCACCGACTTCAACGGAGGGTCGCAGGTGGCACTTGCGGATGGCCTTGTTATCTATCCTTTCACGGCAGGGCAGACACCGGGTGTCGGGACCTCGGTAGTTGCATGTAACTACAAAGGGCAGAACCTGCGGACGACGACGACGTACACCATTGCGGCTCCCGGAACGGCCGGTCCCACCGCTACCGCCGTGGGACTTCAGTGCTATGTGCTCGGCGACCCGTGTCCGTTCCGCGCGGGCGCACCGCCTCCCACGCCCTCGTGCCCTTTGCCTCCGCGAACGGGCAACAACGGCCTGTATGTGGACGTGTGCGTCCAACCCCCGGTTCAAACCTTCAACACCCAAGTCACGATATTCGCGCGGACCCTACCCGGTGCCGTCTGCACCCCTCAGGTCACGTACACGAACGGCAACCAGCCGTCATCCTTGGATACGTCTCCGAAGACGGCGGACTCATCGGGTCTGGTGGGATTCGGATTTCTTCAACAGACCTTTGCCAGTGGTGGGACTGCTACCGTGAGCTGCCAGCTAGGTGTAGAGGTAGCGCAGGGAAGCGCCGACTTTGTGGTGACGTTATAACGTTCTCTGCCGACAACCTTTGACACTTCCACCAGCAGGATATTTTTTGAACAGAGTACTTTCTCGCGCATTAGCGGTCTGCATTTTGACGGCGGCACTTTCACCCATCAGCACCCCTGTACCGGGGCTCGCGGCGCCCGCCGCTCATTACTTCAATGACTGCGGCTATCAAAGCCAGATGTGGTCCTTGGGTCAGGCAACCGCAAAGTTCTTTCAGGGTATCGGCAAGCTGCCGACCCCTCAGTTCCAAAAGGAGCGCGCCCAGTTCCTATTCCAGCTAAGTCGCATCGACACAACGTACGTCAGCTCCCATCACTACTACGCCAGAAAAGCGGATGCAGGGATAAAGACGGCCCTCGGCGTTGCGGCGGAGGCGATCGATGCCAGAGGTGCCGGCGCCATGCAGAACTACTACGCGAAGATGAAGGAGGCGTGGGTAGCGTTGAACGGCATATACCCAAGCCTGAAAACCTTCTGTCCCTTGGGACACCCAGCCAGAACCCAACTCGATGTCTCCCTGGACGGAAGCGAATATGGAGACGGCATTGCCCCTCTGCCACTGTCCGCACCCTGGCTCTCCCTGTCACAGTCCTGGCTTATCCGCTGGTCATACACGTGCTACCGCGGCACACCAAATGGGTTTCGCATCGAGGTGCGCGCGGTTCAGGGTAACCCTGCTCTCCTCATGAGCGACACGAGCGTTTACCTGGGACCGTTACTGACCGTGGCCGTAGACAAACGGGGAGCCAGGGGAAGTGGCGTGACGAGGATGCGCGGCATCAGAGGACCCGCGTACCTCGTTGAACGGTCGCGCTGCTCGTCGTCGACGAAGGTCTTAGGCTAATCGCTGTTTTCACGCTTTGCCAAAGCCCTCGGCCCTGCCAATTTGCAAGTGCCGGCAGTGCTCTGGGCTCGAAGACGTCCGGGTGAAGTCGGAGCGGCGCAAGGGCCACAACAAGTAAGAGCGAGCCGGTCGACGATTGATACCGGCGGGCCAACGCCGCCGGCTTCCTCACGGACCGGCACGCGCGACAACGCCGAGTTCCGGGTGTCTCTCTGATCTGATATCCGCGCCTACACGTAATACAAGAGACGCGTGGATCTCCCGGCGCGTTGGCCGTCGGTAGTGTGTCGTGCATGAAATTCCAGGCAAAAAGCGCAAGATCACGGTCACCGCCGCGTTGTAAATATGAGGGAAGGATCAGGCGGCTCGAGGTACCGATGAGATCGCAGAGGCACAGCGCCGGCACCATAATGTCGTGCGTCGGGCGGAAACGATTCCGAGCGTGAAGCGACAACATGACGAACAAGGGGAAGGTCAACGAGATGGGTAAAGCAGGTGGACCACGAGACGCGGCGGCATGGCAAGAGAAGCGCGAAATAGCCAAGCGCCTACTGGGAAGGGGAGTGCCCTCGCCCATGATCGCGCGCCAGCTTGGGGCCAGTAAGTCGTGGATTCAGCGCATACAACAAGAGATGCGGGACAGTTCACCTCCGGAACGAGAGTCCGCCGCCTCCTAGACCAGGGCTCTCAGTCCAGGACGGCGTGAAAGGGAGGGGACGGACGGGTGCAGGCCCCGTCCGTCCTCTCCCGACCTTTTGCGCTGCGGCAGACTAAAGGTGACGTGCGTTGGGGAATGCCTCCGCCACGGTGGGCGAAGGCATCCACCTAGCTATTGACATCCGTCGCCGTCAGAGGGCTCGGAATTGTTGTCTCCATCCATGTCCCCGCCGTTGTTGCCAGGGATACAGTTCACCGGGGGCGGAGTGCTCGCTGGAGGTGGATATGTCGGAGACATACGGGTTGGAGCCGGCGCCGGCTTTGGAGAGGCAACCGGAGGAGTATGGCGCGTTCTAGCGGCCAACGAGGGGGTGGCAACGAACCATTGGCCCAGGATGCCCCGCCCAAACGCATCACCTGGCTTTCGGTCGCCGATGAACGTGTACAGCGGCCATCCTCGATACGTGACCTGGCGACGTCCGTCGGAACGCCTGATGACGCTCAGTCGTCCACGCAAGTCGTTCTTCGCAGCAACGGAGGAGCGGCTGGCCACCAGGGGCCTCCACGTGTGAGAGCATGGCCCGGTGCACGCGGAGCCCCCGCGACGATCCACCTTGAAGTAGTAAAGCGTCATGCCCCGTGAGCTTGTCAGAATGCGGCCGAGCTTTGCGTTCGTGCGGATTCTGACGGGCGAGCTCACAGC
>QHBP01000189.1 GCA_003244175.1 Chloroflexota bacterium | reverse complement strand
GGCCACCCATCCCCGCGGCAGCGTCCGATACCGGCCCGCAGTACTCTTACTGCATCTCGCATAACACCCCTGGCGACTTCAGCATCGTCCGGCATACCACTGCGCAACCGGGGCAGCAGTGCTTTGCAACCGTCGATGAGGCGTTGGCTGCCACAGGAGATCCACCCACCGAGTTTTGGGCCACTCTCCCATCGAATCAACAGTCCGATCTGCCGCCGGGCGCGCATTTCAACCCACAGACATGCAGCGTCAGCATGAGCCTGCAAGTAGCGGCGGCCGCGATACCGGGCAAGGTCTACTGGGGCCGCTGCGCAAACGGGATGTTCGTGGAGCAGCTGAAAGGTCGGTACGACCCGAAGGCGAATCCCCCTCTGGCTTCCTCGCCGGCGGCAGTGGCGCGAAGCGCGCCGACGCACGCGGTGCGCGCACGTTCACACGCGCGCGGATGGCGCGTGTCCATGCAGCTGGTCTGGAATTCCCGCGAAGTGCGTGCGTACTTGACACATAGTTGGTGGCGCCCGGCGAACCAGTCGCCTTCTTGCGGCTCACGTGTTTCAGTTCTCTACGGAACGGATGGCACATGCTTGCGGCAGAGGTCCTGGCGGCACGAGTAGTCCTTGGTAGCGTCTTCCTGATTGCGGGTGGCACGAAACTCACTTCGCGGCAGCGGCACCCTCACCGATCGATCTTGGTTGGGACGGGTGCCGCTTTGATACGATGTCACAGGAGATGGCACGCCACAATGTGACGTGTCCCGTGGTTCCATGCGCTTGCTCGTAGTCGAGGACGAGAGTGACCTGGCCGAGCCGCTCGCAAAGGGGTTGCGGCGGCAGGGCTACGCGGTGGATATCGCACTCGATGGCGCCGAGGGTTGCCTATTGCTCGAGGATGGCGCCTACGACCTGGCCATCCTCGATCTCAGTTTGCCCAACATGGATGGCCTCGAGATCACCCGCCGCCTCCGCCGCAAGCAACCGGACCTCCTCATCTTGATCTTGACGGCACGCACCCCCCCCCGAGGATCGTGTCACCGGCCTCGACGTGGGCGCGGACGACTACCTCATCAAGCCCTTTCATTTCACGGAATTGTCCGCGCGCATACGCGCACTTCTGCGCCGTGACCTGCGAGCGCGTGAGCCGGTCTTGCGCCATGGCGATCTCGCCGTCGACCCGGCTCAGCAGGTGGCATGGCGGGCCGATCGTCGGCTCAACCTCAAACGCAAGGAGTTTGCGATCCTCCACTACCTCATGAGCCATCCGGGGGAGATCATCAGCCACGAAACTCTACTCGATCACCTGTGGGATGACCAGGTGAACCCCCTCACCAACGTCGTTCCCGTCCACATGAATGCCCTGAGGAAGGCCCTGGGCGACGACGCCCGCCACTCTCGCTACATAGAGACCGTCGTGGGGTCGGGCTATCAGCTTATGGTGGTCGAGGAGAGCCAGGCAACGTGAGAGCTTTGCGTGAAGGAGGCGTGATTCCGCAGCTTAAACTGCGCGTACGCCTGGCGCTCTGGATCGGCGGCTTGCTGGTGACGTGTACGGTGCTCCTAGCACTCTTTATCAATCTGGGTACCACCATCAGCACCCGGGCGGGAGTGATTGTCACCCACTGCAGTCCTGTCATGCCGGTGTCGACGACGGCGAAAATTCTCACAACCTGCATCAGTCAGAGCCAGGCTCCGCTGCGGCCATGGGTGAGCGATCGGACGCGGGTCGTCTATGTCCTTCAAACATGCAGGCGACTTCACTTGCGAGCTTGGGGGTCGTGCTGGTGTTCGGCGCGCTGGGCACGTGGTGGGTGGTTGGACGGGCCCTGATGCCCGTCCGGCGAGTGAACCGGGCGGCTCAAGAGATCGGCATGGAGACCCTCCATCGGCGGCTGGCTCTCACGGGACCGGACGACGAGCTCAAGCGGCTGGGCGACGCATTCGACGCCATGCTCAACCGGCTGCAGGAAGGGATAGATCGAGACGCCGCTTCGCCGCGGACGCCTCCCACGAATTGCGGACGCCACTCGCGATCCTGCGCACCAATCTCGAGGTGGTTCGTTCCGATCCGGGCGCGACAATCCGCGACTACCGGGACATGTCCGCGACCCTCGACCGGACCCTCGCGCGGTTGGAGCGCTTAACCAGCGACCTCCTAACTCTGAGTCGCGGCGAAGGACCGATCGACGCCGCCCCGGTTCCCCTGGAGCATTTGGTCCAGGGCATCATCTCCGACCTGCAACCTCTGGCCCTGACGAGTCAGATACTTCTCCGCCAAGATTTGGTCAGGAATGTAACGGTTGGCGGCGATGAGGAGCTTCTGCGCCGTGCCGTCGGCAATGTGATCGAGAACGGAATCCGGTACAACCGCCCCGGCGGTGAGGTGGCCATAGGGATGCGCCCAGAAGAGCTCCGCGCGGTGATCTCTGTCGCGGATACCGGGATCGGGATTCCGAAGGAGTCGCAGGCACGTGTCTTCGAGCCCTTCCATCGGGTAGGCCAGGCACGCGATCGCCGGCGGGGCGGAGCCGGCCTGGGTTTGGCCATGACCAACGAGATTGTGCGGCGTCACGGCGGCACGATACGCCTTGAGAGCTGTCCCGACGAGGGCAGCACCTTCACCATCGCCCTCCCACTCATGCATGACGATTCGCCGAGCCGTGCGTCACATGATGGCTCTGTGCGACAAGAATTAAGAGTGACTTAACCTCCGTCCTGGTATGTTTCGACCTGAACATGAAACACCGTGAGGAGATTGTGTTTTGAGGACGCTTCGCTTTACGCTCTTCGTCACGTGCGCCAGGGCCCTACTTGGCGGTGCACTTCTACGATCACCCACACCCGCGGCGGCATCCGATACCAGCCCGAAGGTCTACTACTATTGCGTCTCGCACGACTCACAAGGTGGAATCGCTCTGAATCGGTTTACCGCCCCGGAGACGGGGCAGCAGTGCTTCAGCCGCGTGGATGATGCGCTGGCGTACATGGGGGAGCCGCCCACCGAGTTCTGGGCCAGTCTTCCACCCGACCAGCAATCCGATCTGCCGCCAGGCGCGCACTTCAATCAGCAGGCTTGCGGCATTTCCATGAGCCTTCAGGTTTCCGCCAGCATGATACCCGGCAAAGTCTACTGGGGTCGCTGTTCAGACGGATGGTTTGTGGAACAGATGAACGGCCGGTACGATCCGAAGGCCAATCCACCTCTGGCTTCCTCACCGGTCGCGGCCACGCAAGTCACACCGAAGCGCGCCGTCCGTGCTCGGTCACACGCAAACGAATGGCGCAAGTCCATGCGCCTGGTCTGGAGCTCACACGAATTGCGCGCGTATGTGTCTCATCGCTGGTGGCGTTTGCCTGCGAGTCCGCGGACTTGCCACGCACGTTCTTCGGTTCTTCAACGCAATGCCGGTGCCTGCCGGCTTTAGACGTCGGTAACATCGGTCGCTCGTTGTGAGGGGCTTCTAGAGCTTTCGCCGCCAGTTCTGGCCGATGAGATCGTGCCCGAAGCTGTGATGGGCTTCCTCCTCTACCAGCTCCCATCCCGCGCGCTCATAGACCCGCCGCGCGCTCTCCAGGACGTCGTTCGTCCAGAGCATCATTTCCTGGTAGCCGGCGCGGTGCGCAAACCGCATACACTCCTCGACCTCACGTTTACGCGGGACGACCTGTCTTGATCAGACTGGAGCTGCCGGCCAACGGCTCACATAGCGGCCAGCGCCTGGGCGATCGCCTGCTCCGGGTACAGTTTTTCCCCGACGGCGTGCTCCCTTGCGAAGGTCTCCTCCCCGAGCGCCGCGCGTGTAGCTGTCACGGTTTGCTCAAACGCGGCTGGGTGCGTGGGCGGTACCGAGGAGTCGAGCCTCGTCAGCAGGGCACCGCGCGCTCCGCAGAGGCGCGCCGCGTGTTCCCAGAGACCGTGCGCCGCGGCAACCCCTGCCATGCCCTCCAGACACCAAGACGCATACATCATGCTGCCAACCGCGTGGGACAAGTGGATGCTCTCGGCGAACAGCGTCCTGGCACGGCCTGCGCTGCCTGCGGCCAGTTCGACGTGACCCAACAATGTTAGCTGTATGCCGAGACCCCAGCGATCGTCGTGTCGCCTGGCCGTCGCCACCGCGTCTTCCAGGAGGCTCCGTGCCCGCGCCTGGTCTCCGGCATTGAGCGCGATTCTCCCCAGAACCGAGCGCGACATCCCCACGCCGCGATCGTCCCCACGCTCCTGGCGAAGAGTTATACTCTCTTCGAGCAGAGTCTCCGCTCGTTCGTACTGACCTTGGTGCTGCGCCACAGTCGCGAGAGTGAAAAGCGTCTCGGCCGTCCTGCCGGTGTCGCCCAGGGAGCGGAACAGCGCAAGCGCCTCACCGCCAAGGACCTTCACCCGCTCATATTCCCCGATACTATCGGCTCGGCGAGCAAGGCTCAGGAGCGCATCAGCCTGGCCATGTATGTTTCCCAGCGCGCGGAACAGAGCTAAACTCTCCTCGTACAGAACGGCCGCGCCAGCGGTGTCGCCGGTCAAGGCTAGCGTGATCCCAAGGGCGACGAGCGCGTCCGCTTCGCCGGCTTTGTCCCCTACCCTCCGAGCTAACGCGAGCGTCTCCTGGAAACACTGTGTTGCCTCGGCGTACCGGCCCTGCTGGCGCGCCAGCATTCCCTCCGCATTGAGGGCTTGCAGGAGTCCCTGGCGATCTCCCAGCTCTCGAGCCAGTGTGATGCTTTTCGCGCAGAGCGCTGCCGCCTCGTCGAATGCCCCCTGATCGATTGCCAGCATGGCGGCGCCGACAAGTGCCTTCACTCGAACAGCGGGAACCGTGTTCCCGCCGGTCTCCTCCCGGGCCAGAACCTCTCGCAGCCACTGACGGCCCTCGCTCAGGTACCCGCGCGCGGACCAGAAGGGCCAGAGGGCCCCGGCGAGGCGCTGCGCAGTCGTCGCATCACAACCATCAAGGCTCCAGCGCAGAGCGGCCCGAAGATTATCGTGGTCGCGATCCAAGCGCGCGCCCCACGCCAGCCCATCCGGTCCGGTTAAGCCCGGTGCCGCGGCGTCTGCCAGCGCCGCGTAATACACCGCGTGGCGGGTCCTCGCCACCTGCGCCTCACCGGAGGCCTCGAGCTGCTCCACGCCGTACTCACGGATTGTCTCGAGCATGCTCAGGCGAGGATCTTCCTTCAGCTGCCCGGTCCCGGTTGAATCCCGCATCTGCAGAAGGCTCTTGTTGGAAAGTGTCGCGAGCAGACGCAACACTACCATGCCGCCATCCACATCGGCGCACACTGCCTCCGCCGCCTCAACGGTGCAGCCGCCCACAAAGACGCTCAACCGGCGGAACAGCTGCTGTTCTGTCGCATCCAATAAGTGGTGACTCCAGGCGATCGCGTCTCGCATGGTCTGCTGGCGAGCCGGAAGATCGGATGGTCCGCCGGTCAACAGGGGAAGGCGCCGAGCGAGCCGTTCCAACAAGACCGGTGGCGGCAGGAGCGTTACCCATGCCGCTGCCAGCTCGATGGCAAGTGGGAGTCCGTCCAGCCGGCGGCAGATCTCCTCTAGCACCGGCGCCATTTCCGGGTTCAGCATCAGATCCGACCCGGCGGCGCGCGCCCGCTCCACGAAGAGCTCTGCCGCCGGTGATGGTTCCAACGTCTCGGGTCGGGCGGCATACTCACGGAGCGCGAGAGGCTTGACCACGTGCACGTGCTCGCCGCGCACGCGCAATGCCACGCGGCTCGTGATGAGCACGACGAGACGTGGGCAAGCTGCTATCAGGGTAAGAACCATCTCCCGCGCCGGCAAGACTTGCTCGAAGTTGTCCAGCAGCAGCAACAGATGCCTGGCGCGTAGCGCATCCATCAGGCTTTCCTGCAAGGGGGTTGTGGCATGCTCGCGCACGCCGAGGTGTCGGGCGATGCTGATGAGCACGAGAGGCGGGTCGCGCAGGGGAGCCAGGTCAACAAAGACGACGCCATCGCCAAAGTCGTCCATCACTTGCGCGGCTGCGTCGATGGCCAGGCGCGTCTTACCGACCCCCCCTGTACCGGTCAGCGTGAGTAGCCGGGTGCCCTCGCGGCGCAGAAGGTCCACGACTGCCACGGTGTCCTGATGTCGCCCGATCAAAGAGGTGAGCGGTCGCGGAAGGATTCGAGGTATGGCCTCAGTCCGTGATGGGATTGCGACTGACACGTCCGGCCGAGCGGCCTCCAGGAGACGCGCTCGCTCCTCCGGAGCCAGCTCCAGCGCATCGGCCAGCAGAGTCACCGTCTCTAGTCGCGGCGTTCGGGTGGGGTCACGTTCCAGATCGCTGACCGCCTTCGCACTCATACTGGCTCGCTCCGCCAACGCCTCTTGTGTCAGACCCACCGCGAAGCGCAGGCGCCTGAGCAAAGCCCCGAAGGTCACGGCGCCAGCCGATCTCATGGTGACAACCTCCCAGTCCGCGCCCCGCGCGGAAAGATGATCGATCTCACCACACGACATTAGAGCGCGTCTGTATGTCAATTATCCAGGTAACGGGGAGAAAACGGGAAGCGCTCGTCCTGTGCAATCACATCGAACCCTCTCAGACTGGATCTCAGTACGGCAGTTAAGACCGTTGAGGAGGTTGACACGATGAATATGGACACACCACTCCAAACACTCGATAGGACGATCGTGGCGGGGGTCGCCCGGCGGACGCTGGGCAGTGACGGCGCCGACATTGTGGCATGGCAGGACAGCGTGCTCGGTTACGACCGCACGACCCCATCCTCCGGTGGGGTCTACCGCTTGGCCGGCACCGCGATCGACGGCGGGCAGACTCTGACGTGGTCGGCCGTCCTCAAGGTGCTGCGATCGCCGGCCGGTATGACCATGCCGTCGGGCGCCGTCATTCCCCGAGACCTGCCGGACGACCCGGGCATCTTCGGATACTGGAAGCGGGAGGCCCTCGCCTTCGAAGCCGGCGTACTTGCAAACCTGCCCGGTGCTCTGGCCACCCCACGCTGCTATGGTGTGACGACTCCGGGAGACGGCACCCTGTGGGTCTGGCAAGAAGATCTGGCCGAGGGAGAATCTCCCTGCTGGAGCCTCGATCAGTATCGCCTGGCCGCCCGCTGCTTGGGCCAATTCAACGGTGCCTATCTGGCCGGCCTCCCACTGCCTGCCTATCCATGGTTGGGACGCGGCTGGTTGCGCTCCTGGTTGGCGCTTGCGGCGGCAGGGATGATGGAGAGGATCGAGCAGTCTCGCGCCTGGGAGCACCCCGCCGTGCGGTGCGCTTTCCCGCCTACCCTGGCGGGGCGCTTGCTGGGCCTCTGGGAAGAGCGCGAGAGGCTGCTGACTGCGCTGGAGAGCCTGCCCCATGTCTTCTGTCACCGGGACGCGTTTCGGCCGAACCTGTTCATCCGCCCCAGGCGAGATGGCGCAGAAGGCATCGTGGCGATCGACTGGGGATTTGCCGGAGCAGGGCCGGTGGGGGAGGAGATCGCTCCGCTGATCGCGATGCAACCGGCTGACGGGACGGAAGACTTCGCGCCGCGGCAGCTGGAGGGTCCGACCTTCGACGGCTACCTGCGAGGGCTGCACGAGGCGGGATGGCGAGGCGATCCCCGTCTGGTGCGCTTCGGGTATGCCGCTTCGGCGGCGCTGCGCTACACCCTACCGACAGTGATCGAGGTGATCACCGACCTGTGCAACGAGAGGCATCACGCCGCGGTGGAAGAGCGGCGCGGGATGCCGTTCCAGCGGGCAGTGGAGCGCCAGCTGGCACTGGCCGAGTTTCTGCTCGACCTGGCCGACGAGGCCACCTCGCTGCTGCGGTCGCTGGAGCACCCAGAACTCGAGCGGCGTGTGGCAGTCAGTTGACGGACCGGCATGGCTCGAGAGTTTCAAGTACCCTACACGCACTGCGCCGCGTTTCGTTCAACAGCACGGGCCCGAGACCCTACCGGATTGGGATCAGGCAGTGACGGGGCCGACTGTGATGCGATCGATCTCAGGACTGACTTCCATTGTTATGGAGTCGGAGGCAGGACAATTGGGAGGGAGATGCCTCCTCGGTAGCCATTGTGAGGGGCCTCTAGTAGTATGTCCAGAAAGCTTTGATTTCCGGGAGGAGACGTGTAGGGTCGGGTATCCTACCTCTCTGGAGCCCGTCATGGTCAAGCTCTATCACGTCCACCTGTCGGATGACGAACGCACGCGGTTGGAGCAGGTCATCTCCCGCGGTAAGACGACGGCCCGCGTCATCACCCGCGCTCGGATCCTCCTGAAAGCCGCCGAGGGCTGGCATGACCAGGAGATCGTCGATGCGGTGGGTAGCAGTGTTCCCACCGTCGCTCGGGTGCGACATCACTTTGTCGAAGGCGGCGTGGACGCGGTGCTGAAAGACAAACCCCAGCCCGGTCGTCCGCGTGCCCTTTCGTCCAAGCAGGCCGCCCACCTCATCGCCATCGCCTGCTCTCCCGCTCCTGACGGCCACGATCACTGGCCGCTCCGGCTCTTGGGGCAAAAGGCCGTTGAGTTGGGCTACGTCGAGTCCATCTCGCCGGAAACCGTTCGGCAGGCGTTGAAAAAAATTAGCTGAAACCGTGGCGACACGAGGAGTGGTGTTTGCCCCGAGTGGGAGGAGCCTTCGTCGCCGCCATGGAGGACGTGCTGGAGCTGTATGCCGAGCCGTACGACCCGCTCCGCCCGGTTGTCTGCCTGGATGAGAAGTCGGTCACTCTCCATGCCGATGTCTCGCCGCCACTCCCTGTTCGGTCCGGCACCCCGGCGCGTTCTGACTATGAGTATGTGCGCTGCGGGACAGTCAATCTCTTTGTCTGCGTCGAGCCACTGCGGGGCTATCGCCACATTGCCACCACCGACCGGCGCACGAAGCAAGACTATGCGCGGATCATCCAGTGGCTGGTCGATAAGGCATATCCGGACGCCGAAATCGTCCAGTTGGTCCAGGACAACCTCAATACCCACCTACCCGGCTCGCTCTACGACACCTTCGAGCCAAGTGAGGCGCGCCGCCTGCTCCGGAAGCTGGAGTTCCATTACACTCCGGTTCATGGCAGTTGGTTGAACATGGCCGAGATCGAGATCGCGATTATCGGCAGAGAGCGCCTGCGGCGACGAGCGGGAGATCGGGCGACGCTAGAGCGACAGGTCGCCGCACTCGAAGTGGAACGGAATGCGCAAGAGCGGACCATCACGTGGTCCTTCACTGCCTACGATGCCAGGACGAAGCTCCGTCGGCTCTATTCTATCCCGCAAGGCTAAGAGGCAGAATGCCCCGCACAAGGCCAGGTGCTCGGCGGATCCTCCCCGACGAGTCCGTCCACCGATTCCCGGATGAGGTCGGCATGGCCAACGTGCCGCGCGTACTCCTCGACCATGTCGATCAGCTGTCGCCGCAGGCTGGGTGACTGACCGTCCGGCAGGATGAACCGGGCCTGATGGTCCAAGCCGTCCTCGGCCAGCACATCGGCGACCACGGCGCGGGACCGAGCGACGGCCTCCTCCCAGAGCGCATACAGTTGCTCAGGCGAATCATTGGCAGCCGAGTGCCATTCCCAGTCGGGGTCGTCCCAGTCGCCCACGTCCCATGGTGCGACTGTCCGGGCGCGACCGGGCCAGGAAAAGTTGGTATCTTCCATGAGGGCCAGGTGCTTGAGCAGCCCGCCCAGGGTGATCGACGAGGCGCCGACGGTCGCCCTCAGGCCGGCCACGTCCAGTCCCCCGCACTTCCACGCCAGGGTCGCGCGCTGGTACTCCAGGAAGCCCAGGAGGGTGGC
>QHBP01000286.1 GCA_003244175.1 Chloroflexota bacterium | reverse complement strand
CCTCCACTCGCTGCAGGTGCAAGAGCGGCGCGGTATGCTCAAGACCTGGACGCTGTCGCTGATCATCGCGGCCTTCTTGCTGTCGATTCTCGGAACGTTTCTGACCCGGAGCGGCGTTCTGGAGTCGGTGCACTCCTTTACGCAATCGTCCGTCGGTCCTGTGTTTCTAGCGTTTTTCGGGGCGGTGCTGGTCGCATCCCTCGGCCTTCTCTTTGCGCGGAGTCGTGATCTGGAGGCGCCAGGCGCGCTGGAATCGAGCATCTGCAGAGAGACGGCCTTCCTCTTCAATAACCTGTTCCTGGTAGCGATCACCTTCACCATCCTTCTCGGGACCATATTCCCGCTGATTGCGGAAGCCGCCCAGGGCTCCCAGATTTCGATCGGAGCTCCGTACTTCAACCGCCTCACGGTTCCGATCGGTTTCGCCCTCCTCTTCTTGATGGGAGTCGGTCCCGTCCTGCCCTGGGGTGCCGCGCGGCTCGAGGAGCTGCAATACCGCCTGCTTGGCCCCGTGGTGGTAGGAGTGGGCGCGGTGCTCCTGCTCCTGTTGCTGGGGATGCGCGGTGTCGGCGCCCTGGTGACCTTCGGACTGGCGGCATTTGTCCTGGCCGTGACGCTTGCCCACATGTCGGTCGACGTCCGCGTGCGGCGACGGAACACGGGCGAGCGCTTTACGATTTCGGCACGGCGCCTGTTTCGGGCCAATCCCCGCCGGTACGGCGGCTAGATGGCACACATCGGCATACTGCTGATCATTGTCGGCATCGCCGCGTCGCAGACCTACGGAGTCCGGCAGTCGAGGAGCCTTCATATCGGGGAGAGCATGTCCGTCGACGGATACCGCGTGACGTTCGCGGGTTGGAGGGCTCATCCGGAGTCCAACCGCATGGCCTTCGGCGCCGCCGCGGACGTGTCTCGCGGCGGACGCTCCCTGGGTACCTTTGTGCCGACGCAGAACCTATACTTCACCTCCGGCCAGAACGTCCCGACGCCCGCGGTTCGCGAGGAGCCACTGGACATGTTCACGGGTCTTCTGAGCGGACGCAACCCCGTACCCGAGCTGGCGCAGCTGGCGCACGGGCGCAACCCGTTCGAAGATGTGTACCTGGTCCTGCAGGCCTACGATCATGTGCGCGCGAGCAACCTGAACGATCCACGCGCCACCGCGACGCTGCAGGTTCTGATCAACCCCATGGTCGGTTTCATCTGGCTGGGGGGCCTGGTCGTCGGTCTGGGAGGCCTGTTCGCGCTCGTCCCATCCCGGCGCCGGAGGCCGGCGACGGTCGAGTCGCCGGAGTGGATCAGGGCGCCGGTCCAGCCCGAGGAGGCACCAGTGTGAGACGGGCTGCGTGGGCACTCGTCATCGCCGTGCCGTTGGTCGGTCTGCTGTGGTTTGGCCTTGGACGGAATCCCAATGCCGTGGCGGATCCGCTGCTGAATCATCGGGCGCCGGCCTTTACGCTCACCTCCCTCGACGGGCGGCGCGTGTCGTTGGCGCATTTGCGCGGCAAGCCTGTGGTTCTAAACTTTTGGGCGTCGTGGTGTACCGAATGCAAGAACGAACATTCGTATCTCCTCGATCTGAGCCGTCAGTACCGGTCGCGCGGGGTGACGTTCTACGGCATCAGCTATCAGGATGGGAGGGATGCCGCTCGCACGTTCCTCAAGAGATATGGCGCGCCCTGGCCCGATCTACGTGACCCCGAGGACAGGACCGCGCTCGACTACGGTGTGACGGGCGTTCCCGAGACGTTCGTCATAGACCGCACGGGAGTTTTGCGGTATCACTCCCCGGGACCGGTCCGTCCGGGCGCGCCGACCACCCCGCAGACGCTGGCGCGACAGATCGATAAAACATTGAGGAGCACGGCATGAGACGCTGGTCGGGTTGGTTGGCCATTGCGATGCTTCTGGCGCTGTGTGCCGTCGCGCTCGCCGCCTACGGCAACGACACACCGAGGACATCGCTGGCGGACCGCACGCGCGCCGTGGCATCCCAGCTGCGATGCCTTGTGTGCCGAGGGGAATCCGTTGCCGACTCGCCATCGCAGTTCTCCCTCATTGTGCGGCGGCGCATCCGGGACGCGCTCTCCGCCGGTGAGACGCCGGACCGGATCAAATCGGATCTTGTGAGGTCGTATGGGAACCGGATTCTGCTGGCGCCGCCGGTATCCGGTGTGGGGTCCGTCGCCTGGCTCGGACCCCCTCTACTGGTCGCCGCGGGTACCGCGCTCCTCTGCTTTCTTGTTTTCGATTGGCGCACGAGTGCGCGCCCTCGGACGGTGGGAAGGTCCGAATACATCGAGCGCATCCGCGCGGAGCTGGCGCAAGGGGGAGACGCTTCTGATGGGCACGAGGACTTCTCGGGGTGAACGATACCCGTACGTTGCTTCTCTCACGCAAGCGAGACCTCTTTGCCGCCCTCCGCTCACTGGAGCAGGATCGTGAAGACGGCTCGGTCGACGACACCGCGTATCGAACCGCCAGGAGGCGATACGAGTCCGAGGCCGCCGAAATCCTGGAGCAGCTGGACATCTTGTCGCAGGAGCAGACCGATTTCGTTACCACATCGAGGCAGGTTCCATTGCGATGGCGGTCGTCGAGGGTTGCGATGACAGGCGCGGGTGCCCTGGTGGTGGTGGCGATGACTTTGATCCTGGTTGCTGCTTTACATCCAGGAGGGGCGAGCCCGGCCGCGACTGTGTCGCCGCAGCGCGGCGCCGGACCGGCAGATTCGTCCCAGGTCAGGCAGGCGGACAACGCGGTTCGGGCTCACCCGCGCAGTGTTAACGCACTCATCCGACTGGGCAATGCGTACGTGCAAATCGGCCGGACGCGCGAGGCGGACGGTGCGTATGTTGCCGCGCTGCGTCTGCAACCGTTGAGCTCGGAGGCCACGATCCTGCACGCCATGATGCTGGGCTCGGCCGGCCAATATACTCGAGCGACGAGGTTGCTGCATGGCACCGAGGCAAGGGACCCGACCTTTGCTAAGGCGTGGCTGCTCGACGGGCTCTTTGCCGGCCACAAGCCGAACGGGCGAGCGCGGGCAATCGCGGACTGGCGCCGCTTTCTGAAGCTGCAGCCGGCGGGGCCAGCGGCCGCCGAGGTCCGGGGCTTCATTACCGCAGCGGAAAAGACGGGGAAAAACGCCACGGCGGGATAGACGAATTGGTGGATTGCCTCGGATGGTGAGATGAGCACAAAGGTCATGAGAAGGCTGCCTCTGATCGGTATCGTCGTGGTGCTGGTGCTCGCCCTGGCCAGCATCATGATCCCGCGGGCAAACACGGCCCCTCAGCGGGTCGCGCTGTTGGGCACCACCCTGCCTCAGAACCCTGCGCCAGGCTTCAGCCTGCGGGACCAATTCGGCGCCCGGGTCAGCTTGCGTCAGTTCCGTGGCCACCCCGTCGTGCTCACTTTCATGGACTCGAACTGCACGGCCCTCTGTCCAGTCGTGGCGGAGACCGTGCATCGATCTTTGAGCGAGATGGGCAGCGCGGGCCGCAATGTAGCGGTTCTTGCCATTAGCACAAACCCGGAGCACGACACCTCCGCGACGATTCGCCGCTTCTCGAACCAGCACCACCTCCTCAATCGTTGGCACTTCCTCACCTCGCCTCGTGGCGAGCTGCAGCCGATCTGGGACGCGTATCACCTCTATGTCGCCCCCGCCAGCTCATCTCCCCTGGTCGACCAGCATCACACCAGCGCGACGTATCTCCTTGACAAGCGGGGCCGTGAGCGGGTGTTGATGACCGCCGACCCTGCAACCAGCGACCTCATAACCGACCTGCGAATTCTCCTGGGGCTGCGCCCGCAAGCAACCACGGCCTTCGGGGTCCCCGCGCCCGAAGCCGGCCATCCGGCTCCGCTGTTCGCGGCTCGTACTCTGGATGGACGGTCCGTCAGCCTGCGTTCGCTTCGCGGCAAGGTCGTCCTGCTCAACTTCTGGGCTACCTGGTGCACCGCCTGCAAGTCCGAGGTGCCGATGCTTTCCCGGTGGTATCGTCAGACGCGGGGCCGGAACCTGATGGTGCTCGGCGTGAACGAGCAGGAGGATCGAGGCACCGTCGCGGCGTACCTTCGCAAATACGCCATGCCATATCCCGTGGCCCTTGATGAAAGCAGCGTGCTGGGCGCGAGGTATGACGTGGCCGCGCTACCGAAGTCTCTGATCGTGGACGGCCAGGGAGTCGTGCAGATGGTGAAGCTTGGCGAGTTGTCCGAGCACGACTTCGCGGCGCACGTGGCGCCGCTGCTTAACAGGTGACGGTAGCGTTGCAATCAGCCAATGCCGAATCCTCGCGTAAGGGATAGCAAGCCCCGATGACTTCAGGACCAGAGGACGATTCCGTTGTTCGCTGCTCGTTTACGTGCTGCTCGTTTTGCGGCAAGAGCCAGAGACAGGTCCGGATCATCGGCGGTCCAGCACGGGGGGAAGGGTCGGAGATGGGGAAAGCCTGCGAGGCCGCGCGCATCCATACGGCATGAAGGGTGCGACTACCGACGACTGTGTGTGAGGTAGGGCGTTTTCTAAGGAGGGGCTGACGCTACGGGGGACATACCTCGCGGAAGGGACGGTCTAATGTCGCCGCTGAGCCTGTTTGCCACTACCCTTATCGCCTTCGTGTCGGTGTGATCTGTAGTAGCCGAGCATGTCGAGTGCGCGAAGACCAGATCGCGGAGCCGCGGTTTGAAAGCGGCGGCTCATTCCACCCCTCCGTCGGGCCACGGTTCGATTCGCTGGCAGCTCACGGGGTTTCACTCCTCCGGAGCTATTCGTGTACCGGCGCAAGGTAGACGACCGGATACGGGGGATCAAATTGCTCCGGATGCCGCAGGAGGTATGCGAGACCGCGTGCCAGGCTGCCGATGTCCCGCTGTGGAATGGCGATCACGAGCACGACCGAGGGCAAGCTATGACCGGCGGCGGCCCAGCGGTGCAGGATAGGCGGAATCGTGCTGACGTCGTAGGCCACCAGTGCGAGATCGTGCGCGAGCGCCGCAGAGAGGATCTGCTCGTCGGGGGCGTGGAGGAGGATGCCGCTATTCCATGAGGCCAGGTGATAGATCGTGGAATCGGGGCGAGGCGCCGCACGGCGGGGAGCCACAGCTGCGGGCATATGGGAGTCCAGAAGGAAACCCCGCACCGTCAGGAAGGGGCGTCGGGCGGTGCGTCAGGATCGAAGGTGGCAACCTTCATGCCCGGAAGTAGGGCCCGAAAATCATCGAGTGTAACGGAATCGATGTGTTGGATGGCGACCGCAACTTCCGAAGGATACTCCGCAGCGTAGCGCATGCCCTCTTCGAGAAGGGAGCGATCGACATCGAGGCTATCTGCCATGGCCGAGAGATCGGGATAGTTGCGCGCGACCCACACGATCTCCCAGACGTGCATGCCGGTTCCCAAAACACGGGCCTGTTCAGGGCCCCCGTCGGGTTCTTGGATGATGTGCGGGATGTCGGCTGTCAAGTGTGTGATGCATGCATGCACGAAATCCCTTCGTCGCGATCCCAGTGCTCTCGATGGCCTATCATCGACGATGGAAACAGCGATCGAGCCCTGCCATCTCTGTGGGCAGCCGAACGCCACGCGCCAGCGATTCTGTGGGGATTGCGGCGCGAGGTTGCCGGTCTCCTGTCCCTCCTGCGGCTCGTCCCATGACGCGCTCAAGCGCTTCTGCGAGGACTGCGGCGCACAGCTTCCGGGCTGGTGTCAGGCGTGCGGCGGTCAGGTGTCCCCTCACAAGCCGTTCTGCGGGCACTGCGGCTCTCCGTTGGCACACCCGGCATCACAGACAGTGGAGCCGCAATCCTGGCGGACGACATCACAGACGCAGATGGGGCCGGCGAATGGCGATACGGCGATTACAGGGCGGGAGGAGCGAAGGCTGGTCACCGTGCTGTTCTGCGACCTGGTGGGATTCACGTCCCTTTCGGAACGGTTGGACTCCGAACAGATTCGCACGCTGCAGACCACGTACTTCGAACGCATGGGCCACGAGATCGCTCGATTCGGCGGCGCCGTGGAGAAGTTTGCCGGAGACGCAGTGCTGGCCCTCTTCGGAGTCCCGGTTGCGCACGGAGACGACGCCGAGCGGGCGGTTCTGTGTGCTCTCGCCATGCAAGATGCTATGAGCTCCCTCTCGGCCGAGGTCGTCCGGCAATGGGATGCGGAGCTCGCGCTCCGCGTGGGCGTCAATACCGGAGAGGCGGTGAGCGGGCTGCTTGACACGGCGGGACGCAAGGACTATTCAGTAACGGGCGATGTGGTCAACACCGCCGCGCGGTTGCAGACCGCGGCCGAACCCGGCAGCATCATGGTGGGTGAGGAAACGATGCGTCTTGGCCGCAAGCACATGCGGTTTGGCGAACGCCGTGAGCTTGCCCTCAAAGGCAAAGCTCGCAGCGTGGCGGCCTATCAGGTTTTGGAGCCACGCGAGCGGCTCACGGACCGCGAGGCCGCCGGCCCGCACGTGAGTCCGCTGGTGGGCCGTGAACACGAGCTGGGCATCCTGCTCCATGCCTGGGAGAGAGCTCGCAACGGCGAGGGTCAATTGGTCACGGTCGTCGCGGAGGCCGGCGTGGGGAAGAGCCGGTTACTGGCCGAGGTGGCCGAACACGCGCCGGCGACGGGAGGCCGGGCGGTATGGGGACAGTGTCTAAGCTACGGCCAGGAAATCAGTCTCTGGCTTATCACCGACCTCCTCCGGTCGCTCCTCCGTGTCCACGACCAGGAAGCTCCGGCGAGCGTGCAGCAGCGCGTGCGCGAAACCGTCGACGCGCTGCTGGCGTCACAGGATGATGACGTGCGCGCCGCGGCGATCGACGTCCTGAGCGAGGTGCTCGGCTTGCCGGCCGCAAGCTCGACAGTCTCAAGCGCCGGTGCTCAAGCGCGACATCAAATCCTTATAAAGAGCATTCGTCTGCTCCTCAAAGGACTTACCGAGCGAGCGCCGGCGATACTCGTGGTGGAAGATCTGCACTGGATCGACGTCGCCAGCGCGGAGGTCCTGGCGGAGACGCTGGCCGGCGTGCCGAGCATCCGGCTCCTGGTCCTTGCCGCTCATCGCCCGGGCTGGACCGCACCCTGGACGGAGTGGAGCTTCGTCGAGCGGCTCAATCTGCGGCCGCTCACCGATTCCGACGNNCGCAACCCAGGTCCTCGACGATACCCCAATCTCGATCGAGCTTCGGCAGTATGTGGTGGAGCGCGCGGCCGGCAACCCCTTCTTCGTGGAAGAGCTGCTGCACGTGCTTGAAGAAACGGGTGGAATCGTAAAACAGGGCGGATACATGCAGCTGGTATCCTCCGCCGCCGCCCGACTTCCCTCCACCCTCACGGAGATCTTGCTGGCCCGGCTCGATGGGTTGCGAGAGGAGGTCCGAGGTCGGGTGCAGATAGCAAGCGTGATCGGCCGCAGCTTTGCCGTGGACCTGCTGGCGCGAGTCAGCAGCGTACCGGCCCGGAGTCTGGAAGGATCGCTCGGGGTCCTGGTACGGGCCGAGATCGCCTTCCCGATCCCGGGCATGCAGTCCGAGTACGCGTTCAAGCACGTGACCATGCGCGACGTAGCGTACAACACGCTTCTCCTTCGACGTCGCAAAGAGCTGCACGCCGGCACGGCTCGCGCGATCATGACGCTGTACCCCACGGACGAATTCGCCGAGATCATTGCTTATCACTTCTCGCAGACCGATGAGCATAGTTTGGCCGCGGAGTGGCTGGAGCGGGCCGGCGATCGATCGGCCGGTATGTATGCGAACCAGACCGCAATTGGACACTATGAGGAAGCGCGCCGGCGTCTCCAGCTGCCGGATGCGGATCGTATCGTCGCAGCGCGGATCGCGGAGAAGCTGGGTTGCGTCTTCCTTATCGTCACCTGGTATGAGGAGGCGCTGGAGGAGCTCGAAGCGGCGGCGGATGCATACCGCGAGCGGCACGACCTCGAGGCCGAGGCGAGGACGGTAGCCAAGATCTGCCAGGTGCACTTCCTGCGCGGCGCCTCGGAGGAGGCAATCGATAGGGTGCAGTCCGTCCTCGATCAGGACGACGTCGAGGTGGATGACGAAACCTCGGCCCGGAGTCTGGCCGGCCTCTACGTTGCACTGGTCGATCCGCTCTATCACCTCAACCGCTTCGAGGATGCGTTGATCGTGGCTTGGCGGGCGGTCGAGCTGGCGCGTGAACAAGGGGATGAGCGGCTCTTGAGGGAGGCCACTGTGCGCTATGGCCTGGCCCTGCAAGGCATCGGTAGGCTGGACGAGGCTCGGCAGGTGCTCGAGGATGCGATACGCGAGGCCGAAACGGCGGGGGATCTGGCCAGTCTGGCACAGGCGCTCGTTTGGATGGGCGACATCTGTATGGCGCAGGGTCAACCGCGAGAGGGTCGGATGTACTACGAGCGGGCCAAGCCGGTCGACGAGAATCGGGGGGACCTGGGGGAGACGGCCTCATTGCTCGGGCGTCTCGGCCAAGTTGCCTTCATCCTGGGCGACTGGGAAGAAGCTCGCGGACATTTCGAGCAGGCTGTGGATTTAGTGCGCTCGATCAGCTTCGCCCACTTCTCGCCGGCGGCGCTGATGGCGCTCGGCGAACAGTACCTGCGCGAGGGCGCCGTGGAGGAGGCATCTCGCTACCTGGAGGAACCTTTCACCATTGCCGAGCGCAGCGGTCAGGTGGCGCAAATCCCCTACCTGCATATTCCGCTCGCCGATTGGGATCTCTTCCAGGGCGAGCCGGACGCGGCTCTGACACGCTTAGGCCCACTCCTCAAGGAATACCACTTTGAGACCTCTCTCGATCACAGGGCCATGCAGATCGCCGCCGAGTCACATTTCCTGAACGGCAACGACGAGACGGCGAGGGCGATGGTGACGCAAGGCCTCGCGCACGCCAGGGGACAGACCAACCGGCTCGCGCTTCTGGGCTGGCTCCAGCTACAGGCTGTGTTAATGGCGGGAGAGGGCCGGTGGGACGAGGCGGAAGAGTTCTTCGAGGAGGGCCTTTCTCTCGCTCGTGACATGCCGCACCCGTATCAGGAGGCCTGCACCCTCAGCCGGCTCGGCCTCCTCAAACAGGAACGCGATCTTGACGGGCGCCCGCAGCTGGACCTGGCGCTCGAGATCTTCGAGCGGCTCGGAGCACGTCCGTATCAGGATCGTATCCGGAGTGCTTTGGGAGAACCGTCTGTTCTCTAACTCTGGCCGGCTCGCAGAGCCATGCCAGAGGGTGTCGCCTAAGGTGCGGAGCCGCGAATCCATCGACCCTTGCCCCTCTTCCTCCTGGCTCCCCCTTCTTTGTACCCTCCCTGGTCCTATCTCTGATCCCGGGTGTTTTGGGCGCCCCTACGCCTGTGTAGGCCGCGTGATCCCTCTCCGGCTGCCAGTAGTATCTCTCCCCTTCGTAGCGTCCTTGCTTCCGTGGGCGACATCGTTATCAACGGTCACCGACATACTAGGACCAGCCGGAGAGGGACCACGCGGCCTACACGGTGTTAGGTAGCATCCTGTAGCCGAAGAGATTGTCAGCGAGATCGTGACGAACGGTTCCTACATGCTATGGACCAGCCGGAGAGGGACCACCCGGCCTACACTGTGGTGGGAGGGGGCAGTCTCTCTCCGACTCCGCTCGGCAGCATCTCCTTCTCCCCGCATGTGCATGCCTTGTTGACAACATTGCTATAGATGCGTAGACTGACGGCAGCCCTCGGGCGTCACCATGCGCGACAATGGTGGTGCCGCGCGTCGCTCGACAAACGGCCGGGCATCTTATCGGGGAGACGAGAGATCATGAAGATCTTGCTGGTGGAAGACAACGAGATGAACCGGGACATGCTCTCCCGGCGGCTGGAGCGCAAAGGGTACAACGTGGTGATAGCGGTGGACGGCGGTGAGGGCGTCGAAGTTGCTCGCCGCGAGACGCCGGATTTGATCCTGATGGACATGAGTCTGCCCGTGGTGGATGGTTGGGAGGCGACCCGGCGGCTGAAGGGAGCCGAAGACACACAAGACATACCCGTGATCGCGCTGACGGCGCATGCCATGGCGGGCGATCGCGAGAAGGCCATGGACGCCGGATGCGACGATTACGACACGAAGCCGATCGAGCTGCCTCGGCTCCTCGGCAAGATCGAGGCGCTGCTGCAGGCGGATAGCGTGTCGTGACCGTCAAACAGGCCTCGACACTGGACGATCTCCGCGCGGCGGTTGCGCGGGCCCGTGCCGCCTACGATCACGCAACTGCCATACGGCTGTATGGGCAGATTCTCGGGCTGCTCGGCGACCGCGGCGACGCCGCGGCAGCGTATGATGTGCTCGCGCAGCGAGCGATCTGCTACCGCACCATCGGGAAGATGGATCTGGCACGGTCCGACCTCGAGGCAATGGCTCGTCTGGCCGAGGACTTGGACGATGAGCTCCGCCGGATCGACGTGGTGGCTCGGCAGGTGACCCTGGCTGCTCAGGATGCGAGAGCTGCCGAGGTGCAAGAGATGGGCGAGCGCGCGCTCGTCCGTGCCCAAGATCTGGGCGACGCCGGCACGGAGGCCGACATTCTGATTGCCCTGGGCGAGATGTACCAGGCCCTCGGCGACTACCAACGTGCCCTCGCCCTGCATGAGCGCGCATTGGACCTGTATCGATCTGTTGGTAATCGTTCCGGCGAGGCCTGGAATCATTCATTTTTAGGTAATGTCCTTCGCATCTTGGGACGATTGCCCGAAGCGCGCGAGCATCTTGTGCTATCACTGTCCCTTCACCGAGAGCTGGGGAATCGCCGGGGAGAGGCCAAAGCGCTGGATCGTCTCTCCCTGACCACCGGCGATCTCGCGGTGGCGCGGCTCAACGCTGAACAAGCGCTTGCCATCTGGAGCACCGTCGGTGATCGCCAAGAACAGGCCAGGTTGTACAACAACATCGGCGTGATCTATAGGGGCCTTGGCCTGTATGGGAGGGCGATCGAGTTCGCCGAGCGTGCGGTCCAGATGGTCCGAGACCAATACGGCCACAGGATACTCCCTTACGCACTCGAGACCTTGGGAACCGCGTACCTCGAGCTGGGTCTGTACGACAAAGCCTGGCGGGCGTTTGATGAGAGCTTGACCGTAGCTCATGAAATCGGCGAGGGTCTTCTCGAGGCCGTCTGCAGGCAGAGTCTGGGCCGCGTCGCTCTGGCTCGATACGAGCCCGAGGCGGCTCGAGAGCTCCTGCAGATCGCTGTCGATCGGACCTCTGAGATGGGGTCCGAGCCCCTTACCGCATATGCGCTGGCATGGCTGGGCGCCGCTCATCTGATGGCCGGCGAGGCGTCGGCCGCGGATCGAGGCACGGCGGAAGCCGTAATCCGTTTGCAGAAAAATCCGGCCGCCGACCCCGATACCCCGGCACAGGACATATGGTGGCTGCGCTCGCGTGTGCTGGTAGCCAAGGGTGAGGCGGAGGAAGCATGGAAGGCTCTGGAGCGGGCGGGAGACTACCTGCTTTCGGGGATCGCCACGCTGAGCGATGCCGGTCTTCGCCGTCACTATCTCAATAAGATCACAGTCAATCGAGCCATCATGGAGGAGTGGTCACGGCAGGCTGAGGTTCGAGGAATACGGCTCGATCTGGAGTTGTTGGCGACCACCGCGCCGGAACAAACCGTTCAAGATCAGCTGAAGCGGATGCTCGACATCAGCGCTCGTATGAATGAAAGGCGCGATGCCACCGTCCTGGACTTTGTGCTCGACGAGGTGGTTGAGCTGAGCGGCGCCGAGCGTGCGTTCCTGATGCTGAGCGATGATGCGGGAAGCCCGACGGCGACTGTATGCAGGAACATCTCTGAGAACGATCTAAGGAAGCGGCAGGAAGGTTCCTTTGTAAGCTCATCGCTGCTAACGCGGCAGCCGCAGCTGGCGCAAGACGTACCGGACGATGGATCCGAAGGGCAGGGCGGTCCGGCCGCCCTGCGGGAGCGCTCGGTTCTCTGCCTGCCACTTGTGACCGAGGGCACATCCATCGGTATGGTCTACGTCGACATCAGAACACTTTTTGGACGCTTCACGTCGTCCGATCTGGACCTGCTGACCGTCCTGGCCTCCCAGGCCACGACCGCCATTGAGAACGCGCGCCTCTATCAGGAGACGCTGCAAGCGAATCGGGAGCTGGAAGGTCGAGTGGACGAGCGCACGGCCGCTCTGCGGGACGCGAACCTGTCGTTGGAGCGTCGCGCGCAGGAGATGGCCGCCCTGGCGGATGTTGGCCGCGACATCTCGGCCACCCTCGACCTTCCCACGGTTCTCAGGCGCATCGCGGACCAGGCCCGAGGGCTGCTGGACGCGGAGACGGGCGCCGTGTATCTCCGGGAGAGCGAACAGACTCTCCGTCCCATCGTGGTTCTGGGTCGCGATGCCGAACAGATCCTGGACGACCGCGTCGAATTTGGGCTGGGAATCATTGGCGATCTCGCACTGCGTGGCTCCGCGGAAGTGATTCACGACTCGATTGGCGATCCGCGCGGCCGGCACATCGAAGGCACGGCCACCTCCCAGGTCGAACAGATGATGGTGGCGCCCCTGAAGGTCGGAGATCGGGTGACCGGCATGATGACGGTGTGGCGCTTTGGTCCGCGAGAGCTCTTCACGCAGGAAGATCTCACCTTCCTTGTCGGTCTCTCGCAACAGGCGAGCGTGGCGATCGAGAATGCCCGCCTCTTTGAGGAAATGCAGCGGGCGAGGGAAGCGGCGGACGCGGCCAGCCGCGCCAAGAGCACATTCCTGGCCAATATGAGTCACGAGCTGCGTACCCCGCTGAACGCCATCATCGG
>QHBP01000278.1:729-15323 GCA_003244175.1 Chloroflexota bacterium | reverse complement strand
CCGAAACTTTAAGGGACACCCTACGGATACACCGTATACAGTGTTCTGAGGAGCGCAATACGTCTGAGGAGAGCATGCGTGGCATCGTCGCACCCAGTTGCACCACGTCCCACGTCGTTCGGGTTCTCAAACGAAGAGCGCACTATGGGTGTTCTCCTGGTCCTTGTACCATTGACGTTTTTGGCCGCCGCCGTGGGATGGCCGCCCTGGACACAGTTCTTTCTGGCCGTTGGGGCCGTTATTCCGCTGGCGGCATTCGTGGGCGCCGCGACCGAAGCGCTCGCCGATCGCAAAGGAGGCAAGATCGGGGGGCTCTTGAACGCGACGTTTGGCAACAGCCCGGACCTTCTGGTCGGCGTGTTCGGCGTGCAGAAGGGACTGATTCCGCTCGTCAAAGCCACACTCATTGGCGCGTTGATCAGCAATTCGGCGCTCATCATGGGGCTGTGCTGCCTGGTGGCCGGACTGAAGCACGGCACGGCGAAATTCAAGCGTCAAGAAGCCGGCCACCACAGCGTCCTGATGATGTTGACCGTAGCCGCCGTGCTCTTTCCTTCGGTGGGTGCCCTGGTGGTGTGCGGCGGGACGCATTGCAAAAGCACGACCTCCGCAACGTCGATTCTGCACGTGAGCGTGGGCATCAGCATCGTCCTGTTGCTGTCGTACGCAGCATATGTGGTCTATGGAATCCTTGGTTTCCAGTCGCTCAGGGGCAGCGAACGGGAAGGTTCCGAGACGCGCCACCTGCTTCAACGCTCAAAGCAGCTCGACAAGCCCACCTGGCCCATTTGGTTCAGCCTCGTGATTTTGGGATCCACGACGGCCGCACTGATTCCAGTGACCGACATCCTCACCGGCAGTGTGGGCCCGGTGACAAAGGTCCTGGGTTGGACTGAGGTGTTCGTCGGCATCATCATCGTCGCCAATGCGGGCAACGTGGCGGAGGGATACGCAGCCTTGAAGTTCGCGTTTCAGCGGCCGGCATCTCCCGACCATGCGTCCAGCGTTGATTCAGGACTTGATTTGGCGTTAGGCATCGCCTCTGCCTCCTCGATTCAAATCGCTACCTTCGTAGCCCCGGTGGTCGTCCTCTACAGCCTCTCCACCCACACCATGAATCTCGTGTTCAGCCCGATAGAACTGGCCATCCTGGCCCTGCTGGTTGTGATGTTCGCGTACATCGCACAAGATGGGGAGACCAACTGGCTGGAAGGAGCTCAGCTGCTGGCACTGTACGCCATGGCCGGCATCGTTTTTTACGCGTTTCCGGTATCTGCCTTTGGTGGTTAGCGAGCCGCGAGAGCCGAACAGAGCGGCGCTGATGGTTGGATACGGGAGGACGTGGCGCTCCGGCCAAGCGTGTGCCACCATGAGGCACCTGCCCCATTTGACGTTGAGGAGAGATGATTGAATCCGAACGTGCATGTGACTGCCCACGGCAAGAAGGTGGTGACCGTCATTCCCGGAGACGGCATTGGCCCCGAAGTGGTGCAGTCGGCCCAGGGCATCATCGACGCCGTGGGCGCTCCCATCGCCTGGGAGGAATGCCACGCCGGCGCCATCATCTTCAAACAGGGCTTCCCGTCCGGTGTTCCTCAGGAGACCATCGAGTCCATCCGCAAGACCCGAGTTGTTCTCAAGGGTCCTCTCGAGACACCGGTAGGATTCGGCGAGAAAAGCGCGAACGTTACGCTTCGAAAACTTTTCGAGACGTACGCCAATGTGCGGCCGGCACGAGAAGTGCCCGGCGTCAAAACTCCCTTCTCGGGCCGGGGCATAGACCTGGTGGTGGTTCGCGAAAACGTCGAAGACGTCTATGCGGGCATCGAGCACATGCAAACTCCGGGGGTGGCGCAGTGCCTCAAACTGATCTCGCGCAAGGGCTGCGAGAAGATCGTGCGATTCGCGTTCGAGCTGGCGCGCTCCGAAAGCAGAACCCTCGTTCACTGCGCAACGAAGTCAAATATCATGAAGTTGACGGAGGGAATGCTGAAGCGGACCTTTGAGGACGTCTCGCGTGAGTACCCCGACATCGAGGCGCAGCACATCATCGTCGACAACTGCGCCCATCAGCTTGTAAAACGGCCCGAGCAGTTCGACGTCATCGTCACGACGAACATGAACGGCGACATTCTCAGTGACTTGACGTCGGGTCTGATCGGGGGTCTCGGCTTCGCTCCATCGGCGAACATTGGAACGGACGTTGCGATCTTCGAAGCCGTCCATGGCTCGGCGCCAAAGTACACAGGTAAGAACGTCATCAATCCCACCGCCGTTATTCTCTCGGCGGTGATGATGCTTCGCCATTTGGGCGAGTTCGAAGGCGCCGCGGCCATCGAAAATGCGATGCTGGTGACTCTCGAGTCAGGCGTACTGACTCGGGATGTCGTGGGAGACACGGGCGCAGCGTCGACTACAACCTTTACCGAAGCGGTGATCGGCAATCTGGGCAAGACTTCGTCGACGTGGCGGGTACGCGACTACAAGCCTCTGCGGCTGCCTCGGGTATCTACGGCTCCCGACTTCGTGAAAGTGGCGCAGCGGCGGGTGGCGGGCGTTGACATCTTCCTCGAGTCCTCACTAGGGGCGGAGGAGCTGGGTACGGCGATGGAGGGCATCGCGGGCGGCTCTCCCGTGACGCTGAAGATGATATCCAACCGGGGAACCAAGGTATACAGACCCACCGGCGCAATGACCGACGTCGTCGACCAATGGAGGGCGAGATTCATGCTGTCGGATTCCTCCGATAACCTCTCGGATGCCGCGATTGCCGATCTCATTGAACGCATTGGGGCGAATCATCGCTGGGCGCACGTGGAAAAACTTCAGGAGTTCGATGGCGAGCCGGGCTTCACACGCGCCCAGGGCGAGGACTGAGGGAGGAAGTCATGGCTTCGGCGCTGTTTCGGCGAGAGATCAGGCGTCGTCTGTTGGCAACCATCGACGCGGCGATTGAGACCTACCTGCAGCGCCGGTTCTCGTGGCTGGATGCGTTTAGTACTCCGTTACCAGGAACGATTCGTGAGGCAATCGGCGTGCTTGCCGAGGCCGTAGAGCGCGATGAGCCCGCTCACTACGTGAAATATGCGGCTATCTCGGCGAGACACCTCGTCGAACAGGGCGTGCCTCCCATCACTGTCCTCGTGATGGCGGATTTGCTGTACGAAGCGATTCTGCATCAGCTCACCCCTGAGCAGGGAGCACTGGTGACGTCGGTGACGGAAGCAGCCCGTCTGCATTGCCAGACCCTGATGTTCCATCTCGTGATCGAGCAGGAGCAGAAAGGCGCCTGATGCTGCGCAAAAAAAGCTCCGACAGATCTCTACCGAATCGGGAGCCCCTCGACCGCGTCCGATAGCGGCTTGCGCCATTCCTCGCCCGCGTCCAATGGACCTTGATGCTTTCCGGCTGAGCTCGCGCTTCCCCGGCCAGCGAATCCCGGCCCCACTCATCGATCCGTTTCAACCGTCGGAGTAGCTTCACCGTACCACTACCGCGCGGTGGGGTCAACGGGTTTTAGCCCGATATCCTCGCTGTCCCCACTTTTGGTGGATAGGTGGACAAATACCCGGCGAAGACACGGATCGCTTACACCGGGACTGTGGTTTTGGTCTCAATCGGGCCGGAGCTGCCGCTCACCTGGTGAGACAAATTGTCGAATGCGGGTGATTCGCTTCGCCGTTCGAACAAATACATGTAGCCCTGTCCGCGCACATTGGCGATGCCACCGGCGGGTCGCGCGCCGACTTCGAGCTTTTGTCGTAGACGCGAGATGTGCACCTTGACGATGTCCTGTGCTTCGCCTTCCGAAGCGTCGTACCCGTGCACCTGTTTAACGATCTCGGTGGCGCTGACGACCCGACCTGGCTGCTGAGCCAACACCGCCAGGATGCCGAATTCGGTCGCCGTCAGCGGCACACATGAACCGTCGACCTCAACCGTCTTGCGGTACAGGTCAATCCGCAACGGGCCCGCCTCGACGATAGAGCTCATGACCCGCGTGCCCAATCGCTCACGGCGCTGAATCGCCTGCATCGCGGACACGATGAGCCGGGCGGAGATGGTTTCGGTACCGGGAAATGCCGCGTCCGCGCCCGCGTCGAGAGCCATGGAGAGATAGTCCGCGCCCTGGGTCCCCACCAGGGCCACAATGGGAACGTCAATGCGACGTCTCACTTCGCGCGATAGGTCCCACGTCTGCAAGGGAGTGAGATGCGCGCCCAGAATGACAGCCGCGCACTCCCTGGTGGTGATTGCCGGGATCATTTCTTCGGGCGCGCACGTGCTTGTTTGCAGGCCGAACGTTTCCAGTTCCTCAGCCAACGGTTGCAGCCGGCGCGGCACTGCATCGACCATGACCACTTCCTGTGGGCCTTCAGTCGCCGGACCGGGCTGAGCTTCGGTCACCGCCTGCATGTTCTCTCCTAATCGTACGTATGCGGATGCTTCACCCGCTCCATCGCAGAACAACGTTAGATGACGGGCAGGCCGCCGTCTAGTGCGCTAACGTACACACTTGCGTGAAAAAGGAGTACGCCCTACTTGTGCCGCACTGCCAGCTCACGCAGTATGGCGCCCACCTGCTGCAGATCATGATCTTTCGCCGTTAGACTAGGAGTCGTCGCCGCGGCACGGTAGAGACTATTGGCGAGCGAGATGAGTCTGGCGTCACTCAGCGAGGCGTATCGCTTCGATGTAACCAGAGGAGGAGCCGGCGCCACGTTGCCGTTTCCCGCCGGGGCTCGACCCGTGTTCGAGATATCTCCCGCATTGAGGAGGCTATTCAGGGACGTGGGCAGGGAATAGTTCCAGTTCACCTCATTCTGTGTTCCGACGACAACATGATTGAGCTGAGGCAGAGACTGGTCCGTCGCGGAGCGTAGGTAGAGGGGCTGAATGTACAGCAATGCCTTGCCGACCGGCAGGATCAAGAGCTGCCCCGGAACGACCTGACTTCCGTGCTGGTCGAGCAGGGTGATGGTGCTACTGATGGCCGGAGCCTGGTTGTACAGGCTTTGGAACTGCGTCACACCCATCGTCTGAGCACCGCGCGGCATGTCCAGAGCCGTGACACGGTATGTGTTGTTGTCCACGGCCAGATAGCCGGCCATCGTCTGCTTGTTGCGTACCGAGAACGGCAGGATGGAGAAGAAGCTCGACTGTTGACTGCCAAAGAGTCGGGTCACCGCCCAGATCGGATCGAGAACCGTGGAGTTCGTGGTACCGTCGTCCCAGTTGTATGTTTGAGCGCTCTCGATGTCCCATTCGTTATCCGCGTTGTAATACGATGTCGCATCGGTCACGTGGTAGCGCTGATACCCCGCGGCCTGCCAATTGAGGTAGGTATCCGGGTACTTGATGTGAGACTTCAGGTCGCGGGGCAGACGGCCAAAGGGTTGGATCAAGCCGGGAAAAATAACGGACCAGGCTCTCAGGATAGGATCTGCGGAGTCGAACGCGTAGAAGCTCGGACGCCCGGTGTAAGCGTCGACCACAATTTTGACGCTGTTTCGGCGATAGTTGTCACCATCCACGGGCTCGGAGTACGGATAGTGGTCGGTGCGCGTGATACCGTCCATCATCCAGACGAGCGAGCCGTTCTGCCGCAGAACAAGGTACGGCTGGTCGTCGATCAACAGCCAGGGGGCTATGGTTTGGACGCGATCCATGATGTTTCGATGCAGCAGAATGCGGGTTGTGGAGCGTACATAATTGCTGATGTACAGCTTGTTGAAGAATGGAAACCCACCTTCGACCGTCCAGGACAGAGTCAACCTCTTCAATCCACCGCCGACTGGGATGCCATCCGGTCCTGCGTAGCGGTACGACGTGTCTCGATCAGCGGTCGACGAGTCAAATTCCGGCGTGGTGGCGCCCGTGAGTATCCAGCTGTCCGTCGACTGACCGAAGTAGATGCGGGGCTGCCGGACGGGCGGAAGACCGGCTATTGTCTCTTGCACCGGCACATTTTGAATCCATAGCACGGGTTGTCCTGCCCGGGTCACCGTGTTGGCGGGGGCCATCGTTAGCCCATAGCCGTGAGTAAACTTCAAATGCTCGTTGACCCACGTTTGAGCGCTAGCCGTCAGCTGATCGAACTCGAGCTCTCTGGGCGCGATCACCACTTGCCGTGATGTTCCGTCCACCGTGTAGCGATCGATGGCGGCGTCATTGAACGTGTAATAGGTGCGGTTCTCTTGTCGCTGCCGAATAACCTGGGTGAAGGCGCCCACGTCGGCGATGCGGGCATCGCTCACGGCCGCGCTGTCCCTCGACACGTCCTCCGCCGTCAACGTACGCGGTGTGTATTCGCGCACGCGCCATTGGTCCATACCGTAGGCATGACGGGTCGAATGAAGGGTGTATCCAAGATACGGGCTCTCGGCGCTGAGCTCGTTGGGAGCGACGACGAAGCGCTGAAAGATGCCCTGCCCGGCGCTTGCCATCAGACCAACGATGACCGGCAAAGCGGCGAACGCGAGCAATCCAGGACGGCGTAGCAGGGAGTTCAAGACAAGAACAAGCGCCGCGAGGATCTCGACGATGCCAACAACCGAATACCACCAAAGCGACGCATGCGCGAATGTCGCGCCGCCACCGAAAGCTCGACCCGGCCGATCCAGGTCGAAGGGATACAGGAAGAAGTTGCGCCACGCGAAGTATGCGAAGAGAACCGCCCCAAAGAGACTGCCCACGGCGATGATCCGCCGGATGTCGCTCCGTTCCGTCTCATAGGGGGACGTCAGGGTGTAGGTGGTGGCAAGTGCCGCCAGCTCGAGAGCGCCGACAAGGAGAACGGCGGCCGCGAAATTGCCGAGCACCTCTCGCCAGGGCATGGTAAACACATAGAAACCCACATCCCGATGATGAATGGGGTCGACGACCCCGAACTGCTGGACGTGGTGGGCAAGGAGATAGAGCTGCCATTCACCGGACATCGCGGCGCCGGCGATCATGGCGACCACCATTGCGGCAGATCCGGCGGCAAGGACCAACAGCCCATCGATGGCTCGGCTGTTCTCGCTGGGTCCTGGCCGGTAGGTGCCCGCGCGGGTCGCGAAAAAGATGAGCGCCAACAGCAGGTAGGTCAACACCCCGTAGAACAGGAACAGATGTTTCTGAGCGTCCCACATTCGTCCGTAGACGTCGCCCAAACGCAAACTCTCGAACCACCAGATGTTGACGTGAACCTGGGCGGCGAGCTGGATGAAAATGAACACGCACGCTGCGGCCACGACCACGCCGCTCGCGAGCAAAAACCGCAGGAAGGCCTGCGGGCCAAAGAGATCGCGCGGCTTCACCGCTGGACGATACTCGATGGTTGCGGGGGATTTACGGTTCATGACACGGCGCCACATTATGCATGATTGAAGATGCGGGCCCGGTGCCCATCGCGTGCGGTCTTCGGGGCGCGCCAGAGCGAGGCACCTGCCCGTGGCGTGCCTGGTGCCTCACCCAAAATGCTCTATCGGGAATGAATATATGCGTGAAATTGTTGTTCGCAGCTGGAACGAGCTGAACGACTGCCTCTTCGAGAGCTCATGGCGTGAGCCTTTGGGCAGGTTCCGCTCGCCGTATGTCTATCGTGGCGTGTCTCGCGCCGAGTATGAGCTCCTGACCGGGCTCGCCCGGCTCGGTGGAGATCCCGACTTCCTCGAGGAGCACATTCTGCGCGCATTCCGACGATACGCTCATCACCCCGACATTCACGCCTCTTCCATCTGGAACTGGCTGGCGCTCGCTCAGCACCACGGATTGCCCACGAGACTGCTGGACTGGACGTACTCCCCATTCGTCGCCGCGCACTTTGCCACCTGCCGTCTCGAGCACCACGACAGGGACGGCGCGATCTGGTGCATCGACTTTGATCGCATCAACGAGGCTCTTCCCGCACGACTACGTGAGGAGCTCGATCAGCGCGGCGGTTTCGTCTTTTCGGCCGACATGCTCGACGAAAGCGCCCCCGCTCTCGCGCAGTTCGATGCTCTCTCGGACGACACCTTCATGCTGTTCTTTGAGCCGCCATCGATTGATGAACGGATAGTCAACCAGTACGCACTATTCTCGCTTCTGTCCAATCCCGCCATCAGCTTGTCGCGTTGGCTCGACGAGCACCCGGACGTGGTGCACCGCATTATTCTTCCTTCCGACTTCAAGCTGGAAGTACGGGACAAGCTCGACCAAGCAAACATCACAGAGCGCGTCCTCCACCCTGGCCTGGACGGACTGAGCGCGTGGTTGCGGCGCTACTACACTCCGTCGCGCACTATTCGTCGATCCGCCGGCCGGCTGTCGTCGCGAGTGGACGAAGGAGCTGGAGAGGCTGATACCGAGGTACAGCGAGAAGGCGACGACGCTAAATATCTCGCGGTTGACACACCGACCACATAAGTGTAAAATGCACGTAGGTGAGGAAAGATGTTAAGTGCAGGAACGAACGAGCGGACCGATCTGGGCCGGATGCCGAAAAACTTCCTCGCCTCCTGGCTGCTCCTACTGCTCCGGAACTGGCAAGCCCACGGGTACCAGCTGATCCAGACTCTCATGATGATGGGTCTGGGTACGGTGGATCCGGCAACGGTCTATCGCACGCTCCGACAATTGGAGAGCGAAGGATACATCACCTCCGCGTGGGACCCCCAGGACTCCGGGGCCGCCCGTCGCATGTACAGCCTCACGGATGCGGGAGAGGAGTATCTCCAGGTGTGGGCCAAGCAGCTTGGCCAATATCAATCAGTGCTCAATCGCTTTTTCGAGCTATATACACAAAACACGGATGAAAGGACACAAAATGACAACCATTGACCGCATGAACGACCTGGCAATCGAGTCGACTAACTCGATCATCGACACCGTCGTGCTGGCGCAGAAGCAGGGCGTGACAATCGCCCAATCCATGCTCTCTGTCGTCGAGCAGAATCACGAGGCCAACCATAATCTCGCCACGACGATTGCTCGGCAGACACAGGAGGCCCAGAACCTCTGGATGCAGCTAGCCCGCGAGTCGATGCGGAACGCGACAAGCGTGTTCGCTCAGGTGAGTGAAGCGCAGGTCAACCGCGTTAACGAGACCGTCAACGCGGTGAACAACACCTCGCCCGCTTCCGAGAAGCGCGCTGCCGCTCCCGCCAAGTAAGACAATCACGCCGCGCCGCTACGGCGCAATCGAAAGACCGGACGGGCTAATCTCCTGTCCGGTCTTTTGCGCTTGTCTCCTCGATTTGTGAGATTCGGCTCTGCTGACCGGAGGGCGCGGCCGCGAAGGCCTTGTGTCCCGTTATCGCCTGGCCAACGATCAGCATGTTGATGTCGTTCGCGCCCTCGTACGTGTAGGCGCCTTCGATATCGGCCATGTGTTCCATGATGCGATAGTCGAGCAGGATGCCGTTGCCTCCGAGAACCTCGCGCGCCAGAGCCGCGACCTGGCGCGCTTTGGTCAGGTTGCTCATTTTCAGCATGGATACCTGACCGGGCTCCAGCCGGCCGGCGTCCTTCAACCGTCCAATATGAATGGAAAGTAGCTGCGCCTCCGAAAGCTCGGTGATCATGGTGACAAGTTTGTGCTGCACAAGCTGGAACCCAGCTAGTGGCTGGCCGAACTGTCGCCGCTCGAGAGCGTAGGCCAGTGCTATTTCATAGCAGTCGAGGGCCTGACCGAGTCCGTCCCACGCCACGCCAAACCGCGATTCGGTCAAACACGAGAGGATGGACCCTAGCCCGCGTCCGCCTGGCAGACGGTTGCTCTCGGGGATACGGCAGTCGCACAGCTCGATTTCCGCCTGCACCACGGCTCTTTGCGACCCCTTTTGCAAAATCGGCTCGGCATGATACCCGGGATTGTCTCCCTCGACCAGGAACACACCGACCTTGTCATCCTCGCCTCGTGCGCAGATTATGGCGATATCCGCGAAGGAGGCATTACCGATCCAGCGCTTGCGACCCTGCAATACATACTCCGCGCCGTCGCGTCGCGCCGTCGTCGCGATGGACGCCGCATCCGAGCCCACGTCGGGTTCAGTGAGGGCGAAGCACCCGACTTTTTCGCAGCGAGCGAGCGCGGGAAGCCAGAGCTCCTTCTGCTCCTCCGAGCCCAGCTCATGAATCACCGTCATGGCGAGGCCGCTTTGGACGTGAAGAAACGTCGCGAGGCTCCCCGCTCCCCGCGCAATCTCCTGTAACGCCAGCCCGTATGCCACACTGCTCCACCCGGAGCATCCATATCCCTGAATCGATCCGCCTGGCACTCCCAGCCGCGCAAGCTCGGGAACCAGCTCGAAAGGAAACTCGGCGGCATCCCAGCGGCCCGCCATTATCGGAATCACGCGCTCGTCGACAAATTCGCGTACCCGGGCCTGGATCGCGAGCTCTTGCTGCGTGAGCAGCGTGTCGACCCGCACGAAGTTCGCCGGGCGTGTGGCGGCGAGAAGTCGTTTCGGGGACAGCGTCGATGTTTCGGCCTGGGCTACCGTCACGCCGACGCCGCCGTGTCTCGCGGGTCGGTCACTACCGCGTGGCCGCTGTCGAGCGCGGATCAAGCCAATCTTCGATTTTTGGCCAGGTGCGCTTGAGTGCCTGGCTACCGGCCATCACGCCAATATGACCACCTGGTATCCTCAGCAGCGTCTTGTCCTCGCTCCCGAACTTCTCCATGATGCCCTCGGTCTGACCAGGAGGTACGATGTGGTCCTCCGTGGCGACGACATTGAGAACGTGAGCGCGCACGCGGCTCAAATCGACGCGTTCGCCGCGCAGAGTCATCGTGCCGTTCATCAGGCGATTCTCGCGAAACATTTCGACGATGAGCTGGCGGTATGCAGCACCGGACATGGGGACGAGGTCCGTCACCCAGGTGTTCATGGCGTGCCACGACTCGACGACCTTGGGGTTGTCCAGGTTGTCCCACAGTCGCAGGTAGCTGCCGACATAGTTCTCCACGGGCTTGAGAGCTTTGGCTCCGTAGTCCAGCATCTCGCCCGGAATGTTGCCCAGCGATTGGACGAGCCGGTCGACATCGAAGGTTTTCTCCGAGATCCAGTTGATGAAAGTGCCGCACTTGGGATCCGAGAAGTCCACCGGGGCTGTCAACAGCAGAAGATTCTCGATGCCGTCGTCCGGCCGCACCGCGGCGTACATTGTGCTCAAGATCGCCCCGATGCACCAGCCCAAGAGGCTGAAGCGATCGGAGCCCGACACTGCTTTGAGCTTGCGTATGGCTCGCGGCATGTAGTCGAGAACGTAATCGTCGAACTTCAGGTCGCGGTCCTCGGGCCCGGGCCGGCCCCAATCCAGCAGATAGACGTCGTATCCGCGTTTGACCATATGCTCGACGAAGCTGTTTCCGGGACGCAAATCCAGAATCGTGGGGCGGTTCATCAGGGCAAAGACGAGCAGCAGCGGCACGGGATGTCGCTGCTCCGCCGGAACGGCCGGCACATACCGGAAGAGCTTTGCCTTGTTGAGCGACCAGACGACTTCCTTCGGTGTCTGTGCCACCGGGTACTTTGTCTGCATGACGTGCTGCAGTGTGCGGTAGTTAGCTGAGATGTGCGTCAGCTCCTGTTGCAGCTGATCGGGATTCGCTGGGGCTTGGGCCATTACCTCTCCTCCGGCTTCAGGGGCTTCGATGCGGACGTCCTTGCCGGCTTCGACTGGCCCTGAAACCCGTCGAGCTTCGCGTCGAGATCATCGAGCCGCACCTCGATGTTTGTCAAGCGCTCAGCGAGATTCGTCACGTCTGTCCGGCTGGGCATGTTCAGCTGCGCGAGAACATAGGTCATCGCTGTTTCGATGCTCTGCCGCAGGGGGGCGGATACGCTCAGATAGTTGTCAAGGTAGGCGCCCAGAGACTGCGCGAACGCATCGGTGTTGACCATGTCGACCATGGTCTTGCTCCAGGTCTCCATCGTGGCGTCGCGCATAGTCCGCCAGGCGGCCATGGGATCGCCCACATTGGAATCGTTTGACGATTGTGTCATTACATCTCCTCCGGGCGAAAGCGCCCTCAACCGAACATAACAAATGGCCAGTTACGGCCGGTATAAGACACGGGCTTCTCCAGTCACGACCACCTCGCCTCGCTGGTTGTGGCAGGAGGTGGCGATGGTCATTGGACCCTTTCCGCCGTCCCAGGATGTGATGGTCGCGGACGCCGTAACGGTGTCGCCGAGAAAGACGGGACCCTTGAACTCCAAGGTCTGCCCCATGTAGATGGCCCCGGGACCCGGTAGCTTGGTTCCCAGCACCGTGGAGATCAAGCTCGCGCTCAACATGCCGTGCGCGATCCGTTGTTTGAATCGAGATTTGGCCGCGTATTCCGCATCCAGATGCAGGGGATTGGTATCGCCACTGACCCCCGCAAAAAGCACGACATCGGCGTCTGTGATCGTCTTGCTAAAGCTGGCGTTGCTGCCCTCGGCAAACTCTGCCACGGCTTCGCCTCCTTATGAGTATGGAATGAAATGCGGCGGATGCCAGACTCTCGTGGCTTGCTCAAAGGCGTAGGCAACGCGCACCAGCATGGCCTCTGTCCAGGCGCCGCCTACCAATGTAATGCCTACGGGCAAGTCGCTGACGTACCCGGCCGGTACCGAGATCGCGGGATAGCCCGCCTGCGCGGCCACCTGAGACGAGCCGCCATAGCCGCGGCCGCCGTTCACAAGGTCGATCTTGATAGCTGGACTTCCAGAGGGCATCAGCAGAACGTCAAGCTCGTACCGGTCCATGACGGCGTCAATGCCCTCGTCTCGTGACAGACGGCGGGTCGTCCTGAGCGCTTCCAGATAGGCCGGCTCGTCGAGCCCTCCGCATTGGCTCGCCATGATGAGCGTCTCCTGCCCGAAGTACTGAAGCTCGCGATCCGCATGCCGTTCATTAAAGTCGATGACGTCCTGGAGGCTGGTGATTCCGGGAGCGGAGCGAGTCGCCAGGTATTGATTGAGGCCGGCCTTGAACTCATGGAGTAATATCACGCGCTCCGCCTCGCTCGTTTCGATCTCGTGTCCACTGGTAATATCGGCCGGATCTACGATGGATGCACCCAGGCCACGCAGCACTTCAATCGCGATTTCCGCCACCTGTGTTCCCTTCGGGCTATACGAGAAGTAGATCTCGCGCGGAATGCCGATCCGCATTCCTTCCATTGACAGGCCGAGATAGCGCGTGTAATCCCGGTGAGCAACTCGGTCGCGATCTCTGGTAGCGGCATCCCATTCGTCAGATCCCGTCACAACGCCTAAGAGCGTGGCAGCGTCCGCTACGCTGCGTCCGAACACTCCCACCGTGTCCTGAGTTCGGGAGACGGGGATGACGCCCGCCCGGCTTGTCAGTCCCACCGTTGGCTTGATGCCCACGACGCCGCAAGCCGAGGCGGGGGAGATGATCGAGCCGTCCGTCTCGGTGCCGATGGAAGCAGTGACGAGATCAGCGGCCACGGCGGCGGCGGATCCAGAGCTCGATCCGCTGGGGGTCCGATCCAGCGCGTAGGGATTGCGGCACTGGCCACCGCGGGCACTCCAGCCACTCGACGAATGCGGGGAGCGGAAGTTCGCCCACTCGCTCATGTTGGCTTTGCCGAGCAGCACGGCGCCCGCCTCCCGTAGACCGCGAGCGACGCCCGCGTCGTTCCCGGCGTGCGAGCCCTCGAGTGCCAGAGATCCGGCGGAGGTCTGCATGCGATCGGCAGTGTCGATATTGTCCTTGAGAAGGATGGGGATCCCGTGCAATGGTCCGCGCGGGCCTCGTGTCCGCAGCTCCTCATCCAGAGCGCCCGCTATCTCCAGAGCATCGGGATTGATCTCGATGACGGAGCGAAGCGTGGGCCCATCCCAATCGAGACGGTGTACGCGATCGATATAGCGCTCCGTCAACGCACGAATGGTCACACGTCGCTCTAGGAGAGATCGACGCAGGTCGGCAATTGAGGCATTCTCTAGGGACCATGGGTTCACGATCGTTCAGTCCGCAACGCTTGCGCCTCCGCTTGCAGGCTTGGAGAACCCAAATGTGCAGTGCGTGGTCTACTACTATGCATCATATAGTGATGAGATCGCTAAAGTACGATATCGTCTGGGCGCCCGCATGATGCCATCCTCTGTTCTCTTGCTGGGCCTCGGAGATCTTGGGCAGCGGGTCCTCGACGCGCTGTCCCGTGTCAGCGGCATCGATCGCCTTGTCGTGTGCTCACGCAACGGCGACACGGGGCGCGAACATGTAGCTCAGGCCTCACTCGTGTCCCGTCTGAGTGGTGACCCGAAGAGAGTCGAATATCTTCAGCTTGACCTTAGAGATGCGGACCGCCTTGCCGAGGTTCTACGAACCATCGATGCCACCGTGATCGTGATGGCGGCCTCGCACTACACGTGGTGGCGGTCTCCGGCTACCACTTCGGACCAACAGCGGGCGCTCGCCGAGCTGCCGTACGGCACATGGCTACCCCTGCACGTGCCGCTGGTGCGATCTCTCATGGAGGCACGGCGTTCGGCCGGAGTCCGGGGCCGGGTCGTGTGTCTTCCGTATCCAGATGTTGTGGGGGCCGTGCTGGCGCCACTCGGACTCGCACCGGACATTGGGGCGGGAAACGTGGCGGAGGTTGCCGC
>QHBP01000278.1:0-722 GCA_003244175.1 Chloroflexota bacterium | reverse complement strand
CTCGCCACTCTGGCCGGCGGCGACACGAGCCGGGCGGACGTGCACGTGCGGCTGGTGATGCATCATGCGGTTGAGCGCCTGGCGTTTCGTTCCTTCCGGGCTCTGGGTGGTCCGACGAACGGGGATCAGGATGGTACGGAGACGAACCCTCCCTGGCTCGCGGAGGTGCGGATTGGAGATGTAGAGATGTCACGGTCGCAGGTGGATGGACTCGTTCGGTCCCCATACCCTCTTCCGAGTGGCAACGTGGTTCACAGGCTCACCTCCGCCGCCACCGTCAACGTGGTGCGTGCTCTCCTCCCGAACAACCCGTGGCAACTCACGCACCGGCTCCCCATGGGTTGCCGGGAGGGTATCCCGTGTTGCTCTCTCGGAATCTCATCGAGCTGGACTTGCCCGCCGGCGTGACCCGCGAGATGGCCATCGAGGTCAACCGGAGAGCAGCTAGATGGGACGGCATAGCGAGCGTTGAAGCGGATGGCACGATCCGTTTTACCGACAGTGTGCAGGAGGTAAGTGAGCGGGCCCTGGGGATGCGTCTGACGTCGGTCAGCCCCGGAGAACAGGACGCCGTCGCATCCGAGATGCTGGAGAGGGCGCGAACCGCGTGACGAGCGCCCGAGCTCAGCGTTCGGCCGTCAGCCGGTCGTACAAGCTCTGAAATTCCTCGTCGGAATAGTACTCGATCACTATTCGTCCGCCTTTGCTGCCGTGCCGCAACG
>QHBP01000254.1 GCA_003244175.1 Chloroflexota bacterium | reverse complement strand
TGGATACGGGGCTCGACTCTTCGGCATGGCAACATCCTTCCGGGGTTCCTTGACCCCTAGGTTCAGGGTGTCCGCTCGGCCGGGTCAAGTCCTTAGAGCTTCCAGCGGAAGAGCACACGGCGCAACTGATCGAGGAAAGGTTGGTTCTCCATGACGTCACCCGACATGGTGAGCGCATCCAGGATGATGCGTGCCTTGCCTCCACCGATCATGTAGTGGGACTGATAGCCGAGGAGGGTCCGCTGGTCCGGCATAGTCATAGGGGTAGCATCGGGATCAGTTGTGCTGACCTTGCGATGGGAGACTCGCTCGTAGCCGGGTGAGAGGGGACGATCGGGATCGGGCGCGCACGTCTCCAACAGATCCCAACGTTTCACCTTCTCCACGGAGTCCTCTTGTGCTGTCGATGTCGGCGTGGGAGAAGGAGGACTGAGCAGAGGCGGCGCAGGATCCAATGAGATCGGCTGCACATCCTCCTCCTCTTGGTCACTAAACAGCTCGACAGGCAACGGGTAAGTTTGGTCGCACTGCTCTTCCCCACCTTAGTGCGCAACCAGTGCTAATGCGTCATTGGTTCCGCATGAATCCGCCAACTCTGCGGCTCACTGAGCTTCGGCCTACCCGGCCGTCCGCTCGCTCTCGATCAGGCTGCGCAGGCGATCGAGGTTGCCGCGCCAAATGTGGTACAGAACCGGTGTGGCCGCCAACCGGCCCACCGCACCGCCCAGCCACCAGGGAAATCGCAACGCCTCCTCCCAGGTGAAGCGAGTGCAGCCGGGCTCAATCTCCTCCAGCGTGAATCGTCCCGATCCGGACACTGCGCCTCGGTGATGGATACCGATGACTCTCGACTCCTCCCACTCGGTCACGACCATACGATCCGTCAGCGAAAACGGTCCAACGCGGGTGTCGCAGTCGAACGTAACCCCCATCCCCCGCGTCTCCGCGGCGGTGAACCGGATGGCCTCCGCGTCCTGCATCCAGCCGGTATGTGACGATATGTCGGAGACGTGCCGCCATACCTCCTCAATCGGCGCAGCGATGATCGTGCTCACACGAATGCCCGTCATGGCTCATCCTACCGCCGGGCGCGATCATCGCCGGTAGAATCGGGTGATGCCGCGAGTCCCACGGGCTTTGACCTGGACGATCGGGGAGTAGCTGTGCGTCCACCACCAAGAGGTCCCGTCTCCCGAATTCGGCGCATTGCCTTCTTTGCCTGGACGACGTTCGTGGCGGCAGCGTTCGGGATTGGGTTCTTCGGGCTCATTGTCCTGTTCATCGGCTGGTTTGAGAAGCGCCAGGGCGTCGCCGGTCCCATGACCGATCTCGGCCATGGCGCCCTGGCTGGACTGATCATCACGGTCGGACTTCTCGCGCAGCTCCATGCGCCGGAACGGAAGATCGCTGGGGTCCAGCAGGCTGTGATGGCACTGATCACCCTTGTGATCATCTCTCTCATCGGCGCCGACTTCGACGATGATCTGGTCCTTGAGCCGATTTTTCTCGCCGCCGTCGGACTCATTGTGGTCCTGCATCCAGCCCGTGAGGAATTCTTCCAGCGCGGTGCAGGCATGAGCCGAGCGCTACTCACGATCGCGGCGCTGGGAGCCATCCCGTTAATCGCGTACGCCGTGAGCATGGTTATGCAAGCCGGGGTGGTGGTAGGTCCTCCGCACTATGCAGACCGTTTGCGGGTCATGGCGACCATGGCCATTGCCATCCTGCTCACCGCCCTGCTTGCCGCCTGCCGGACGCATGGTTGGCGCATCTCGGCCTGGAGCGCAGGAATGGCCTCGGTCGTCTTCGGCCTTGCGTCGATTCTGTTTCCGGATGATCCGGGAAGCGCAGGACGCGGTTGGGGAGTGCTGGCCGTCGCAGGGGGCTTCCTCTTCATCGTCTTGGCCGAGCGGGAAGCCCGGTAAATAGGTGCTGCAATGATGGCCACCTACTTCGCAGCCCCTCGGAAGGAAAGCCAGCCTTCTTGGTCGGCCACCACAATGCCAAACGTATGTACTCACAGCTCTGCTAGGTTTCGTCTTGGCCAGCGCATACCCGCAGCATGGAGCGGCACGCTGGGATCGAGAGCGAGTACCAGCTCGGAGACCATCCGAAGCATGCTCGCTGCCGACGGCACAGGATGCGCTTCAGGAAGCGCGCGACTATCTCCTTCGATGGGAGAGTGCATGTCTCGACCTTTCGGTCGACGGGTACTACCCTGTGTTCAGCCTGCGACCGACACTTTTTCAACAGGCTCGTACGTGATTCTGAGACAAGACGTACCAAAAGGCGAAAGCGAATGCCGTAAGGCCGCAACACTGGGGTGCGCCACGGCCTCAGGTTCGTTTCGCCCTACACCGGGAGCCGTCATAATGAGTCCCGATATGGATGTCTCCGGAGGACTTGAAACCCGGCCAATCGATCGCGCCGACAGCGCCAATGTCGCGGTCCACACGTTCCTGATCGCTGACCTGCGCGGTTACACCCGCTTCACGCAGGAGCGTGGTGACGAAGCAGCCGCGCGGCTCGCCCTTGATTTTGCGACGCTCGTTCGGACCGGCGTGGAGGCGCGGGGCGGACGGTTGGTGGAGCTGCGGGGTGATGAGGCCCTTGTCGTATTTTCCTCAGCCAGGCAAGCCCTGCGCACAGCCGTGGCTTTGCAAGACGCGTTCCGGAAGGAATCTCTGAGGGAACCCTCGACACCTCTGGTAGCGGGCATTGGATTGGATTCGGGGGAGGCGGTTCCCGTCGCCGGTGGTTTCCGCGGCGCCGCCCTGAACCTGGCGGCGCGCCTCTGCAGCTTGGCAGCTCCTGGAGAGGTGCTGGCGAGTGACGTGGTGGTTCACCTGGGGCGCCGTATCGAGGGCATCGAGTATCTGGAGCGAGAGCCGGAGAAGCTGAAGGGTTTTGCGGAGCCCATACGCATTGTCCAGGTCGTTGCCTCCGGTCGTCCCGATGGTGTTCCCGACACGCTTCAGGAGGAGACCGCCCTTACTATTCCTCTCCCCATCGGGGGCTTCTTGGGCGCGGCACCGGAGGGCGCCCTGGTGGCGCGGCGGGACGAGATCGACCAGGCGTTGCGAGTCATCGGCGCCGTCCAGGGCGGGGCCGGGCGCCTGCTGCTCTTTACGGGAGAGCCGGGGATTGGCAAGACCCGCCTCGCTCAGGAAGTGATGATGATGGTTCGCGAGCGCGGCTTTCTCGTGTCGGCCGGGTCGTGCTCGGAGCCGCGTCAAATGGTCGCCTTCTACCCCTTCCTCGATGCTCTGTCGGCGCTCTATCGGAGCAGTCCATCGTGGCTGCGTCAGGAGGTGAAGGGCTCATCCCCAAGTCTTGGTCATATCCTGCCCGATATCGGGACTCCCGCCGCCGAACCTCACGCGAACGGGCAGGAGGAACACGTGCGCCTGCTTCGGGCGATCGCCGGCTTTTTGCGATCCCTAGCTAATATCGCGCCGGTCGCCATCATGCTCGACGACCTGCAGTGGGCGGATATGGCCAGTATCGACCTGATCGAGCACCTGGTCCATTCCACCCGAGACCACCGGGTCCTGCTCGCCGGTACTCTCCGGGATGTGGAGGTCGATAAACAGCATCCTCTGTCGCGGGTTCTGTTCGATCTCGAGGGTCAAAGTCTGTTGGACAGTATCGCCGTGCGGCGTCTCGATATCGAGGGTACGACGGCTCTCTTGACGACAAGGGTGGGCGAGAGCGTTCCGACAGCGGAGTTAGCTGAGATCGTCTACCAAAAAACCGAGGGTAATCCCTTTTTTGTTCGCGAGGTGGCGCACGTGCTGCGAGAGAAGGGCGCGCATGCCGGCTCTTTGACCGACGTGCCGGAACGGCTGCGGGGCGCGATCAACCAGCGTGTGGACCGGCTGGAGGAACCTGCGAGCACGCTGTTGCGCGAGGCGAGCGTTCTGGGTCCGGAATTCAGGTTTGATGTCGTGCGGGCGGTGAGCGGTCGTGGTGAGGATGAAGTGGACACGGCGTTGGAGCGCGCCGTTCAAGCGGGCCTGTTACGCCGGGAGGGCGACGACCTGTACTTCTTCGAGCATGCGCTCACCCAGGCCGCCCTCTATGCCCAGCTGACACCGCGCAGGCGAAAGCGGCTACATCTCGCGGCGGCCAGGGCCCTGGAGACGAGGGTCGAGCCGAGGGTCTCAGATGAAGATGATGGCGGGCGGGGCGCCGAGATGGCCTGGCACTACCTCAAGGCAGAGGACGCCGAACACGGAATCCCGTACGCCGTCACTGCGGCTAATCGCGCCCTTCAACTGTTCGCATATGGTGAAGCGGAGCGCCTGTATCGAGCGGCGATCGAGCTGGCGCGTGAACAAGGAATCGGGATCACGTCCGAGCTGCCGCGGAAGCTGGGCGAAGTCCTGAAAATCATCGGACGGTACGACGAGGCTCTCGAGTCTCTGGAACAGGCGGCGGGAACCGCAAGCGATGCGGGAGACCGCGAGGAGGAGCGCTGGTCGGTTGCCGAAGCGGCGGATGTCCTGGGCGCCCAGGGAAAGCCGAGAGCCGGCATCGATCGCCTTCAGCCTCTCTTTGAAATGCCGGTCTCCGCAACGGACGGGTGGATTCTCGTTCATCTGGCGTTGGCCGGGCTACTCGCGCTGGGCCGAGAGCACGAAGAGAGCTTGCGGGCGGCGGAGACGGCTGCACGTCTCGCGAGTGAGACCGGTAACATGGAGCTGCTCGCCCGTGCCGACGTCCGGCGTGCGGAAGCACTGGCGCTGGGGGGACGGTTCGCGGAGGCCCGCACTGTCCTAAATGCGGTGGTCCCACAACTCGAGCAGCAGAGCCTGGTCGACGCTTTGAACGCGTCAGGGCACCTGCGTCAGCACGCTGGCCAGCTCGAGCAAAGCCGATCTGATCATGCGCGAGCCCTCGAGATTGCCACGGAGCTGCGAGACGCCAACGCGGTCACGACCTCGCTCATACTTCTCAGCGCCGTCCAGTTTCGCCTTGGGAAGTGGCGCGAAGCGCGAAGCGGCGTGCAGGAGGCAATTGGGCGAGAACGGGAGGCCGGCGCCGGGCAGGCAGCCGACCTTTTGCGTGCCTATCTCGCCCCTCTGGACATCGAGGAGGGGCGATGGGAGGAGGCGGAAAAGAATCTCGAGAACGCTGTCGAGATGAGCCGGCGCGACCGGGACCCGGCTCTTTTCGATTTCGCCGCGCGCAATCTCGGCGAGCTGGAGCTGCTCCGGGGCCGGCCGAGCGCCGCCAAATCGTGGATCGAAAAGATCAGGACGCCCATCGACCCGTGGCACCGTGGGGACTATCTGCTCCTGCTCGCGCGCATTCTGCTCGCGGAAGATCAGATTGCACCGGCCGAAGCACGCACTGTCGAGGCCGTCGCGTCGGCCACGGCCCTGCACGACAGACCGGCCTTTGCACGCGCGCTCTTGCTGCGCGGATCGATTCGCGCTCGTCAAGGACAGTGGACCGAGGCCGGGCGACTGTTCGAGAGCGCTCTTACGCTCGCCCGTGGCATGTCGTACCCATTCCTCGAAGCGCTGGTCTTGCAAGAGAGAGGCGTTATGGAGCGCACACGTGGCTCTACTACCGCGGAGACGTACCTGCGTGACGCAAGAGCGATACTCCAGTCGCTCGGGGCACGGCCCCGCCTTGCGTTGCTCGACAGCGTCCTCGCGGATGCCACAGGCCGTAGCCCGGGCCTTTAGGCCGTCAACCCTGCTCGGTCACCTCCGACAAAGTCTGAAAGCCCGCACAAGATGTGCGGGCTTTCAGTGGAGCGGAGGAGAAGAACATGTCGCTTACAGTGCCCAGTATCTCTCTCGATGCACGACGCGACAATACTGCTTTCCGCCCGTTCTTGCGGAAGAATCTACTCATAAAGACTGATACAGATTTCCCGAGAGAGCACGGGATCACTGCATGACATGTAGCCGCTGAACCTGCTTGCCATCAAGTTCATCGCCGTCGAGAGGGGGTTCCAGCTGTAGCGTCGGGCCCTCCTCCTTAGAAAGTGCCTCGCTTTCATACGGCGTGGTGCCGCGGCGCGGCATGGGGGACTTGTGGGTGACTGCCGTTCCCGTGAGACCAGGTGATCGGCGCGTGATATGTCGTCGCTGGGCGCGTTCAGAGTGGGCGACATGCAGATGAAGAGGGACGGCTCAATGGGCAAACGCGGGTCACCCACAAGACAAGGGGCTGACGCTACTGCCGACGTACCCGTGGAAGGGACGTCCTGATGGGCAGCCTGTCATTCACAAAGGGATGACGATGCAGGGGGACGTGCCTCCGGAAGGGACGGCGCGATGACGGGGAACGCATGTTACGGGAAGCTATCGCTCTTCATAGACGCCAATGTTCCGCCAGGAGGTCGTGCCTGCGGCGTTGCCCAGTATCAGAACGCCTCGCACGGTGCCCGGGGGCGCAACAAACCCAAAAGGCTCGTCGAGCCAGACGTCGTTTGCCGGCATGTCGTACCACTCGGTTCTGGGGAAGCTGTCCAGGACATGCCCGAAGCGATCCACCATGCGCCCCAAGACGTGGCCGGAATGGTCATACGTGTGGAAAGCGACCGTTGGGTAGGAACCCGGGAAGGCGCGGTACTCGATGTTGACGGTATAGGCGTGGCCTGCTCGCAGAGCAAGTGTCCGGACCATTCGTGCCGGAGCCTGCTGCACGGCGGTCAAATGGTTCTTCGCAACTCGCCCCTGATAGACCCAGTGATTGTCGAAACCGGGACGGACGATTGCTGCGCCAAATTGGTCTGGCGGTCTCCTGTCCCAGAGCTCGAGGCGGGCGTCTCCAAAGTAAATCTGGCTCAACAGCAGGTTGAACGCGTGCGCTACCAACCAGCGGCGATTGTCCGTCACGCCCGCGTAATCCTGGGTGACAAGCCACAGCTGGCGCTCGCCGGCGACGGCGTGTCTGAGCTGGGCGTCTCGAAGTAGCGTGTCGAAGCGCCCGTATCGGAGCTGTGGCAGGAGATGTGCGTCGCCGAGTGTCCGTGTTTTCAGTGAACCGAAGCGCTTCTGCCAGCCGGGCACGTCGAGATAACCGTGAAACCAGAGTAGCTGCTGTCTCGTCGGCCGCCAGTTCGCTGGAAGGTACGCCCCAACGAGCGTGTGCAGGACGGCCGGGTTGTATACGACTGCCTGGCCCGGCCGGTATGCGCTGCGCAGGTCGCGGGCGAGCGAGCGGAAGTCGGGGTTGCTTGACTGTGAGTACACGAGATTGAGACTAGCAACGCTGCTGATTCCGATGATGACGGCCGTGGCGACGGCAATGCAGGATGTGACTGACGCTTTCCTGGTCAGGAATCCCGCGATGAGAAGGTACAGTCCGAAAGTGGCGTCGAGGAAGACCCGGTCCACGTAAAGAGAGCGGCGCCGCGCAAGCGCGAGAACTATCACAAATGGCAGCGCGACCCATAGGCCGGCAATGGAGAGCTCGAGACGCGCGGACACGAGGGCGTACAGCAGAGCCGCGCCAGTAAGAGCTGCCGCGACGATCGCAAAGGCAGCCTCGTGGCCGAGGATGACGGGCAGAACTGCCTCCTGACCGACACAGGGGAAGTTGGGGCAGGGCGTGACGGAGCCCAGGAACTCGAGGATCGTGTTCTCGACGGTACCGGCGCTCGGTGGCGGGATCCAGTAGTCGGATGCAACGGAGGCGGCGTCCTTCAATGCAATTCCGGCCCACGGCACGAAGAGTACCGCGGCCGATAGCCACGCGAGAAGCGTCGGACGAACCAGACGCCGGTTACGTGCCCGAAGGAGCAGCAGGATTTGCGGCAGGAGCACGAACGCCGTCGTGTATTCGGTGTAGAGCGCAAGTGCCGTGCAGATGGCGTAGGTGATCCAGATCGACCGACGTGGCCTTTCGAGTGCGTGAAAGACAGCAAGGTACGAGAGCAGAACGAACAGCCCAGCCAGGGCGTAGGCCCTTCCATCCCTACTCCACCACACGTGAAAGGGCGAGATCGTGAGAAGGATGGCCGCGACGACGCCGGCACATCGATTGAACATCGTCCGGCCAAGATGATAGATAGCAACCACGGAGAGAGCTCCAGCCACCGCCGAGACATACCTCGTCGCCATGAACCACCGATGAGCGGCGAGCAGCGCATGGACGATCAGGTAGTACAGCGGCGGGTGCTCGTGCGCGCCTCCGATCATGATGAGCCGATTCAGGGGTAGCTGTGAGAAGAACAGAGTGTATCCCTCATCCAGCCAGAATGACTCACGATCGATATGAAAGACGCGCAGTGCGAAGGCGGCTACGAGCAGGATGACGGGGATGCCCACGGTATAGGCTGCCGTGATCCGACCCCCGCCCCTCGGCAGGGTTCGCGCGCCGGCTTGGACAAAAGGGACGGCGAGATCAGATGAGGAACGTGCGGCGCTGCTCAATGCCTTTTGCCCGTTCTGCCTACTGCCCGTTCCTTTCACTCACGTACCGGCGGCCGAAGTCAATTCGCTCCTGGAGCGTTGGATGGTCATACATCAGCCACTTGATGAGCGTCGAGGGTGTCGGATTGGAAAGATTCATGCGACCTAGTTTTTCCATAGCCCGGACGAATGCGTCTCCTTTCCCGGTCAGATCAAGCGCGAAACGGTCCGCGGGATGTTCGATGAGGTGTCGGGTGAGCGCGTTCTGCAGCGGGAGGAAGACGAGAGAGGCGCCACCGGCCACGAGCGCCAGTGCCGGCAGCGCCGCGATGTCTCCGGCTCCGCCGTCGGCGTCGATGCCCCAGCGAGCGCCGAAGCGTCGAAGGAGGGGTTCGGATGCGCGGTGCGTGAGGTAGCTAATAGCCGTTGTGGTCAGGGTGCCGAGTCCGATGAGCTTCCAGATGTCGCGATGAACTTGATGCCCAAGCTCGTGAGCGAGCACGACCTCGACCTCGTCCGCCGAGAATTCGTCCAGCAGCGTGTCACCCAGGACGATGCGCTTGGTTTTGCCGAAGCCGGTGAAGAATGCATTGGCTTTCTTTGTCTGCTTGCTCATGTTCATCTGCATCACGTTCGATACCCGGACGCCCTGCGCAGCCGCAAGCCCCTTGATGCGCTTCGCCAGGCCCCGGTCGCGGAGAGGTTCGAATTTGTTGAACAAGGGGAGTATGAGTACGGGCACCAGGTTGGCAAGGATCACCGTGAACGGGATGGTGAGCGCGGATAGGATGGCCCACCACCTGCGCGGATAGTGCTGGATGATCCAGTACACACCTTGCACCAGTGGCGGCGAGATCACGAGGCCGACGGCGAGGCCTTTCAGCTCCTCGACGATCCAGGCTTGGTGGTTTTGATTGGAGAGGCGGTAGCGGTGCTCGACAACGAAGCCCCCGAAGTACGCGAGCGGTAGCGAGGCCACGAAAGACAGCAGAGAGACCACCAGGGTATACGGCATCGTCGGTCCAAACGTTGGCGGCACGAGGCGCCGGGATTGGGATCGCACGCCGGCGGAGAGACCCGTGACCAGAGCGACGACGCTCATGGCGCCGCTCCAGATCATGCCGGCAAGTACGAGCCATTGGCGAATGCGGCTGTAGCGCAGCGCTCGTTCGTGGGACACTTCGTCGGGATACACGTCGCCGCCGGCGGTAAAACATGTGGCGATGAAGAGTTTCATGATCAAGCGTACTCGACGAGTGCAGCCGTAAGTCGCCGCGTTTAGACGATGGTGGGTCCGACGCACCGCTGTTTAGCACATCCTCCCGTGCTCTGCCATTGGCATAGTCCTCGCGCGCACCGTCACATCTCCGCCGACTGGCGTCTCCGACCATCATGTCCCGAAAAACCGCGACGCCTGGTTCGTCTCTCACGGGCATCCGTCTTCGAATGGAACGGCGGTGATGATACGGGGAGGATGTCACGGTGGAGACATGGTAACCGGGGACGCAAGATAGCGACCATGTCACCGTGCGCGTA
>QHBP01000390.1 GCA_003244175.1 Chloroflexota bacterium | reverse complement strand
GCGACCATGTCACCGTGCGCGTACAGACCATGTCAAAAGGGGGCGCAGGAGGGCGAAGACAAGCACGACGACAAGCATCGCCCCGACAGAGACATGTCAAGCAATGGATGCATATACGCTCGCCATCTGTGGGGTTCACAGGTCGCCTTCTTACCACATGGCGTTTAGGCTGTCAAGTTGACCCGGTTGGCACGGTGGTGTAACCTACCCGTGTGCTGAGCCCGTCTGTGGGGACGGCCAAACGGCCAGAGCGCGTCCTGCTGCTCTGGCCGTCTGGGTTGGTGGGGATAGTTGCGTGCTGAGCCTTGTCCCCTATTCGGTTGTGGACATAAGCATATGGCACGCGAGACCCGACGTCAATACGTATTTCTACGTAGTCATGGGCGAAGGTCAAGAGAAGGTGTCTGGGAGTGCACGAGATCGAGGGTCGCTGGAGTCATCCAGCGGCCCTAGCGTGCGCGCGCGAAAAGCTGCGGATCAGTGGACGTGGGCCATCATCTGCTGGCGCTTCGCGTCAATCGTCTTCATGAGCTCGTCAAAGGAATCGGAGAAGAGCTTAACCCCGTCCTCCTGGAGCTGCCGCGTCACTTGCTCGATCGAGATGCCCGCCGATTCCAGCTGCTCGAGATCGTGCCGAGCATTCGCCAGGTCGGCGTCCAGGGTGCGTGACACGCGTCCGTGATCGATAAAAGCGTCGATGGTGGCGGGAGGCATCGTGTTCACGGTATCCGGACCAATCAACTCCTCGACATAGAGGACATCGCGGTACTCCGGATTCTTGGTACTGGTGCTTGCCCACAAGCACCGCTGCGGCTTGGCTCCCTTCTTTGCGAGAGCTTCCCACTCCGGTCCCGAGAAGATTTCCTTGTATGCCTCGTACGCCATCTTGGCGTTGGCGACAGCGGCCTTGCCCTTCAAATCGCGCAGCTCGCTCTTGCGCCCGGCGCCGCTCTCTTTGTCGATCATGGCGTCGAGCTTCTTGTCCACCGCGGTGTCAACCCGGCTGACGAAAAAGGAGGCGACTGAAGAGATACCGTCGATCGCCTGCCCATTGGCAGATCGCTGCTTCAGACCCGCGATGTACGCCCGCGCCACGTCGCGGTACCCCTCGAGCGAGAACAGGAGCGTGACATTGATGTTGATACCGTCGGCGATGGCGCGCTGGAACGCGGGAATCCCCTCCGCTGTTCCCGGAATCTTGACCATGATATTGGGCAGATTCAGGTATTTGAAGAGGCGATGAGCCTCCTCAAACGACTTCTCGGTGTCGTGCGCCAGATCCGGCTCGACCTCGATGCTAACGTAGCCGTCTCGTCCTTTCGTGCGCTCGTACACCGGCGCCGAGGTGCGCGCCGCGTTGCGAATGTCGTCCAGGACGAGAGCGTCATAGATATCCGAGACGCTCTTGTCCTCGCGCACGAGAGTCTGGAGCTCGTTGTCGTACAGAGACGATCCGCCGATGGCCTTCTGGAAGATCGTCGGGTTGCTTGTGAGGCCCACGATCCCCTTCTCCACGAGCCGCTGCAGCGTCCCGTCCTGTAGCATGTCGCGCGTGATGTTGTCGATCCAGGGGCTCTGACCCTGATCGAGAAGCTGGTGCAGGGTGTTCTCGTTTGTTGTCATGGTCTTCCCTCCTTTAGGGTCACACCTTCAGTATACGTGTCAAGGAGAGGAGCCGGAGATGAATCTCCGCCCCGCCCCGAGGGGAGGGGCAAGGCGGAGAACCGATGTCGAGGCGGTACATAGAGGCTCGGGAGCTTATCGGGCACGACTCTCAAGCTTGCCGTCGACGTTCGCATCGTAGGGCAGGACGGGCCACGTGTCAGCCGGTGTGCGGTTGCCGTTCGGTTACAGTTTCGAAACCCGCACCGCTATACTCGGGTCCATGAATCACAAGCCCATGCTACGTTCTCTTCAGGTCGGCGCCGTGCGAATGAACGGTAGCAGGCACGCGACCGATCCGCTTGACCGACCATGGAGATCGGCCTTCTATAAACTTCCCGTCTCTGCTCCGACCTGGTTAGGGAAAACAACCCTCGCGGGGGATGAACAGGAATCCGAGGATCACGGAGGTCCCGACAAGGCGGTTCTAGGGTATGCGGCTTCGCACTACCCGCTGTGGCGCGCGGAGCCTGGCCTCTCGGATATGCCCCACGGTGGCTTCGGCGAGAACTTCACGATCGATGGATTGACCGAGAATTCAGTGTGCATCGGGGACGTGTACAGGATCGGCGATGCCATCGTGCAGGTGACGCAACCGCGCCAGCCCTGCACGAACATCGCGCGCCGCTGGCACATGAAGTATCTGCCCAAGCGAGTTCAGCAGACAGGCCGGACCGGCTGGTATCACAGAGTGATCGAGGAGGGCATGGTCGAGGTCGGTATTGCCGTTGATCTGCTGGAACGGCCCTCGCCCGAGTGGACCGTCGCACGAGCGTCCATAGTCATGGTCAATCGAGCGCGGCGCCGCGCGGAAGCCGAGGAGCTGGCCGACTTGCCCTCTCTGTCGGCGAGCTGGCGAGAGACACTCGCATCGACGTGAGCCTACGTGTCGCCATACGGCGGACCTCCTTCCGCGTCATGCTTCCTGATGTCGATAAGAAACCGTGCTTGAAGCGATCATCCGAATGCCTCCGAGTTCGAGTGTATACGGATGGAATCAACGACGTGGTGCCGCGACCGGACGGCTTTGTGCATCCAGGCGATGGAGGGATGTCAGTGGACGACACGGCCGAGAAGATTTTCCCGGCGTTTTTAAGACTTGCTCGACGATCAGATCGAGATGAGCAATTGTGGCGCATCTCTGAGGATGACATCCCGTCAGAACTGGTATGTCGACGGGTGTCGCGACGTGGAACGGACCACTATCACCTGGAACCTCGATTCCCTATGTCTCTGAAACAATACGAGATCTTACTAGCTGGCACGAGAGACGCGTGGGACGTACACTACATTGAACCCTTGGAGACAACATGAGTGAGTCTGATCTGCTTGAGCGCGTAGACGCGGAAGAACGGCGAGATGCAACCGTCGATGAGATTGCTAACGGTGTGTACCGGCTTGTGCGCGCACGACTCGATCGCCGGGAAGTGCCTCCCGACGACGCTATGGATCTGCTTGAGCGATTGTGCGTCACGCTGGAGCGGAGAGGCGATGACGAGGGCATAAAAGCCGTGGCGACCGTCTTGGCTTGCTTTGAAGGCTATTGCGCGCCCTCGTCGGCCTTATAGATTCCGTCCGCTGATTCACAACCGATCGCCTTCGAGGATTTTGCGGCCCGCCTCTCTCAGGTGTTTGAGCAGGTGAAGGCGGGCGATCGTCCCGTCGTGGTTGGGCGAGATGGGGACGTGTATCGGCTCGAGAAACAGAAGGCTGGGGATCCCTGGGCGAACTACGATCCCGATCGTGTGCCGCGCGGAAGGCGGCATTGCCATAAGCGTCATTACATATATGGAGGTCTTCCAGGGCACATTGCGCAGCAATTTCCTTGAGCAGGCGCGCAGCGCGACCTCGAGGACCTCCTTCAAGACATTCGAGTCCTCCCTCTCGATGCGTCCATTGCCCGGCGGTGTGCCGGCATTCGAGAAGCGCTGCGAACACAGGGTAAAACCATCCGCGGCCGCGCCTTGGATCTCCTGATTGCGGCAACCGCATTAGAGCACGAACTGACCATTGTCACCCGCAACATCGAGGACTTCAACGATATTCCCGGTCTCGTCCTCTATGCCGGACTGTAGCCTTGAGCCCAGTGAATCTTCAGAGGCGATAGATCACGCGCCGATCACTCAGTTGCGCAGGAACGCCAGTCACCCAAAAAGGGCTGACGCTACAGCGCAAATCCGTCACGAAGGACGGCGATGACAAAGAGGACGAGTCAAGTTGGTCGTCTCTGCATCCCGTTCCATCCACACCTCTCCCGTAGCGTGATCCCCTCCTTAGAAAACGAAGGTAGGAAGTCATGGTTCCGATAGTCCGCAGCTCCGTCCCGGCAGGTGTCATCAGGCAGGCCACGACCGTCGTCTTGTGCACGTTCAACCCACAACAGCGCTCATGGACAATCCGCATCCCGATCCTCCTTCTTTAGGTGGTGGTGTGGCGGCTGCTCATCGAAGATTCTCCTTCGCGTGCTCCTCGACAACCGAGGGCGACAGGGTGTGGTGCCTGCAGCCGTCAGGGTCAGACTTGTGGTCGGGTTCACAGCCCAAGGGGCTTCGACCTCCTGGCACCACCCTATTTTCATATGGCGTGGTGCCGCTGCGCGGCATGGGGGACTCGTGGGTGACTCACGTCGGCCATTGGCACGTCCCTCTTCATTCGCACATTCCCGTTAGGTCATGGCGCGACCGTGACATGTCACGCGGCGTTCACCTCGCCTCTTGGGAACGGCAGTCATCCCATAAAGGGCTGACGCTACGGCTGACGTGCAACGCGCCTGACCACCGCAATGGCACGCGAGGTCGACTGCAGACGCCGCGGCAATCCTGTGGTGTCCCGGGAAAGCAATATTAGTCTTTATGAGTACCTTCGCGCCGAAAAACGGGAGGAAAGCAGTATTGTCGCTTCGGGAATCGAGCGGCATACTGGGCACTGTAAGCGACATGTTCTTCTCCTCCGCTCCACTGAAGGCCCGCACATCTTGTGCGGGCTTTCAGACGTTTGGAGGTCGCTCTTCCGGTGCGGAAGCCGTGGTCGACGCGCTCTTCCGTAGCGGCAGAGTTGACGGCCTGAAGGCCGCCTAAAGTCCTGAGCTACGACATCGGTCGAGGGACTCCTCAAGAGGACGTCGTCGTTGCCGGTTCCAAGGCATGACAGAACAACTCGCCTGTCATCGATGCGTCATGTTCCGGCGTTACGATAGGCCAAGACGGATAAGGGATCCGGAGGGTGTGATCGTTTTCGGGCCAGGACAACAAGGACCGTTGGAGAGTGTCATTGGTTAGGATGACGGACCGTGCAGCGCGCGCGCGGCAAGCCGCCACGCTTCGACCTCCGTCTTCCTCACCGGCGGGGGCACGTTCGTCGGTGACGCGAGTCTCCACCGTTTCTGGACTGTCCATCCTCCCGCTGCGCCTGTTTCTCGGCGTCACCTTCTTGTACGCGGGGATACAGAAGATCATGGACCCAGGATTTTTCCGGCTGGGTTCCTCCACGTACATCGGGACGCAGCTTCTCGGCTTTAGTCGGGGCTCACCGATTCACTTCATCATGGTGCACATGTTGGAGCACGCCAAGCTCATCGGGGTTTTGACGATCCTGACAGAGCTCGTCATCGGTGCTCTGACGCTGCTCGGTCTGTTCACCCGCGCAGCCGCCGTTTCTGGATTCATCCTGAACCTTGTGCTCTTCCTCTCGGCGTCATGGCGCGTCTATCCGTACTTTCTGGATCCGGACATCGTGTTCGTCGTCTGCTGGGGCACTCTTGCTCTCACCGGGCCCGGGGCGTTGTGTCTGGACGCCGTGCTCCAGGATCACCCTCTTCGGCAGCGTTTACCCCCTCTGGCGCAGTGGGCCGTGCTTGGCCCCTTTCGAAGGCCGGAGCCCCTGGGAGCGTCTGAGGCCATAGACCAATCGCCCCAGAGATCGCGTGGACGTCTGCTGACACGCGCCGAAGCCGTGGTCGGGGGCATCGCGGCTCTCGGCGTCCTGATTCTCGGACTACTGCCAAGAGGCAGACCCTCCGCTCAGATCGCGGCGGTCGCCAGCAAGAGTGCCGGTACGGGCGGAGCCTCTGTCCCGGGCGGCGCGCAGAGCGGGTCTTCGGGGGTGCCGAAGGGGGCAAAACGCATTGGGAACATAAGCCAGCTTCCGCCTAACTCCGCCGGGGCCGTGACGGATCCGCAGAGTGGTGATCCGGCGGTTGTGGTTCGCTTTCTGGGAACCGATGTACGCGCCTTTGACGCCGTATGTACGCACGCCGGTTGCACCGTTCAGTACGATCCCCAAAGTCGACTGCTGGTGTGTCCGTGCCATGGAGGAGCTTTCGATCCGAAGCAGGGCGCGCAGGTCGTTGCCGGCCCGCCGCCGTCTCCTCTGACACAGCTCACCGTATCCGTGGACTCCAAAGGCGACATCTACCTCGTCTGAATACTCGCCATGCCCGACGATTTGTACCGACATCGAGACGTCCTCGACAAGCTTGGGATCAAGCCGGGGCAGCGGGTGGCCTTGGATCACACGGAGAGTGCGCTCGACGAAGCTCTGGTTCAGGGCGTTCTAAACCGCGTTGGTTCTCACGAACCTGCATCAGATGGTGAGGCGGTGGACCTGGTGCTCGCGGCGGTCGAGCCGTCGACCGACGCCGCGGGACTCTTGATTGCGTGGAGGGTGAGACTTCAGCCGGCGGGAGCGACCTGGCTGCTGAGCCGTAAGCGCGGCCAAGAGGGATACGTCGACCAGCGCCGGCTCATTCAAGCGGGCCTGGAAGCGCGTATGGTCGACAACAAGGTATGTTCCGTCTCCGAGACGACAAGCGCTATTCGCTTCGTCATCCGGAGGCGGGATCGGTAGAGTAGGACTCCAACCACACCGTCCGGGCGCCTGCCGCCATGTTCCGGCGGATCGTGCCGGAAGGTGGCGAACCGGCTATGCGTATGTTCGTGTATGTATTAGGAAGCGTATGACCGCCGGCTTACGGCGACGAGAGCGCGGGCGCCTGAGTAACTATGGCAATAGGGGAGAGACTATGGGCAAGAACATTGTTCTTCTCGGGCCCCCAGGGGCCGGGAAAGGGACTCAAGGACAGCGTTTGGCAGAGAAGCTGGATGAGCCCCATATCGCCAGTGGGGACATCTTTCGACAGCTGCGTGGTCAAGATACCCCGTTGGCACAAAAGGTCAAGGGCTACATGGAGCGAGGGGAGTACGTGCCCGACGACCTGACCATCCGCGTCGTCCTGGAGCGCCTGTCCCAGCCCGACGCGCGCCAGGGATTCATTCTGGATGGATTTCCACGCACGGAACCGCAGGCGCAAGCGCTGGACAACAGCGGGAGGAGTGTCGACGTGGCCCTCTATATCAATGCACCCGTGGACGTCCTGGTCGAGCGTATCTCGCGCCGCTACACCTGCCCCAAGTGTCACGCGATTTACGAGGCGTCGCGGCGGTCCCCAAAGAAGGAAATGACGTGCGACGTCTGCGGCGCGCCGCTGGAGAGACGAGCGGACGATGCGCCAGAGGTCGTTCGCCCGCGGTTGCAGACGTATCTCGATAAGACGCGGCCCCTTGTGGACTACTATGAGCGTCTGGGGACGCTGGTCGAGATTGACGGCGCCCAGACGATCGAGGTGGTCGAGCGTGAGGTCGATCGGGCTCTGCGTCTGCCCGCCGGCTAGGCACGGATTCTGCACTTGCGGCCGGAAAAACGATTTCTTCTACCCCCTGTCGGGTTTGGGAGGCAGTACATGACCGCGGAAGCGCAAGGCGCGATAGACGAGCATTCGGGCTTCAAAGCTTTCTTCTCAAAGTTCATGAAGGACAATGTTGGATTCCTGGCGTCCGCGGTCGCCTGGTCGGTACTAACCTCGATCGTACCGATCATGGTGGGTCTGCTGGCGATTTCCGGCTTCGTTCTGCGCGGTAATACCAGCGCCCAAAAATCAGTGGTCCAGCACGTGAGCCAGGCTCTCCAGGGTGTTCTGACGTCGCAAGACATCCAGCATATCGTCCAGATCTCGACTCAGCATGCGGGTGTGCTGGGCATCGTCGGCTTCCTGGGGATTCTCTGGGGTGGCTCCAATGTCGGTGGATCCATATCGACGGTCTTCCAGCCGATTTTTCAGGTGAAAGGTCGAAACTTCTTCAAGGAGAAGCTGATTGACATCGTCATGATCTTCGTCTTAGCCTACTTCTTGATCGTCATCATCGTGGCGACGACGGCCGGGACTCTCCTCACCAAGCTCTTCAGCACGGTGTCGCTTCCACCGGGCATCGTCCAGTTCGTGATCGGGATCGTGGTGGCGGTTTTTGCGGCCTTCCTGCTGTTTGCGGCGATCTATCTGGCGTTTCCCAACGTAAAATCCGGGCTAAAGATGCGCAACGTGTGGCCGGGCGCGATACTCGCTGCCGTTCTGTTCGAGATCCTGACCTTCATCTTCCCGATCTACTCCAAGTACGCGCACTTCCAGAAGTATGGGTCGCTCCTCGCCGCGCTGCTCCTGCTGACCGCTTGGATCTATTTCTTCGCAATGATTACGCTGCTCGGAGCCGAGATGGTGTCGTTCCAGGCACTCAAGGAAGCGAGTGCCCGCCACGAAGCCATCGGGCCGGCTCCCGACGGCAGTGTGCCGCAACGGATGCAAGGCACCTCGACTGGACAGTAGTCGCTTCTGTTCGTGAGTCCCGTGAACCAGCCGGATCTGCGCCTATGTACAACCGGGGTGAATATCTCGGGAGTATAATTGCACTCTGGCGGCTGGACTCCAGGCTGATCATGTTGTCCTCACCGCGGGAGGTGACGATTGCATGATCCGGGCGCCGGGGACAGCGCATCCATAGTCTGTCCGTCATGCAGCAAATCCAATCCCCGCGACATGCGATTCTGCGGCTATTGTGGCGCGACTCTGCCGCTGCTGTGTCCCGCATGCGGACGTGCCGTTCTGCCAGACATGCGCTTTTGTGGATATTGCGGAGCACCCATCTCTGACCTCCCACCTGCGGTTGAGGAGAGCGACAGGGCGGCAGAGTTCGTGCTGGCGGTATCGGGGCGTGTGTCCGCCGGCACCTCGACCACGTCCCCCGAGCGCTCACAGTCCCTTGCGACACCGCAAGAAGAGCGCCGTCTTGTCACGGCGCTCTTCTGTGACCTTGTCGGGTTCACCCCGCTGTCCGAGCAGCTCGATCCGGAGGATGTGCGGGACATCCAGGCCGCCTACTTCGAAGCCATGGCCCAGGAGATCGAGCGCTACGGCGGGACCGTGGAGAAGTATGCGGGCGATGCGGTCCTCGCCTTGTTTGGCGCTCCGGTTGCCCATGAGGACGATGCCGAGCGAGCCGTGCTCTGTGCCCTGGGGATGCAAGCGGCCATCGAACCCGTGGCCGACCGGGCACGGCAGCGGTGGAGCGTCCAGCCGGCCATCCGGGTGGGAGTCAACACCGGTGAGGTGGTGAGCGGCGCCTGGAACGCCTCGGGGCGGCAGGACGTAGCGGTGACGGGAGATGCTATCAACACGGCTGCCAGGATCCAGGCGGCGGCGGAAGCAGGAGAGGTGCTTGCCGGCACCGAGACCATGCGACTGACGCGCCGGCGGATCCGGTATGGCGAGCGGCGTGACGTGGTCCTCAAGGGGAAGATGGGAACCGTGCCCCTCTATCCCGCCCTCGGTCTCCGGGAACGGTTCGGGGAGCGCTGGGAGACGAGCGAGGGAGCGACACCACTCATCGGCCGGGACCGAGAGATGGTGGCGTTGCTCGACGCATGGGTCCGGGCACAGGGAGGTGAGGGCCAGCTGGTGACGCTGATCGGGGATGCGGGAGTGGGCAAGAGCCGGTTGGTGTCGGAGTTTATCGACAAGGTGAGCGCCGGCGCCGCCGTCCGCGTGGTGCGGGCCCGCTGCCTCTCCTACGGGCAGGGGATCTCGCTCTGGCTGATCGCTGACTTCCTGCGATCGGTGTTTGGCATCGGGGAGGGGGAACGGCTGGAGGGGGTCGGGGCGAGGCTGGCGACCGTACTGCCGGGAGTCTTGACGCGCTGGGATGCCGATGGTCAGGCAGAGGCCCGTGACGTGCTGGGAGAGGTTCTGGGATTGCCGGCCGGGAACTCCCTGGTGGCAAACGCGGGAGCGGAGATCCGGCGGCAGGCGCTGATCCGGAGCCTGAAGGGAGTCCTGGGAGGGTTCTCCGAGCGAGCGCCAACGGTGCTGGTCCTGGAGGACGTGCACTGGG
>QHBP01000291.1 GCA_003244175.1 Chloroflexota bacterium | reverse complement strand
CACCGAGGAGACCACGACCGGGGTGATCCGACTCGAGAGCATGCTGGCGGACGGCGCGCTGGCCTATCCCGTCATCGCGGTCAACGAAGCGGACACCAAGCACATGTTCGACAACAGGTATGGCACCGGCCAGAGCACTGTCGACGGCTTGATTCGCGCCACCAATTTTCTCGTCGCGGGTAAACGCGCGGTAGTGGCCGGTTACGGTTGGTGCGGCAAGGGACTGGCCAGCCGTCTCCATGGCTTGGGAGCCAACCTCATCGTTACCGAGATCGACCCGACCAGGGCTCTCGAGGCCGTTATGGATGGCTATCTCGTGATGCCGATGTCGGAGGCCGCAAAGGTGGCGGATCTCATCATTACGGTTACGGGCGATCTGAACGTGATCGATGGCCGGCACTTCGAAGTCATGAAGGACGGCGTGATTGTCGCCAACTCCGGCCACTTCAATGACGAGATCAATATCCCGGCGCTGGAGCAGATGTCTGACTCCCGGAGAACCCTACGCGATTTTGTGGAGGAATTCGTCGTCGATGGCCGGAAGATCTACCTTCTCGCCGAGGGTCGCCTGTTGAATTTGTCGGCTGCGGAGGGACATCCGGCTGCCGTCATGGACATGAGCTTCGCGAACCAGGCTCTGTCGGTTGAGTACTTGCAGCGAAATCGGGACGGCCTCACTGTCAAGGTGTATGTGGTTCCCGAAGACATCGACAAGGAGATTGCCTCGCTGAAGCTGGCGTCGATGGGCATTGAGATCGACACGCTCACCCCGGAGCAGGAGCGATACCTGAAGTCCTGGCAGACCGGCACGTAGAAGGGCGTCCGCGGCGCGTCCTCATAACGGGAGCTAGCGGCTTTACGGGAAGCTTTCTCGCCGAACAGTACGTGGCAAGAGAGTGGTCCGTCTGCGGCACGTACCGGACTACGCCGCCGGCCGAGGATGGCGGAGTCGAATGGCGTCGCGTCGACTTGACGTGCGTCCGCGACGCCGAACTTCTGATTCACGACACACGGCCGGATGTCATCCACCATCTCGCGGCCCAAAGCTCCGTGTCCGCCTCACTTCGCGATCCAGCAAGTACCTTCAGCAACAACGTGATAGCACAATATCACCTACTGGATGCCATGGTCCGGCACGCGCCACGGTCGCGTATCGTCATCGCTGGAAGCAGTGATGAGTACGGCGACGTGTCACCCGAGGAAAATCCGGTGACCGAGGATCATCCGCTTCTGCCCCTGAACCCCTACGCGCTGAGCAAGGTTGCCCAGGACCTCATGGCCCGGCAGTACCACATCATCCACGATCTTCGTATAATTCGCGCACGTCCTTTCTTGCAGATTGGACCGCGGCGATCCGATAGCTTTGTGGCCGGGGCCTTCGCGCGTCAAGTGTCGGAGGTCGAGGCCGGAATGCGCGAGCCGATTATCGAGGTCGGCAACGTCGATCTTCGCCGCGACTTCACGGACGTCCGCGACGTTGCGCGCGCGTTCGTGTTGCTAGCCGCGCACGGTGAGGACGGTCAGGTCTACAACATCGCCTCGGAGCGCGATCACTCTCCTCGAGAAATGCTGGAGATCATGATTGCCGCAGCCGGCCGGCGCATTGACGTCCGGATCGCGGCAGAACGCCGCCGCCGCGGCGAGTCGCCCGTGCTGATCGGGAGCAGCAGTCGGCTGCGTGCCGCAACGGGCTGGAAATCCGAGATATCATTTGAGCAATCGGCTCTGGACACGCTGAATTTCTGGAGAGTGAGGACGGCACGGGCGAGTGTCGCGGAAGGACATACGAGATGAAAACCGCGCTCATCACAGGCATTACGGGACAGGACGGCTCGTACCTGGCAGATCTTCTCCTGGAGAAGGGCTATCGAGTTGTGGGCATGCTTCGCCGGCTTTCCCTGGACAACTACGCCCGGATTGAACACCTAGCAGACCGAGTGGAGCTGACACAGGGTGACCTGCTGGATCAGGCTTCTCTTCAGGGCATATTGAGGGAGTACGAGCCGGACGAAGTCTATAACATGGCCGCCATGAGCTTCGTGCCAACGTCGTGGAATCAGCCCGTGCTCACGGGAGAGTTCACGGCTCTTGGCGTGACTCGAGTCCTCGAAGCCATCCGCATGGTCGACCGGTCCGTCCGCTTTTATCAGGCATCGAGCTCCGAGATGTTTGGCAAGGTGAGGGAGAACCCCCAGAATGAGCGTACCGCGTTTTACCCACGAAGCCCGTACGGCGTCGCCAAGGTGTATGGTCATTACATCACAGTCAATTACCGCGAGAGCTACGACATGTTCGCGGTCAGCGGCATCCTCTTCAACCATGAGTCTCCGCGACGTGGCTTGGAGTTCGTGACACGGAAGATCACCGACGGCGTTGCGCGAATCGCACTGGGTTTGAAAGACGCGCTCTACCTTGGCAACCTTGAAGCACGACGCGATTGGGGATTTGCCGGCGACTACGTCAAAGCCATGTGGATGATGCTCCAGAACGAGGAGCCGGAAGACTACGTGATCGCCACTGGTGAGAGCCATTCGGTGCGGGAATTTGTTGCCCTCGCCTTCGAGCACGTGGGACTGGATGGGGACGAGTACGTCAAGCTGGACCCACGACTTCTTCGTCCCGCCGATGTCGACCATTTGATCGGAGACTCCTCCAAGGCGCAACACGAGCTAGGATGGGAGCCCGAGGTGTCGTTCACAGATTTAGTGCACATGATGATCGACGAGGACGTGCGCCAGCTCGAGGTATCCGTGCGGCACGGAGAGCTGCACCCTCTTCACTCTCCGTCCAGCACACTGTTCTCGACGGGCTGACCGTGCCGCTGTTTGCCGCGCGGCCTCTGTAGTATTGGCTTGTGGACAAGACACACATCACGCGGATGGGGGGACCTGTAAACATGGCGGAGACGGCGGCGCCTAACCCAATCAAATTTGGTACGGACGGGTGGCGGGCCGCCATCGCCGACCTCTATACCTTTGAAAACGTCCGAGTCGTGGCGCAGGCCACGGCAAACTATTTGAAGGACCGCGGCCAGGAAGGCGACGGCCTCGTGGTCGGCTACGATATGCGGTTCGGATCGGAATACTTCGCCGCGGCCGTGGCGGAGGTTCTGACGGCCAACGGGATCAAGGCCTTTCTGGCGAGTAATGCGGCCTCAACCCCGGCCGTGTCTTACTCGATCTTGACCCATCACGCCGGCGGCGCCGCAATGATCACAGCCAGCCACAACCCATGGACGGACAACGGCTACAAGTACAAGCCCGAGTACGCGGGATCCGCGGACCCCAAGACCATCGAGGCCATCGAGACTCAAACCGACATCGTCTTGCGCGACCACTCGGTACGCACCCAAGATCTTCACCAGGCGGACGCCCTGATCGACAGCTTCGATCCGTCACAGCTATATTTGCGGCGTCTAGGGGAAATCATCGATCTCGACCGGCTTCGACACTCACGCTTGAATCTGGTCGTCGACCCCATGTATGGGTCAGCGATGTCGTACTTTCCCCGCCTTCTGAATGGCGGATCACTTCAGCTTCTGGAGCTGAACAACGAGCGCAACCCCTTCTTCGGAGGAGTAAACCCGGAGCCCATTGCCAAGAATTTGGCGAAGCTGATGAGCGCGATTCCGGCGAACAAGGCGGACGCGGGAGTTGCCGTCGATGGAGATGCCGATCGTGTGGGCCTGGTCGACGAGAAAGGAAACTTCATCAATCAGCTCCTGGTATATGGGCTTCTCATCATGTATTTGCTGGAGAAGAAAGGATGGCGGGGCGTCATCGTGAAATCCGTCAGCACGACGTCGATGGCCAATCGGCTGGGTGAGAAGTTCGGTGTGGAAGTGATCGAGACGCCTGTCGGCTTCAAGTACATCGGGCCACAAATGCGCGAGCACGATGCGATGATCGGCGGTGAGGAAAGTGGAGGCTACGCGTTTCGGGGCCACATTCCCGAAAGGGACGGCGTCCTTGCCGGCCTCTATCTCCTGGACATGCTTCTCGCGTACGACACGCCACTGTCAAAAATCGTCGAACGGCTGCAGACCATGGTCGGACCGTCATACTACGATCGCATCGACTCCCGTTTCGCGCCGGAGCGGCGGCAGGAAATTCTCGCTCGGTTTCAAGGTGAGCATCCGGCCACTCTTGCCGGCCAGTCGATCGATCACGTTCAGACGATCGACGGATACAAGTACTTTCTCGCGGACGGCAGCTGGCTCCTGGTACGCGCCTCCGGAACCGAGCCGCTCATTCGTTTCTACACCGAGGCGACAAGTCCGGAGCTGGGGAAGGAGATTCTTCAGGCCGGTCAGGAGATGGCGGGCCTGACGTAGCGGGTCATGGAAGCGCTCTGGCTCCTCATCGGACGGCTTCCCTGCCTCGTGGGCGGAAGAACAGGCGGATCGGCGTGCCGAAGAACCCAAAGCGCTCTCGTAGTTGATTCTCCAGAAAACGTTTGAACGAGAAGTGGACCAGCGATGGGTCGTTCACCCAGCCGACAAAGGTCGGTGGATCGATGGCGACCTGTGTCATGTAAAACAGCTTGACCAGCTTCCCACCCGACGAGGGTGGGTGGTGCTCTGAAAGAGCTCTGCGAAGCGCCTCATTCAGCACGCCGGTACCAATGCGTTTCTTCCGTTCCTCGCGAATCTCGAGAGCCAAATCCAGCACATTTTCGATGCGTTGTCCCGTTTTGGCGGAGATGAAGACGATAGGTACGTACGGCAGAAACTTCAATTGGTGGCGGATGTTGCTCTCGTACTCGGCCATGGTGCGGCTGTCCTTCTCGATCAGATCCCACTTGTTGACAGCCACCACCAGCCCTATCGCCCTCTCCTGCACGAATCCGGCGACATGCGCATCCTGCGCGGCGGCCGGCTCGTTCGCGTCGACGAGCAAGACGGCCACGTCCGCGCGATCGACGGCTCGTAGCGCCCGAAACACGCTATAGCGCTCGACTCCATGGACGATCTTACCGCGCCGGCGTATACCCGCCGTGTCCACCAGGACGACGGGCCGCCCCTTGAAGTCGATCGTGGTATCAACAGCATCGCGCGTCGTTCCAGGAATCGGCGAGACAATCGTGCGCGGCTTGCCCAGAAGCGCGTTGACCAAGGACGACTTACCGACGTTTGGCCTGCCCACAATCGCGACACGCGCGACTTCTTCGTTCTGCTGTTCCGACTCGCGCGGCGGGAGGAGCTCGACAATGCGATCGAGCAGATCGCCTGTCCCCAGACCGCGAATGGCGGACAGCGGAAGGGGGTCGCCGATTCCGAGCTTGTGGAACTCCAGGGCCTGCTGATCCTGCCGGATGTTGTCAGCCTTGTTCACAGCCAAAATTACCGGCTTGTTGGCGCGGCGCAGCAGGTCGGTGATCTCCTCATCCACCGGCGTCGGGCCGCTTCGCCCATCCGTGAGGAAAACGATGACGTCGGCCTCGTCGATCGCCAGCTGCGCCTGCTCGAACACGCTTTCGGACACGTCCTCTTCTGAGCCCGGAAAGATCCCACCTGTGTCGACCACGGATACGTCCCGGCCGCGCCACTCGAATTCTCCGTAGAGGCGATCACGGGTTGTTCCAGGCACGTCCTCCACAATGGCGACGCGTTCGCCCACCAGTCGATTGAATAGGGTGGACTTGCCGACGTTCGGCCGTCCGACGAGGGCTACAAGGGGTTTGACCACGAGCTACAGCATCCGTTCTGTCCGCCGGTTAGTGGACTCTCTCATCGCGCTGCACTGAGTCGGCGAGAACAAGGCGGGCTTACAAATTGCAGCGATGCAACGCGCCGCGAATTCGCTCTTCGACAATTCGTTCCGCTAAGGATACCGCCTCGTCGGCCGTCAGACCGTCCGTCACGACATGAATCGCATCGTGCGCCGGCCGCAGAGGTGAGACTCTACGCGTTGCGTCGATCTCATCCCGCCTCTCTATGCCCGCCTGCACTGCCGGCAGGTCTCCAACAGTCGCCAGCCCCTCGTCGAATCGTCGAAGGGCGCGTTCGCCCGGGGACGCGGTGACCCATAGCTTGACCTGGGCCGACGGAAGTACAACCGTGCCAATGTCCCGCCCCACCATGACCATGCAAGTCTGTCGCGCAAGTTGTCGCTGTCGCTTCACCATGATCTCTCGTACGCCAGGATGCATGGCCACCCGTGAGACTGTTGCATCTACATCTAATGTGCGGACTTCGTCTTTCATGATACGGCCGTCTACGACAATGCCATCTTCGTCGCCTGAGGATAGTTGAAAGTCCATCTCGGTACCCATGGATGTCAAAGCTACCACGTCGTCTGGGTCGACATCGTGTTGCAACGCACACCACGTCAATGCTCGATACATCAAGCCCGTGTCCAGAAATCGACAATCCAGCCGCCGCGCCAATTTCTTCCCGATCGTCGACTTGCCGGATCCAGCGGGCCCGTCAATGGCTACGTGAAGCCGGAACCGCGATGGAGTGTGGGTCTCGTCGGTCATCGAGGTCGAGAACCTCCTTCTCCGTCAAAAAACGCCACTCGCCCGGACCGAGCCCGGAAAGGCTCAGAGGGCCAATTCTGGTGCGCCGGAGCTCGAACGCCGGGTGCCGGATCGCCTCGAGCATGAGACGAATCTGGCGCTTCCTTCCTTCAACCACTGTAATGTTTACAGCGGTATCGCCTCCATGACGCTCGACGACGTGGACCGTCGCTGGAGCTGTCTTCGCACCATCTGAAAGCAGCATTCCCTCCCGCAGCCGTTCGATTTCGCCTGCGTTTACACGGCCCCTGACGAGCGCCCAGTACTCCTTCTCGACCTCGTAGCGTGGGTGGGCGATGCGGTTGAGCCATTCTCCGTCGTTCGTCAGGAGCAGCAGACCGGACGTTTCCCTATCGAGCCTGCCCACGGGTACGAGTCTCTCAGGAACATTCACCAGCTCCTTCACAAGTCGTTCACCATGAGTGCTTCTAAGGGACGTCACGTACCCTGTGGGCTTGTGCAGAGCCACGTAAATTGATGCCGGCCGTGCTCGCAGCTCGCTCCCATCTACGGCGATTCTGTCGTGATCGAGATCAACGGCCTGTCCGACCACGGCGATCTCGCCGTTCACAGTCACGCGTCCGAGGGAGATGATCCCCTCCGCCTTCCGACGCGAAGCAACGCCGTGTCGGGCAAGGACCTTCTGGAGACGCTCTTTCATGGATGAAGGGTCGCAGCGGTCTGTCCTGCCGTTCGTCCAATTGGGGAGCGGCAGCGTTTGGATTCCTTATCATACGGCTACATCGAACGGGAGGCACACAGCCCATGACGGCACTCGATAACGTAGTGGCGGACATAATGTCCGCGCTTGAGACGAAGAACAAGGCACGAGACAAGGCGCTGACCGAATCGAGACAGATCATCCGCCACGCCGCCAACGCCATACGAGCGCTCCACCGGGGCGAGTACCAAACGGGAGAGGACCATTTGAGGAACGGTCGCTCGATGGTTGACACCGCACGTGCGGACTTGCGCGACCACCCGGATCTTTACTGGGCAGGCTACGTGCAAGATTCACAGAAGGAGATCGCCGAGGCCTATCTGGTGTCGGCGATGATTCAGGGAGTGCCAATCCCCGGCCCAACCGATGTCGGGGTCGAGCCGGCCGCCTATCTGAACGGGCTGGCGGAGGCCGCCAGCGAGATGCGACGTTATATTCTCGACATCATACGAAAGGCGGGCTCGAGCCAGATGCCGGAGGCCGAACGTGCTCTGGGTCTCATGGACGACGTGTACACCAACCTGATCACCGTGGACTTTCCCGATGCCGTGACGGGTGGGTTGAGGCGAACGACCGACCAGCTCCGTGCTGTCCTGGAGCGGACCCGCGGAGACCTGACTATGAGCCTTCGGCAGGCGGAGCTCGAACGCGCACTCGCCCTTCGAGGAGCCGACATCCCCTAATGGTCCTTGATCTTTCTTGGTCGACTTGGGGTTGCGGTGACAAGGAACCTTGACCTCTTGATATACAATGGCGCGTCATGTCACACGCGGCTGGTCAAGGTGTTCAAGTAGCACAAGGACGCTCGTCGTGACGCTGCGGCATCAGGATGAATACGAGCGCCGGGCCCCCTACGCCCCTATCTCGGCCGTGCGCGAATTCTTCGATCGTATCCGCGACAAGAGTGTGCCGCAACGAGTCGACCGTCGCTTTCTTCAGCGGATAAGTGTTGCCACAAATAACGAATGGGCACTCCTCAGCGCCCTCAAGTTCCTTGGGATTGTGGACCAGCACGGAGTCCCGTCGCACTCGTACCGCCTGCTTCAAACGACCGATCAGTTTCAAGACGGGCTGCGCCATCTGGTCGAGACAGCGTATGCCCAGCTCTTTGACGTGGGCGGGGCTTCTATGTCCGTGGACGAGCTGCGCGACTACTTCCGGGTCACCAGCTCGCCCTCACAGGCCAAGAACGCGGCTCGCTTCTTTCGGGAAGTGTGCGGACTCACCGGGATGGAGAGCGGCGCTCGGACCGATGGCGACCTCACCTCCTGGGATGCAAGCCCCCCTGGCACCCGTCGCGAGAGGTCTCCGGGAATGCAAGGACATCGCGACTCGGATAGCGAGGACACCGAACCGCGAGAGTCGCTTTCCTCTCGATTGCTCCTCGAGACGAAGGCACGACTCCTGGAGAAGCTTCCAGCGCCCCGCCCCGAGTGGAGCGCTGCTCAATGCGCCGATCTCTGTGATCGGTTTCTCGCGCTCTTGCGCAATCTGGACGGAGAGACGTAGCGGCACTCGCCACGGACACGTGCACGTAGCCTTTGGGTCTCAACCCCGCAGGCCTTGAATCATCAGCAGAATGCCGAATCCGGCGAGTGCCGTGGCAAGAACGGGCACGAGCCAATATGCCAGGCGTTGTTCAAACCGGCGCACCCCTCTTCCCAACAGCACCATGGATCGTTCCACGCACGCTATGCCGCCGAGCATGGTCAGGGCTGACACCAGTGCAAATGGCCGACCGCCACTGTGAGCGGCAGTAGCGAACAGCGAGGAGGCCGTCGTCGCGAGGAATACCCAGGCCCCGGGATTCAGAAGCACAGCAAACACCCCGCGAAACAAGGGAATTCGGCCCACACTCGGATGATCAGCATCGCCGGTAGTTCGTGCAGACGCGAGAATCGAGTCGGACGCGAGGAACAGCAGGAACACGCCGCCGGTCACCTTGAGGATGCGCAGGAGCATCAGATTGGGAGCCAGGAACGCGGTTCCCGCCGCGAAGCTGACAAGCAACAGTCCGAACATCCCATTCGCACCGAGCATAGCGGCGAAGCCGCGCCTGACTCCTCCTCGACTTGCCTCCGTGAGCAAGACGAGCTGTACCGGCCCCGGCAACAGTCCGAGAGTTGCGCCGAGAGCGAAGGCACTCGCGACTAGACCGGCGTTCACACCCGCTCCGAATGCGTGCTCAGCGAACACATGCGTGAGTGATCAAACGCTCCGTGCCCGGCCGGCGGTACGGGTAGCCGCTGCCTTCGCATCTCACGTATCTCAACAGACTTCGCCGTCTACCCCCACCGTTTCTCGAATTGTATCCGGCTTTCAGCGAAGGGCGCCGATCCCCGTGGATGGATCGCCCGCGGGAATGCATCGCAGCCCTATACAACGGAGAACGAGCCAGCGGTGGAGGCAGGAACCGCGCGGCATCGAGTGTCCAAGCTGCTTGGATCTTGATACAAGGTGGTCAAGGCCCTTGGTGAGCGGGGTGGCACGCGCTAGGATAGTGAGGCATCGCACTTCTCGGAGGCTTGCACCGTATGTCGCAGTCGTTCGTCCACCTCCACACGCACAGCTGCTACTCCCTTCTCGACGGGCTCGGTCGGATAGACGACCTGGTCGTGGCCGCCCGGGACGCCGGAATGACCTCGCTGGCCCTCACTGACCATGGCGCCATGTTTGGCGCTATTGAGTTCTACTCGAAGGCCCGGGAGGCCGGCATAAAACCCATCCTCGGCTGCGAGGTGTACGTGTCTGACCGGCCACTTGACGAACCGGCGGGTCCGGGATCTCGTACATACCACCTGGGGCTGCTGGCGGAAAACGAAGTGGGCTATCGCAATCTGGTGCGATTGACGACCGAGGCGCACATCCGGGGATTCTATCGAAAACCGAGAGTCGACAGGGCTCTCATGGAGGACTGCCAGGAGGGATTGATCTGCCTTTCCGGATGTGCCTCCAGCGAAGTGTCGACCCTCATTCTGGAGGGGAGGATGGACGCCGCCGAGGAGAGTGCCAATTGGTATCGGCGAGTCTTTGGCGACCGCTACTACATGGAGATACAGCACCACGGGCTAGACATCGATGCGCGTCTGGTGGACGGCGCGACTCGTGTCGCTCGCAGACTCGATCTGCCTCTCATCGCCACGAACGACGTTCATTACGTGCGAGCGGACCACGCGCGAACTCACGAGCTTCTCCTGTGCATTCAGACGCAGACGACGATGGACGATCCCAAGCGGATGCGCCTGGAGACGCCCGAGTTCTATCTAAAGACACCGGACGAGATGCACGGGCTGTTCTCCAACTATCCCGAGTCGCTCAGCAATAGCGTCGCCATCGCCGAGCGCTGCAATTTGGAGCTTACTTTTGGACGAACACAGCTCCCACGATTTGAAACGCCGAATGGCAAGTCGTCGGAAGCGTATCTCCGCGAGCTTTGTGCCAAGGGCCTGACGGGGCGCTATGGCGAGGTGACGGGCCCCATTCAGACTCGTCTGGACTACGAGCTCGACGTCATTTGCACGACAGGATTTGTCGATTACTTCCTGTTGGTTCACGACGTCATCCGTTTCGCGCGCGAGGCCGGTATCGCGGTTGGTCCCGGTCGTGGAAGTTCGGCCGGCAGCATCGTCGCGTACGTCCTACACCTGACGGACATCGACCCGATCGTGCATGGCCTCTCGTTCGAGCGCTTCCTAAATCCGCAGCGCGTCACGATGCCGGACATGGACCTCGACTTCGCGGATGACCGCCGCGACGAGGTGATCAGGTACGTGACGGAGAAATATGGCAGGGACCATGTTGCTCAGATCATCACCTTCGGCACACTTGCACCCAAAGCAGGGATGCGAGACGTCGGCCGCGTGCAGGGAATGCCGTTGCAGGATGTTGAGCGCGTGGCGCGCCTGGTTCCACAGCTGTGCTCGAGGCTCGCTCAGGCCAAGGCGGATGTGCCGGAGCTGAAACAGCTGTACGAAGGCGACCCTTCGATGCGAGACTTCATGGATACCGTTGAGACCCTGGAAGGAGTGGCGCGGCACGCGTCCACGCATCCGGCGGGCGTCGTCATTTCCCTCGATCCGCTTGCGGAACACGTGCCTCTCTACAAGGTCCCCAAGAATGACCAGGTAACGACCCAGTACGCGATGTCCTCGATCGAGCAGATGGGGCTCTTGAAGCTGGACCTTCTCGGGCTGCGCACTCTCACCATACTGCAGCGCGCCCAGCGCTTCGTGGAGCAGACCACCGGACAACCGTTCGATCTTGACAACATTCCGCTGGATCATCCCAGCATTTACGAGCTGCTTCGCACTGGAGAGACCTTTGGTGTCTTTCAGGTGGATTCGGATGGGTTCCGTCGCCTGCTTCGCGGATTGCAACCCGAGGTCTTCGAGCACATCGTGGCGCTGAACGCGTTGTACCGTCCAGGACCGATGCAAGAGATACCTAAGTATGTGGAGCGAAGGCATGGGCGCGAGCAGGTCCACTACATTCACCCGGCTCTGAAAGAGGTTCTGGAGCCGACGCACGGCATCTTCGTGTACCAGGAACAGGTCATGCGCCTTTTCATCGAAGTGGCAGGTTACAGTCCGGGCGAAGCCGATCTCATTCGGCGGGCGATGAGCAAGAAGAAAGCCGCGGAGCTGGCGAAGCACTACGAGATTTTTCTGGAGCGAGCGGAGGCACACGGCACAAATCGCGACGTGGCGCAGCAGCTTTGGAACATCGTAGAGCCTTTCGCATCGTACGCCTTCAACAAGAGCCACTCCGCCGCCTATGCGGTCACAACCTGTCGGACGGCGTACTTAAAGGCCAACTATCCGCGCGAATACATGGCCGGCCTACTATCGGCTGAGACCGACCGTTCTGATCGGATTGCCGATGCGATGGCGGACTGCCGCCGTTTGGGAATTGAGATTCTTCCCCCGGACATCAATGCAAGCGCGATTGACTTCACTTTGGACGGCGAGGGAATCCGCTTCGGACTTCGCGCCATCAAGAACGTGGGCTCAGCCATCGAGTCGGTGCTGCGGGCTCGCACCGAGGGAGGACCTTTCGCGTCCCTCGATGACTTTTGCGTGCGGGTCGATTGGCAGGCGGTTAACAAGAGGGTCATTGACAGCCTGGCGCGGTGCGGAGCCTTCGACTCGCTTGGTGTCGATCGCGGGCGCGCGGTGGCCGGTGTCGATCGCATCGTAGCCTTTGGATCGCAAATGCAACGGGCAGCCGCGGCCGGACAGGTTTCCCTGTTTGGCGACGTCGCAGCTTCGCCGGCCATGCTCGAGCTGGGAGTTGCCGAGGCGGCTTCGCTTCAGGAGCGTGCAGCGTGGGAACAGGAACTTCTCGGCACCGTTGTCTCACCTCATCCCCTCACATGCGCGGAGAGCGATATTCGGAGTTCCGGCGCAGTCATGGTGAGCGAAGTCATTGCCAACGGCAATGGGCAGGTGGTCACAGTTGCCGGCATGGTCCGCGGCCTACGAACCCGATCCACGAAGTTGGGTCAGCCCATGGCCGTCCTGCAGTTAGCCGACCTGAACAAGTCTCTCGAAGTGGTGGTCTTCAGCCGGACATACGAGCGGGTCGGGCCAACGCTAGCGGAAAATGCCATTGTCGTGGTCGACGGTAAGTTCGATGTTGCCGAAGGACCTCTTCGCCTCCTTGCCGACGCCATCTATTCTCTCGAAGAAGCGAAAAAGCGACGGTCTGGGGCTGACGTGCGGCCGGATGCTGTGTCAGCTCGGAGCGGTACGAACGGCAAAAAATCGAACGGCTCCGGTTCCTTCGGGCGAGCGGCACAGATTTCTCGCCACAGGCTCGTCATCGAGTTTCCCCGGGGTGACGACCGTGTCGAGGACTTGGAGCGCCTGGAGCGCGTCTACGCGGTGCTCCAGCGTCATCACGGTGCCGATGAGGTCGAGATGCGCGTGCGGTATGGCAACAATTTTCGATCTCTCGCCCTACCGAACAAGACGGTGGCCGTCTGCGAGCAGCTCGAGGAAGAGCTGGGCAAACTGCTCCCGGTAGGAGGCTGGAGAGTGACACTGAGGGAATCGGCAAGTGGCGAGGGTGCCTAAACGCGTAGCCTCGGTTTTCTACCGGTCACTCGGCAGGTGCCACAGATACGCCGGCGCGACATCGCCTGCGTTCAACTCCGGAACATCCTCGGGGATCTCCACCAGGCCGTCAGCGCGGGCGAGTGGTAGGACCATGGCGGAATCTTGTCCACCGCTGAGACGAGCGTGCATCACACCTTCGTTTTGACACACCACGACTCGAGCATACGTCCGCCGGCCACCTCGGTTGTCAACGCGCTCGTCCATGACCACCCGCATGCGCGGCCGCAGCAGCGGCCCACCCAGCATCGTCATGATGGCCGGTCGCGCAAACAACTCAAACGTCACCCATGCACTCGTGGGATTCCCTGGAAGTCCGATGACGGGCGTATCACCGTAGGACCCAAAGATAAGGGGCTTGCCGGGACGCACCCGCACTCGCCAGAAATCCAGGTTCCCGCGCTCGCTGATGATCTCCTTGACATAATCGTAATCGCCTACTGACGCTCCTCCGGTCGTCAAGAGAAGATCCGCGCCCCGCGCCTGCTCCAAGGCCGCTTCCAACTCCTGGCGATTGTCGCCGGCCACAGGGATTGAGAGGGAAAGTGCCCCACTCACCCGCACGGACGATTCCAGCATCGGCGTGTTGCTGTTGTAAATCTGCCCCATGGATAGACCATTACCCGGCTCGACGATTTCGTCTCCGGTCGAAAGAATGGCCACCATGGGCCGTCGAACAACGGCAACGGTGGCACAACCGAGGGTGGCGAGAAGTGCGACATGCGGAGCCTCGACGCAGGTCCCGCCCTCTACTACGCGTTCGCCCTGTCGGATGTCGTTACCGGCGGCACGCACGCAGCTATTGCATTGCACGGGCCGGGACACGGCAATCGTCTTACCCCGATCCTCGACGTCTTCGAAAGGTACGACCGCGTCCGCACCGGAGGGAAGGGGAGCCCCAGTCATGATGCGCGCGCATGCGGCTGGTCCGACCTCCGTCACCATGGAGCTTCCGGCGGCAATGGAACCCGTGACGGACAGAGTAACGGGCTCGTTAGGTGTTGCGTCACGGGTGTCGTCGCTTCGTACCGCGAAGCCATCCATAGACGAGTTGGCGAACGGTGGAACGTCCCGCGGCGCGTAGACGGACTCAAACAGGAAGCGTCCTGTACTGTGCTCCAGCGGCACCTTCTCTTCGCTCAGGCGTGAGAAGCGCGAGAGGATGAGCTTGCGAGCGTCGTCCACGCTCAGCAGGTCAATTGGCTTCGCCACGGAGAATCTACCCTCACTCTACAATCAGCTTATACTGTGCTGGTCGTGTCCGAGTGGATCCGTACGTTAACATTGCCCCCTTCTATGACCTCGAGCATTCCAACTTCGTCGACGACATCGACTTCTACCTGCGGCATATTCACGCGGATCCAATCCTGGAAGTCGGGGTGGGCACGGGACGGGTCATGGTGCCGCTCCTGCAAGCCGGATTCGAAGTCTGGGGAGTCGACACCTCCGCAGCTATGCTTGCGGTCGCCCGGGAAAGGGTGGCTAACTTCGATCAGGCTCATTTGATCCACGGAGCCGTCGATGACCTCCCGCCCGGAGCCTCATTCGGGACGATCCTTCTTCCCCTCAACCTCCTCTGGCACTTGCGTGACCTCCAGCAGCAGCGTCGTTTCTTGGCTACGACGCGCGATCTCTTGGCGCCGGGGGCTACACTTCTGGTCGACCTGTCCAATCCTCTGACTCTCGCCGATAGAGGTGCGCGAGGAGAATTAAGAGAACGGCTCAGCCATCTTTCGCCGGATGCGGACGTACACGGTTGGTCGTCATGTTGGGATGATGAGGCAGAGGAGCGCCTGTACCTCTCCCTTGTCTTCGATGAAGCGCGAGACGATGGTTCTCTGCGCCGCGTGTCAAGCAAGCTCGAGCTTCGATACCTATACAAGGGCGAGGTCGAACTGCTTCTTTGGCTCACCGGATTTCGCGTGTGCAGCCTGTACGGGTCGTACGATTTACAGCCCTTTTCCTCGCACAGTCCGAACATCCTCGTGATCGCAAAGGTTGACGACGGGCTAACCCGCTGATGCGTGGAGACTGGGGCGATGGAACGCTCTGTCCATCGCGTCACGTTCTTCGGGAGACAGAGAGTAGGGCGAGGCACCGCGCTCGACCGGCTTCGCATACAGGCGGCTGTCCGTGCGGGAGTGGAGCGCCGTGACGATCACTCCATCGCCCTGCCCATCCAGCAGCGCGAGAGCAAAACTCTGATCGCCTCCCGTGTCGTGGAACGGACTGAAGCGCACGAGACCCACGTGTCGAATAACAGTCGGTAGAATGGCCTCCACTTTCTCGTGCTCCGCCTTCATCCGATTGACAATCGTTGCGGTGGACCTGACTGTGGTGAGGTAGTCGGCCAGCAGACGACCCATATTCTCACCGGACGCCTCCGCGAAAATCTCGTCGAATCTGTTCTCCAGCCTCCGTGTGCGACGCTGCAACGCGATGACCCACGCCAGCAGTAGCACAAGAGCTACCGCACCCGCCGCCGCGAAGATGAGGGAATCGTGGGGGACTCCCGTCTGCAAACCTATCATTGTTCCGTGCCCAATGGTGTCGACTGGTGACCCAGTATAACGGCTGTTCTCACCGAAGGAGCGTGTATAATACCGGTGCTCCTCGGCCCGAATAGCATGCGCGGGGAGCTCTATGGAAGAGAGAGAACGCTGGTGGCGAAGAAGACAAATCGCGGAACAGCCAGGAATAAGCCCCGCGCCGCACGAAGACCGCCCAGCCCTCGGCAAGAGGAGAGCAGCGTCGCCCAGGAGCCGGCCGAACCGCGAGAAGAGACTCTCCCCACCTCGGCGATCGGCAGCACTGCCACGATGACCAGAACCGCGCCGTTCTCAGCTCGTCGAGCGGGGCAAGCGCGCAAGCCGGTGCTGGCCACTGTCAGTTATGAATACCTGAAGCGCGACCTGCGATTCCTTGCCGGCCTTGCCGCGGCGATGGTTGTGTTACTCGTCATCGCCTATATCGTGCTGCACTAACCGGGTCGGTCTTCATGGGCGGGGACAGCGCGGAGCCGCTCTTCCGCTCGTTGCCCTCGGTCGACCGCGTCCTACGCACGGATCCGATCGCCGGCCTGACTAACGGACAGAGCCCAGCTGCCGTAGCCCGTGTCGTACGTCGGGTGCTAGAAGAGAGCCGAGTCTGCATCCGCCAGGGCAAAGAGGCTCCAACGCTCGAACGCATCGTCGCTGCGGTCGCAGAGCGTGTCGCAGGCTGGGAGCCGCACCCTCGGCGGGTTATCAACGCGACGGGCGTCATTCTACACACGAATTTGGGCCGCGCTCCCCTGTCTTCTGATGCTCTGCAAGCGATTGTCGGCGCCTCCGCGTACTCAGATCTCGAATATGATCTTGAAGACGGCCGGCGGGGATCCAGACAGCAACATGTGCGATTACTGTTGCAGGCCCTACTGGACGCGGAAGCGTCTCACGTAACAGTGAACAGCGCGTCGGCGGTCTTGCTTATGCTCACGGCACTTGTCAAGGGACGTGAGGTCATTGTCTCTCGCGGACAGGCCGTTGAAATTGGAGGCGGCTTTCGCATCCCGGAAATCCTGCGCCAGAGCGGTGCGTTACTGGTGGAGGTCGGGACGACAAACAGGACTCGACTGGCCGATTACGTGGAGGCAGTATCCGACCGGACCGGGGCCATCTTGCACGTTCATCCGAGTAATTTCCACGTTGTCGGCTTCACAGAAGAAGCCTCTTTGGCCGAGCTCGCCTCTCTGGCCGGGGACAGAAACGTCCTTCTCCTCAGCGATAACGGGAGCGGCGCACTGTATGACACCGTGAGATTC
>QHBP01000118.1:351-3194 GCA_003244175.1 Chloroflexota bacterium | reverse complement strand
GTGGAGGAATACGTGGAGTTGAGCCGCTACCGCCTCTTCCGACGCGGCGAGGAGGCGATCACGCTGGGGGAGGAACCGGGCGAGTATACTCTCAGCGGACCCACCGATCTGGGGACGGTGACGGCGGTCGACGTGGTGAAGCAGCAGCTCTCGACGCTAGTCAACACGCTCAATGAGCGGTTCGGCGCGGACCTCACTGAGAATGACGGCCTGAGTTTTGCCCAGCTCGAGGACCATCTGGCGGCCGATCCCCGATTGGCGGCACAGGCGCGGGCCAATGACGCGGAGCACTACGCCGTCGTCTTTGCGGATGCGTTGAACGACGGCCTGGTCGACCTCGTCATCCGCCACCAGCACCTCTTCGGCAACCTCCAGGACAATGCGGAGTTCCGCCGGATCGTCGAGGAGTACATCCGACCAAGGGTGTATGCCCGGCAGCGCGAGGCGGGCGGGTAGTCATCTGGACACGGGTGGTCACGCCTGCTATCGTAAACAAGATTCCCGACGTATTCCACATGAGGCGCACTTATGGCAAATGCTTTCCCCCTTGGTATCCGTGTCGGCGGCGCCGCTCTCCCTGACGGCGTGATGATGCTGACACCCCTGGCCTGCGCAATCGCCCGCGAAACGCCGGCCGGCCTGGCTATTGACACGTTTCCCCTGCCGGCCCGCAAACCTAATCCACTGGAGCGGATACCGTTTGTCCGCATCATCCCCAAGCTGGTCGGACAGATGTCGCTGGTAGTTCGCGGCTGGAAACCCGGCGGGGGACAGCGTCCCACGACCATTCTCGCCGTGGCCGTTCTGATCGGTCTGATCTCCACCGGCCTGAATCTGTCACTCACCCAGCTACCGACCGCCTGGCACGCCGCCGGTTCCTCCGTTCTCCAGCTGGCCCTCTTTTTTGGTTTGATCGGGTCAACCCGCCTGGTTCCCCGCTTTGGTCGCATCTGGCGATTCCACGGTGGTGAGCATCAGGCTATCGCCGCCTATGAGTCGGGGATGGATTTGACCCCGGAGAATGCCCGAACACGCACGCTCTACCACCCGCGCTGCGGCACCAATCTGGCCACCCTTGCCCTCATCATCATGGTGCCCTGTATGGTGGTTGGCTCCATGCTCTCCGGCATCTTGGGTTATGTCTTGACCCTGGCTGTCCCGTTGCCCGCGCTCTGCGTGGCATTTGAGATCATCATGCTCGGCCAGACCAGACTGCGCGCGGTCCTCTGGCCTGGCCTTGCCTTTCAGCGACTCACGGTGGCTATGCCGGGACCGACGGAGTCGGCCGCCGGAATCGCCGCCCTATGTGCCGCGTTGACCGAGCACGTGCGGGTGGAAGCGGGACGCGAAGGTCAGGTCGCCACCGCGGGAGCACACGCCGCCCAGTAAGGGCCGTAGTCTGGAATACTTCAGACTACGGCAATAACGGACCAATGGCGAACACGGCGGCAATCACTATAAAGACCGCGAGGACGAGTGCATAGGCGTATTTGCGGGAGCCGGTGAGCCGCACCAATTGCCCCTCGACCCAGCGCCAGGCACGGGTCTGGGGCAATGTGACCATCAGGCCAACGACTAAGACGATGACGACTCCACGCACGCCGTGGAGGGCAATAAACCAACCAGCCAGAGCCAGGCCGGCGAGGAGCAGAACGAGGCGAATCATAGAGACGAGCACTCCTGACAAACATGTGGACTGCACTCAGCGTAAGGGTTCGTGAGTTATCCTCGCACGGGCGTTCCGGTAGGGGCCGGCCCGAGTGCCGGTTGAACCGGGTCATCCGGCCCGCCGCCGCAGCGGTGCTCCCGGTGGTAGAGGAAATCCCTGGCACTCAGGCGGGCGGCAGACCCAGAGAGTACCCCGGGCCGCCCCTACCGATAATTCACGAACCCTGCACTCAGCGTACCAGGGGGCAGCCAAAAACCGGCTCTTTCGGTAATAATAAGAGCATATGGACGTTCACATCATTCGTCATCGGCCGCGCCACTTTCGTTACACCCTGTCTCGACGCTGGGAACCGGAGCGAGAATGCTCCCATTGCCCCGACGGCATGCCCCACGCCGCCGCGCGTTGTCCGGATTGCGAGAGCGTGATGCTCTACCGCGGCATCGGACGCTTGCGTAGCGGAAAAATAGTCCACCACTTCGAGTGCGTCCACTCTCCCCACGAAGTCCACAGCGTGAGCATCATCATTGCGGAGCAACAACACTCATGAACGCAACAGAGGAGCGACTGGACATCGGTGCCGACGTCATCGGCAGCGCGGGCGACAAAGTAGGAACTGTTGCCTATGCCGTGATCAACCCGCCAGAGCTACATATGACCGATTTCGTGGTAAGTACCGGTCATCTGCTTGGTCGAGATGTGGTTGTACCGGTGAACAAGGTGGATCGCCTGGAGGACGGCAAGGTCTACCTCTCGATCGATAAGGACGAACTGGAGAAGCTGCCGGACTATGTGGAAGTGCACTTCCAGCAGCCCCCGGCTGCCTGGGCGCCCGCTCCCGGTTTCCTCTATCCCGCTCAATCAGTCCTTTGGCCGGCGGATGCCTATTATCCTGACCCCGCCTCCGTCACGGTCAACGCTCCCAAGGGAAGCGTGGGGATTAGCCAAGGGATGGAGGTAGAAAGCAGCGATGGACACAAGATAGGCACGGTGAAGGGACTGGACGCCGGTGAAGGCGATGTGACCGACCTCATCGTCAAAGAGGGTTTTCTCTTTACCCATGATGTCCATATAGCCGCCGATCTCGTCGATCGGGTTGACGATGGTCGGGTCATCCTGAAGGTCTCCAAGGACGAGGTGGCGAGCCGCGCCCTGGAGAGCTAGTTCTCCCCAGCGC
>QHBP01000118.1:0-307 GCA_003244175.1 Chloroflexota bacterium | reverse complement strand
CCACCGGCGCGAAAGACTACCGGCCGGTCTCTTGTCGTGTCCTCGATGGTGAGGAGGGCACGCGGATGGATGCTGGTATCGGCAAGACTGCGGAGCACTGCTGACTCATCCTCCACGACCTCGGAGACGAGCACAACGCGCACCGTCTGTCCAGGGCTCGCGTCGGCCAGACGAAATGCCTGTTGCTCGCGTAAGAACGTCATTCCGCTACTTGTATTGCCCGGGAATTAGCCCAGCAGATCTCCCACCGCCTCGGCAATCCCCGCACCTGCCCGCACGGCAACCCCATTCCGGGCAATACAAGTAG
>QHBP01000271.1 GCA_003244175.1 Chloroflexota bacterium | reverse complement strand
GTCCCCTCACCCCCGACCCCACCCCCGACCCCTCTACCATTCTGCGCGAGGGGAGCTCATGCCGCACGAGTCCAAGGGCTGTGTAGCGTGTCGTCCCCCGCAGGGGCTATCCCGCCCTCCTCAGACACGCACCGTCTCTTGACATGTCCTTGTAGGGGCGTGGGCTTGTCCCCGCCCTCCCAGGTTCTCGTTTAAGGGGGAGGTCTCGGGGGCTTCGCCCCTGAGGGTACACGTTCCTCCCGCGCACGGTGACGTCCTCGTGCTCATCGCCGGCCTGCGTGTCCTCTCACACCCGGGCCCTCTCCCGACCTTCCTTCCCATGCGGAGTATCCCCTGTCGCGCAGTGTGTAGGCCGCGTGGTCCCTCTCCGGCTCCCCGGTAGTATCTCTCCCCTCCGTAGCATTCATGTCCCCCTCCATGCGGAGAGTCCCCTTCTAGCGAGGCATGCGCACCCCACATCGCGCGGGCACGATGCTTGCCAGTACCATACGGGACTGAATTATGCGTAGGAGCACAGCTACATGGGCACAGAGCTTCGTCGAGAGTCTTTTTGGGCGCAGAATCGGTGGGCGCTTCCCCTACTGTTGGTGGTCATCATAGCCCTCGTGATTGCGGGAGCCATCCTTGGTCCAAAACTGAGGAGCGCGTCCGGAACCGCCACAGCCACGCCAACGTCCGCCCCGGCACCCGCCGCTAACCCCGCCACGGCGACGCCACCGGCTGGGTCCCCAACGACCGGCGGCACTAGCACCCCCGGCGCCGGCTCGACCGGAGTGGCCACCGCAACGCCCGCGAACGGGCAGGGCGCCGCCACGCCCCTGCCCAACGCCACGCCGATCCCCACCGAGCAGGGCAAGCAGCTGGGTGAGATCACCCGGCCGCAAAACCAGGTGACGACCATCCAGAAGGGCGCCGACGCCGGCAGCACGCAGTACACCTTCTATCTGGATCCGCGCAAAGTCGTGTCGATGACGCTCCACAACTACGGCTTTCCCGATGGCTCATTCCAGATCGTGTCGCCGGCGAGTCCGTCGCCGTCCCCGACCCCCTTCACCGATCCCAGCGGCCGTCCCACTATCAAATTCTTGATCAGCTATCAGGGTAGGAAGTATCAGGTAGCGGTGTCGCAAGCGGGCATCAGGGGAGCCAAGGGGGTGTGGGTCATCGTCACGATTTTGCCGCCGGGCTACTACTAGCATCGGTTCGACAACTCCGACCTGTGAGCCTGCGGTTGAACTCGAGCAGAAATACACGCCCCGGCACGGGTAGACGCTCACCGCGAATGACTAAATTTGTCATTCAAGCGATGAACCTGAGTCCCTAATCGTCACACTCGCCTATGATTCGAGTCTAGCGTCAGCCCTTTTTTATGGGTGACGGGAGGGGAACGTTGCAATGGACGACGTGAATCACCCACAAGGCATTCGTGCTGCAGAGCGGCACCACGCCCTATTTTCATCTGGCGTGGTGCAGCGGGCGTGCCCCCGAAATCCGGCATTGAGCCTCGAAGCTCCCTTCCCGCGCGCACAGGGGGAAGGGTTGGGGATGGGGAAAGTCTGCGAGGCCGACGCATCCACAAGGCATGAAGGGTGCGACTACCGACGCACTGTGTGCGAAGTGGGGCACTTTCTAAGCAGGGGATGCCGCTACGGGAGACGTGTACCAGGGAAGCGATCACGGAGGGCGCAACGTTGGTCAGAAACCGAGAACGTGGAGGAGATGGTGCCTAAAAATGTACCCCTCTCAGCGTCGCCATTTCCCTCTCGAATTCCTCGACAAGCGCCAGTTTCCGATAGGACGGTAAGAAACTGTGCCTAACTCCATTGAGAGTCAAGTCGTCCACAGCGGCGACATCCAGGTCATAGGACTCGGCCAGCTTTACCAGGTCGTCCGTCAGCGTCGCGTTGAAGAGCGTGGGATCATCGGAGCCTACGATCAGCGTCAGGCCTTTGCGGAGTAAGCGCGGAAAGGGATGGGTCTCGAGAGACTCGCATATTCCGAGGCACACATTGCTGTGGGGACACACCTCGAGAGGGATGTCATTGCCGGCGAGGAAGGCGACAAGATCAACATCCTCGATTGCACGCACGCCATGACCAATTCGTTCGGCTTTCCAGAGAATTCACCGCCTCCCACACGCTCGGCGGACCCGCAAACTCCCCGGCATGAGGAGTGCTATGCAGCCCCGCCGCCCGTGCGCGCTGAAACCAGGGGGCAAATGATGCGGTCGAGCAGACGTACTCCGGGCCGGCGAGGCCCAGGGCCACCACACCCTCACCCTGGCCGTCGATGGCAATTTCGGTTGTCTGATCCCACGTCTCCGGCGTTTGATGGGCGGCACGCCAGCTCAAACACCCAGTTGATCCGCACTCCGAAGTCGGCCGCCACTCGACGCCGTCCTCGCGTGAGGCCGTCCATGTAGGTGTTCCGCGAGATGCCGCGAAAGGAGCAATTACTCGGTCCGAACCTCACCTCCGCATAGCGGATGTTCTGGCGGGCCATGTCGTTGCCCACCTCGTACGTAGCGAGCTCGAAATCCTCGCTGGTCACGAGGCAATTGGCGCATGTCCGGTACACGAGCAGGAAGTCTTCGAAGTGTCCATAGGCGAACCAGCGCTGGAGTCCTTCCACCGTGCCGGCGGGAAGGGCCACTCCGTTCCGCCGTGCAAGCTCCAGGAGCGTGGCCGGTGGGATCGCTTCCGCGAGATGCACGTGGAGATCGACTTTGGGCATGGCGCGGATGTAGGTGTCGAGTGACATGGCCTCAATGACGAGGATTGCAGATCGTACGGCAAAGTGGTACGTATAGGGAAAGGGTCTCTCCCCATGTTATCCGTCGGGCGTTTCGGAGTTGCTTCCGCAATACTCGCTCTGCTCAATGCGACGCTCGCTTCGCGAGGGGCGGATGCGGTCGTGCACGTTACGGCCTACGCCCGCCACACGGGTGATGATGCGACATGGCAGGTCTGCCTTCTTCGGCGGGGGATGTCAGTTAGTTTCTCGGCGAACCCGACAACGGCTTCGTCTGACGCCCACGGCGTGGTCGCGGAGCGTAACATTCTGACTCTGCACGTAGCGCCATCCGTCAGGCCCGGCGTCTATCACCTGGTCTTCTTGAGCTACAGCTACATCGACGGTCTCAGGTCGCCGCCACACGTGGAGGGATTTCATCCCGACCTGCGGGTCCGGGCGAATCATGCCGCCACGCTTCCTCCCTTCCACACCTGGCACTGGATTCCCTCACTGAGCCCTCAAGACATTGTGCCGTCCAGCTCATGCAGCAGCATGCCCTCTGTTGCCCCTGGCCCGTGAGGTTGTGACCGGCGATTCGCGAGGAGAGATCGCAAAACGACCCAGCGAGTCCTATAGTGAGTTATACGAGAGGCTGGCTGTTCGTTTTATGTCTAGGGGAAGTTCGGTAGCCTGGAAGACGGGACGGTCGGGGCGGTCTATGCCGAGGACGCTCCTGTAGGCGGTTGGGTACGCGAGCCTTTGGCACCGCCAAAGGGCGCCGGCTGACTACCCTAGACCACGTGGGAGGTGACGTACCGCGACAGCAGACACATTCGAAGACTTTGAATACGCAGATATTTCTCGGACATGACCACGACAGGACTACAAGGAGAATCAGATGACAAGCACTCGTTGGCTTGTGTACCCCGCCATGGTGGCGGTGATGGTGCTATCCGTCACCGCGGGCGCGGGGGCGCGAGCGATCGCGGCCCCGGCAAAGGCAAGCGTGACGCTGAACGTGGCCAGCTGGTCGGCCGCCGCGCAGGAGGAGAACGCGGTTAAGAAGCTGCTCGCGGCTTTCACCAGCAAGTACCACATCAACACGAAGTACCAGGTTCTAAACGGCGATTACCCGACGGCCATGAAGGCCCGCATCACGGCCGGCTCGGCGCCCGACGTGTTCTACCTGAACTCGGACGTCGCCCAGGACTTCATCCAGACCGGCCAGATCCACAATCTGGACTTCCTCAAGAAATCGAAGTCCTACGGCTATAAGGAACTGTACCCATCGCTGCTCAAAGGCTTCGCCTGGAAGGGTCACCAGTACGCCATCCCCAAGGATTATTCGACACTGGCACTCTGGTACAACAAGACCATGTTCCAGGCCGCGGGCATCAGCAAGCCGCCGACCACCTGGTCTCAGTTCAAGACCGACGCGTGCAAGCTGACCAACAAGTCCAAGAAGGTATACGGCGCGGTGGTCTCGGCAGACCCGGCGCGTTGGCTGGCGTTCGTGTACGCAGCCGGCGGCTCGCTCTTCAATAAGAATCGCACGAAGGTCACGATAGACAACGCCGGTGCGAAGGCCGCTCTGGACTTCTATGCCGGCCTCGTCAAAGATGGCTGTGCGGCGATTCCGTCGACCGTCGGCGCCGGCTGGAACGGCGAAGCTTTCGGCAAAGAGCTCGGCGCTATGGTCTTCGAAGGCAATTGGTTGACCCAGCCGATGCAGCAGACGTATCCTAACGTCAAGTGGGGCGTCACGGTTCTGCCCAAGGGTCCAAAGACGAGCGGAAACCTGGCATTCACGGCCTCCTGGGCGATGTACGCCAAGACCAAGCAGTTCAAGGCGGCGTCGCAGCTCATGGAGTTCCTCACGGGCAAAACCGGAATGACGCAGTGGGACAAGGACTCGGGGTATCTGCCGGCACGGAAGAACGTCAAGGTGGCGCCCGGTGGCGCGGTCTTCGTCAAGCAGGTGAAATACTCGAAGGACTGGTTCTTCCCACCGCACTTCTCGACCGCGCTGACCCCAATCGGTAACGACATCCAAAAGGTCATGCAAGGCCAGCTGTCGTCCTCGGACGCGCTGAAGGATATGCAGGCACAGGGGAATCAAGCCCTGAACGCTCCGTAAGCACGCAGGGTACAAGAACGAGGGCCGGGAGCAGTGCTCCCGGCCCTTCATTCCGAGCCTCAGGGGGGAGAGAGTCGTGAATACGGTCGAACGCCCGAGCAGCGCGCTACCGGTCCCTCTACGATCAGGCGGCTGGCTGGCGCGAAGGCGCAAAGCTCACGTGAAGTACAGCCGGGAAGACGTGATGATGGGGTACCTGTTCGTCCTCGTCCCCTTCGTCATCTTCTTGACATTTTCGTTTGGCGGCATGGTTTTCGACTTCTGGATCAGCTTCCATCGCTGGGCCGTCATCGATACCCCGGTCTTCAACGGCTCCGCCAACTACAACTACATCTTCCGGATGGATCCCGTCTTCTGGACCGCAATCAAGAACACGTTGGAATTCTCGTTCTTCGTGGTCACGATCCAAACAATCGTCTCCTTCTTCCTGGCGCTGATCGTCAATCAGAACATTCGGGGCAAGACGTTCTTTCGCACGACCTTCTACTTCCCCTCGGTGACGTCGTCGGTCGCCATCTCCTTGCTGTTCCTCTATCTTTTCAACAATCTCGGCCTCATCAACTACGCGGGCTCCCTGATCGGCATCACCGGGCCAAACTGGCTGGGTGATCCGGCGTATGCCCTGAGGTCGATCATGGGATTGAACATCTGGACCACCACCGGAACCCTCATGGTCATCTTCCTGGCGGCATTGCAGGATGTGCCGCGGGACACGTTGGAAGCCGCGGCGATAGACGGTGCGACCGGCCTTCAGGCGATCGTTCGCGTCATCCTGCCGCAAATTCGCCCCGCCATCTTCTTCGTCGTTGCCAACGGCATCATCGGCACACTTCAGGTGTTCGACCAGGCGTTCATCATGTCGGGAGGAAGTGGCGGACCCGAGAATGCGACCATGACGGCCGTCCTGTACATCTATAACCAGGCCTTCACTAACGGGTACTACGGCGTGGCGGCCGCAACTTCCTTTGTGCTGTTCTGTGTCATCTTTGCGGCCACCCTGACCGTTCGCCGCGTCATAGAAAAGGAGTAGCGCGATGGCTTATTCGGTTGGCGTTCACCGCGTTCACGGGCCAACGGAAATTACGAAGCGCGGACTCTTCTACTGCGTCCTGATCGCCTACTCGTTCATCACCGCCATACCCTTTTTCTGGGCATTGGCAACCTCGTTCAAGTCACTGCCGGAATCCGCCCGCCGC
>QHBP01000407.1 GCA_003244175.1 Chloroflexota bacterium | reverse complement strand
GTCGCAAGGTTGGCGGCGGTCCACGATGCCGGATTGGTGAGCTGTCCGGTACCGAGAGCGAAGTCGCGTCCCGGCTCGACTGCCGCTGCCAGGAGCCAGGCCAGAGGCGTCAAAAGAATCACAAGCGAAACCGTGACCACGGATGTGGCTGCCCATCCGCGAGCGCCGCGCGCCGCGGATGCTGGTCGAGCTTCGCCGGTCTGGAGCCCGTCATTCCCACGCCGCAGCAGCAGCACGGCCATGACCGCCAGCGCGATACCAAAGAGGACCTGGAGAGCGGCGACCATGGCCCCCTCGCCGGTTCGGCCATTGAAGGCACGGCCGTACATATCCAGTGGGAGCGTCATGGTGGCGTAGCCGGGGCCGCCTCCGGTGGTTACGAAGATCAGGTCGAACACCTCCGTGCCGAGAGCCGCATTCACGAGAAGGACCACTCCGAGGGTTCGCTTGAGGCCCGGGAGGGTGACGTGTAGCAGGCGCCAGAGAGAGCCCGCCCCTTCGGTCAGGGCAAGCTCTCGGTATTCGGGACCGATGGCGGCCAGCCCCGCCCAGAAGAGAAGCACGCTGACGCCGAGCGAGGACCAGATCCAGGCGACGAAAAGGGCTGCCAGGGCGAGATGGGGATCGCCCAGCCAATTCTGGGCAAGAGGACTCAACCCAACGGTACGTAGAATGCTGTTCAACGGACCGGAAAGCGGAGAGAGTATCAGGAGCCAGAGTGCGGCGACCGCCGTGGGGGGCAGCAACGCGGGGAAAAAGAGCACAGCAAGGGAGATGTGTCGAAGGCGGCCTGCGCCGATACACAAGGCCAGACCCAAGGCCAGGACGGAGGGCACGATCAGTGCCGCCGCCTCCCAAAGGATTGAGTGCCCAAGGGCGGTGTGAAACTGTGGATCATTCCATAGTGCGCCCAGGTTTGACATCCCGGCCCAGCGCAGCGGTCCATACCCATCCCAGTGATGAAGCGCAAGCCAGAACACCTGGAGCACCGGCCACAGCACAAACAACCCGAACACGCCCAGGGCCGGGCTCAGAAACGCCGCCGTCGAGGCACGGGTGTGGATCCCCCAGAAGAGAGATCCAGACTGAGCGCGGATGTCAGAACTCACCGTCGATGCGCGTGGTGCTTCCACCGTGACCATGTGAGGAGTACACCTCCTGCAGACTCTTCACGAGAAATGTGGGCGGCTCGTATCCCTGGAGAAGCAGCTGGACATTGGCCTCCATGGTCGCATTCAAGTTTGAAACGGGGGCGGCGTCGAGGTAGACCCCGGCCTTCGCCGTGTTCACCACGTCCACGTACTCCCGAACCCACGCCGTCGCCGACGGAGAGGATGAGGAGGGCGCGTGAGACGTTACGACGCTATGGCGCTGCAGAAATTGCGTTGTGCCGGGTGAGAGGAGAGACGTGATGAAGGTGGCCGCAGCCGCCGGATGGCGCGCCGCCTTGGGGACGATCCATCCCTCGTAGCCGCTCAAGGGCACGATCCCACCGCCGGCGGCACGAGGGAACGCAAAGACCCGAATGGGCAGGCCTGTCTGCGCCTCGTCCTGGACAATCTGTGGATTCTCCGAGCTTGAGACCATCTGAAGCAGCGTTTGGCCATGGAAGAACTGGTCGACGCCCTCTTGTGCATCGAGGCCGCCGAAGTCGTGCGTGAAGTACCCCGCCCGGGCCCAGCGCTCCAGGATGGCGGCCGCTCGTAGAAACGGCGGCCTGCGAAACGAGAAGGTGGGATCCAGGCGCTGCTCCGCCCGCAGGCTCGAAACGGGGACGAGCGAGTTGACCAGAGTGAGGTACCAATCGTCGCCCAGCCAGCCGTCGGCGTTGCCCATCCCGATGGGCGTGAAGCCCGCTGTCTTGGCGATCGCCAGAGCACGCTCGAACTCCGACAATGTTGTGGGGATGCGCAACCGGAGGTGGGCGAGGAGCCGTTGGTTGGCCATGATGCCCACGGCGGCGAGGGCCGTTGGCACGGCCACCACGGATGACGGCCGCGCTCCGATGTACGCGAATGGCTGGTTGTACTGAGCGAGCAGGCCGGGCCGCAGTCGCTCGCTCCATCGGTGCGCATCCGCGGCAGAGGTCAGGTCCAGCAAGCGGTGCGCATGGACGTACGCAGGAATGCCCGGGCCTCGGGGCGTCGTGTATGCCAGGTCCGGCGGATCACCCGCGGAGAGGACCAGCTGGAGCTTCGTGTTGATGTCTTCGAAGCTCAGGTCCTGAAGAGTGACATGGATTGTGGGATGCGCGCTCTGAAAACGGCGCGCCAGCTGCTGCGACCAGACCCGTTCGACCGGATCATCGGTGCCGTACCAGATGCTGAGCGTCGTCCCGGTCGCACCCGCGCTCTGACCGCAACCACCGAACAGCGGCAGAAGCAGACAGAGCAGAACGACAGGTATAAGGAAACGGCGCGGAGGATGCAGAAGGATCATTGGGGAAGATTTTGACCGGCTTTAGTCTACCTTCTTGCGATGTTTAAGCTGCTCTGGTTGACCACTACTTTCGGCAGGCCGTAAACTTGATCGCGGTGGGGCGTGGCCAAGCGGTAAGGCAGCGGACTTTGGATCCGCGATCGTAGGTTCGAATCCTGCCGCCCCAGCCACGAACACGACCGCCCCTTAAGGTGGATTGCAGCGCGCATCGTGACAACTCCAGGTGAAGCCAAGTGGAGGTGCTTCACTTTTTTGTATTTTGAACCGCGTAACCGTCCGAGGTTACCGCGTCATCGCTCGGGTGACGCGCGCTCGACGGACGATCCAGTTCCGCTACCTACGGGTTCCCTGTCGTGAGTGACGCCGCGATCGTCCTGGCTGCCGGCAAGGGAACCCGAATGCGATCCGCGCTGCCTAAGGTCCTTCACCGACTGGCGGGCAAGACCATGCTCGAGCACGTCCTGGATGGCCTTCTGAGTGAGGGCTTCGTGTGCCCCGCCGTTGTCGTGGGATACGGAGCGGAGCATATAGAGCGGGTTACCGGAGCACGATGTCGCTATATACCGCAGACGGAGCAGCTGGGGACCGGCCACGCGGGGCGTGTCGCCCTCGACACCCTACCAGCCGAGGTCGAGAGAGTCGTGCTTGTCTACGGGGACGCGCCTCTCATTCCCGCGCACGCGGTCCGAGACATGCTCGAGCTGCAGCGAAACACGCGCGTGCCGGTCGTGCTTCTCACCACGCGGGTCGCCGACACGCGTGGCTTCGGCCGAGTTATTCGCGACGAGTCGAACGATCCAGTTGCGCTGGTGGAGGAGTCGGATCTCCTTCCCGAGCAACACGCGATCGATGAGGTCAACCTGGGCGCGTACGTTTTCGACGCGGGCTTCCTCCGCCGATGTCTCCCTCTCCTACGCCCCCATCTCCCCAAGGGAGAGTACTATCTCACGGACGTGGTGGCAATGTCGGCGCGAGATGGCACAAAGGCGGTGGCTCTCGAAATAGACGGAGGCGTCGACGTCATGGGCGTGAACGACCTGATCCAGCTGGAACAGGCGAGCCGGACCGTCTACGACCGCAGCCACCGGCGGCTCATGCGGAACGGCGTGACGATCGTGAACAGCGCGTCGACTTTTATAGATGAGGACGTTCGCATTGCGGCGGATAGCGTTATTCTCCCGTTCTCTCTTATTTCGGGGCAGAGCGTGATAGGGACCGGATGCACGATTGGTCCTCACGCCACAATTACCGCTTCCCAAATCGGAGATCGATGCACCGTGGTGGCGTCGACCGTGGAGAATTCGAAGATTGGCGATGACGTTTGTATCGGTCCATACGCCCATCTGCGGGCGGGAGCGCACGTCGAAAACGGGGTCGAGATTGGGAATTACGCGGAGATCAAACAGTCGACGATCGGCGCCGGGACGAAAATTCATCACTTCAGCTACCTGGGTGACGCCGAGGTGGGAGCGAACGTTAACATTGGCGCGGGAACCGTGACATGCAATTTCGATGGAATGCGCAAGCACCGTACCGTCGTCGAGGACGATGCCTTTATCGGTAGTGACACAATGCTTCGCGCCCCGGTGACCATTGGGGCAGGAGCGTTTACGGGCGCCGGCTCGGTGGTAACGCGCGATGTGCCGTCTGGGAGCGTGGCCGCGGGAGTGCCGGCGCGCGTGATCAGACGCAGCGTTCGGTCAAAGACGGATTCGGAGACGGAGAGGCGGAAGTGATGGCGGGACTGAAGATCTTCAGTGGCAACGCGAACCGTCCTCTGGCCGAGGACGTATGCCGCTGCATTGGCGTGCCGCTGGGAAAGGCGCTCGTCGGCAGATTCAAGAACGGAGAGACGCGTGTACGGATCGAGGAGCACGTTCGCGGCGCCGACGTGTTTGTGATTCAGCCCACCAGCAGCCCATCCGATCATCACGTGATGGAGCTGCTGATCATGAGCGACGCGCTTCGGCGTGCTTCCGCGGATCGGATCACGGCGGTCATCCCCTATTACGGCTATGCGAAGCAGGAGAAGAAGAGCGCGGGCCGCGAGCCGATCACTGCCAAGCTTGTCGCGAATCTGATCACGACGGCCGGAGTCGACCGCGTCGTGGCGCTGGATCTCCACGCACCCGCCATCCAGGGATTTTTCGACATACCTGTCGACAATCTCACAGCGATCCCTTTCCTCGCCGACTTGCTGGTGAAAGAGGGAATCGAGGATGTCGTGGCCGTCTCACCCGATGTGGGCGGCGTGGCGCGAGCCAACGACTTTCGCTATCGGATCAATGCTGAATTGGCGGTCATTGCGAAGCGGCGCCCCAAGCCCGATGAGGCCGAGGCTCTGGAGATGGTCGGCCAGGTGGACGGGAAGTGCGCGGTGATCGTGGACGACATGATCTCGACCGGAGGGACCCTCGAGGTCGCCGCCAATTTACTGCACGAGCGAGGCGCGCGCGCCGTCTACGCGTATGCGGTGCACCCCGTCTTCGCTGGAAACGCGTTCGAGCTCATCGAGCGCAGCTTCCTCGACCGGGTCGTCGTGACGAATACGGTTACGGTGCCTCCCGAGACGCGGGACAACAAGATTCAGGTGGTGAATATAGGGTGGTTGATCGCCGAGGCGATCCAGCGTATCCACGAGGGCCGATCCATCAGCGCCATGTTTGAAACGAGGCGCTTCCAGCAGGAGCTGTTGATCTAATCGTGGACATATCAACGGTCGAGGTCCTTATCCTCGTCGTGACCATAGTGCTGGCCGGCATGGCGGCGGCGGCGGAGACCGCTCTCACCGCGTTGAATGCGGCCACGCTACGTTCCATGGAAGAACGCGGAGGGGCGGGACGCATCATCGCGTACCTCCGGCACGATCCGAATCGTTTCCTCTCCACCATCCTTATAGTCAATTCGACGTCTCTGATTATCGCTTCCAGCATGGCGACGCTGCTGGTTCACGGGCGCCTTCGCGCGCCGTTCGACACCTTGGTGGGTACGCTGGGACTGGCCATCGTGGTGCTCGTCCTGTCCGAGGTGACACCCAAGAATCTGGCGGTGCGTCAACCGAGCGCTGTGGCTCTGGTGGTCGCGCGCCCGGTTCGTCTGTTTTCGATAGTTCTGGCGCCCGTGATTTCCCTGGTGGGCGCCATCGTCGGCGGTATGATGCGGCTCCTCGGTCAGGGCGGGGGAAATACGACGGTTCCGGTAGTAACCGAAGACGAAGTTCGGCAAACCCTCTCTTTAGCGGAGCAAAGTGAGGAGCTGACCGAGGAGGAGACCGACCGCATCGAGGGCGTGCTCGATCTGGACAAAATTCTGGCGAGAGACGTGATGAAGCCTCGCCCGGACATCGTCGCCGTCTCTGTGGATTTGCCGCTGATGGATGCGCTGGACATTGTCTTGCGCGAGGGACATTCCCGCATCCCTGTCTACGACGAGAGCATTGATCAAATCGTGGGGATCCTCTACGACAAGGACCTGTTGCGCTACATTCGCGAAAACGAGATGACGGTCAGTCTGCGGGACGTGGCGCGGGAGGCGATCTTTGTACCCGAGTCAAAACACGCCGACGACTTACTGAGAGAGTTTCAGCGAAAAAAAGTCCACATGGCCATCGTATTCGACGAGTATGGAGGCACCGCCGGACTGGTGACGATCGAGGACATCCTGGAGGAGATTGTCGGAGAGATCCAGGACGAGTACGACGTGGAAGAGCCGCTTATGGAACAGGTCAATACGGACGAGTGGATCTTTGATGCCATGGTGCGGATCGACGATGTCAACGAGGAGATGGACCTGGACCTGGTGGCGGACAATGGCACGGAAACCCTCGGAGGCTTTGTCTTCGAACGCCTGGGACAGGTGCCGACGGTGGGCGAGAGCGTTCAAGAGAACCGCGTCCGCCTCGAGATCCTGGACATCGAGGGACGCCGGATCAAGAAGATCCGCGTGACCCGCGAGCCGATTGATGGCGCGGCTTCTCCCGTGGGCCAGAACTAGGTCCCGTTTTACCCTTTGCTACACTGACACGTATGTCTTCGCGTGTACGGCAACGAAGGCAGGGCGCATCTCTCGTCCCGTTTTCCGCAATTGCAGCAGTTTTTCTGGCACTGTCCGTTGTCCTCTCCGGAGGCGTAGCGTACCAGTTTCATCGGATGTCCTACCCGTCGGTGGGACTCGCCGACAGCGTCGGAGCCAAGCCTACCTATCTCGTTTTGCTGGTACTGGATGGGGCGCGCCCTGACTACTTCCACCTGACGGCACTGCCCCATGTCGACGCCCTGCGGGCGCAAGGCGTCGAATACGATCGAGCATGGGCGGGCATTCTCGAGTCCGAGACGCCATCGGGTCACGCAACGATCAGCACTGGTTCGACACCGTCACGAGACGGGTTGCTGGGCTTCAACTGGATCAATAGTGTCAACGACGCGGTGCGCCTTTTCGATCCGAACGTGGTTCGTGCCGGCGGCATCGAGAAGGTCATGCAGCAGGCAGGTGCGCCGACGATCGCGTCCGCGTTCAAGCGGCGTTACCCGAACGCAACGGTCGTCGCCGTCAGCGGGCACAAGTACTATGCCGCGGACCCGCTGGGCGGTCCCAAAGCCGACTACATCCTGTACTACAACGGCGACGCGCAGGGGCACTATGTGCCCACTGCTATCCCGGGACATGTCCCACCGGCGAGTGTGTTCGAGGGGGCGGGATTGACCTGGCCCAGCACGACCATGCCTCCCGGTGGAGAGGACACGATTGCCGTCAAGCTCGCGCTTTCCGCCTTCACGCACCTTCACCAGCAGGTCACGCTCGTCAACCTTCCCGAGTTCGACTGGCCGCTAGGACATGTCTATGGGTCGGATGTTGCCAAAACGCGCTATTTGATGCAGGCGTTCGACGGCGATCTGGGCCACATTGAGGACGCGTATCGCAAGGCGGGTGTACTCGACAAGACCCTGTTCGTGATCACCGCCGATCACGGCATGATGCCGCTCCGATACCAGATTCCCGACTCCGTTCTCGACAACGCCGTCACACAGGCCGGCACCACGTCGCCCGAGACCACATATCAGTCCGCCGGGTACATCTGGCTTCAAGACCCCAGCAAGGCGCAGATGGTTGCAGACAATATCGTCAAGGCGAAGAACAGTCACATCCAGTCCGTGTACTTCAAGGTTCCCGGAAGCTCGGGCGGCACATATGTGCTGGACTCCGGGCTCCCCATCCCGGCGGATGTGGACCGGGCCAACCAGGTGCTGCTTCAGAGTTTTCTTGGAGGTAACGCGCCGAGTGTCGTGGCGTTCTGCACCGAAGACTCCGCGTTCGTGACCAAGGGCGCGGAGACGTGGAAGGCGAATCACGGCGGCGGGTCCTGGGCGTCGCAGCACGTGCCTTTGATTCTCGCCGGACCGGGTGTGGCTCAAGCGGGCCTGTCGCACGCTCCGGCGCGTCTCGAGGATGTAGCGCCCACGATTCTGTCCATCATGGGTGCGTCGCCGAAGGGCATGCAGGGAATCGCTTTGGCCGACGCGATGCAGTACCCGACCGGGCGTCAGGTGAGCGCCCAGGCAGCAGCCAACAAAGCCCTGCAGCCGGTTGTCGAAGCTCTCATGAAGCAGGCCGGCAGTGAGGCGCGCTCGGGTGGCCGTCATTAACGACGCTGAGGCGGCGACCGGTGCGCCGGTCGTTCGGAAAACTTGGCCTAGGTTTGTGGCACGCAATGTGCCCGGAGAGGCTCAGGAAGCTGAAAGGAGAGATCCATGGAATCGGGACGGAACGAAGACGTCACTAATCGCATGAACAAGCTGGCTACCGAGTCGACGCAAACTCTGATTGACGCCGCCTATATGGCGCAGCAGCAGAGCGCGCAGCTTATGCAGGCGTGGCTGAACACGTTGGACGCGAATCAACAGCAGAGGCGGGACATCGCGACGCGCCTGTTGCGGCAGTCCCAGGAGGCGCAGCAGGTGCTTCAAGAGTACGTGCAGGAGTCGATGCGCGCGGGCACCGGCGCCTTCAACCAGGCCGCGGATGCGGGGGCGATGGGGGATAAGAAGTAGGGGACGGCCTTCACTCCAGCCCTCACCCCCGCCCTCACCACCGGTCCCTCTCTGACAGGGGCGGGCCTTGGGACAGACGTTCAGAGAAGAGCTGAGTAGCGGCGGTATGAAGTGGAAAGCGTGTGGCCCACGTGGTCCCTCTCCGGCTGGCCCGGAGTAGGTAGGTGCCGTTCATTACAGTGTCGCCCACCGTGTTCCGAATCGGCGGAATGCGGCAACCCCGTGATGTAGGCCGCGTGGTCCCTCTCCGGCTGGCCCGGAGTAGGTAGGTGCCGTTCATTACAGTGTCGCCCACCGTGTTCCGAATCGGCGGAATGCGACAACCCCGTGATGTAGGCCGCGTGGTCCCTCTCCGGCTGGCCCGGAGTAGGTAGGTGCCGTTCATTACAGTGTCGCACACCGTGTTCCGAATCGGCGGAATGTGACAACCCCGTGATGTAGGCCGCGTGGTCCCTCTCCGGCTGGTCCGGAGTAGGTAGGTGCCGCTCACCACAGTGTCGGATGCCGAGGGCCATGACAGCCCGATGTGCGCTATCTTGTGGACCAAGATGTGGATATGTCGAGGGAAGCGCTTTGATACGGTGGATATCGAGTGCGCATCTGCGGGCTTCACTGCGTGTCCCCTAGTTAGGCCGCGAGGCGCGGTTTTGACATAAGAGTGGCGGCCGATTCGAGCCCTGGTCAGGGCCCTGGACGTTCTTCCATCGGATGAGTATCGTGTCTCCAGTGGATCCGGCGGTCCATGGTGTGGTGCGCCTTAGAGGCGCGGACCGTATCGGGAGAAAGACCCGGTAGGAGCTGGAGGGAATCGTGATTAATACGGAACGAGCATCTGAGAATGGGTCGTCTCACACGTCAAGCCCCACTGGAGGAGCTGAGCTTCCAGGCACGCTCTCCGCTCTGACCGCGGATGTGGCAATGGCGCGCCAGAACGCAATCGTCATCGAAATGGTCGATCGAATGGAGCGCCTGTACCGGGAGCAGCTCGGCAGTCGAGACCGCGAGCTGGTTATGAAGGATCGCTTGCTGGCGGAGATCGAGCGGCGCGCGGAGAAAGCGGAAGGCCATCTCTCTGTCTTGGAGGACTACATTGCTAACCTGCCGCCCGAGAACGGCCAGCGTTCGGGAGACCCGGTGGTTGCGGGAGCGAGCGGCGACCAGCCCCATGGTCGGTGGCGGTTCTGGAGATGAGGTTGGCCGCTCGTACACCCGGGCGTCCTTGTCAGACGGCTTCAAAGGCCGAAGACGTGCGCCGTGGATAGCGATCGAAACCACTACGAGATACTTGGCCTGGACGCGTCCGCTTCGACCGAGGAGATAGCGGCCGCGCTCCAGCGTCTTCAGGAACAGGCCACGGCTGCCGTGTATGTGTCGCCGCAGCGGGCCCGCGACCTCTGGGGTCACATTCGGCAGATAAAGCATGACGTGCTGGGCGATCCGGCGCGGCGCGCTGCCTACAATCGCTCCCTCCTGGCCGTGCCCGAAGGAGATATTTCCGTCGCGGCAATGTCGAGTCTCGCAGCCCCTGCCGCCGAAAGGCATCTGCCCCGGCTCAAAATGGGGACTCTAGCTTGGATGGGTGCGGTAAGCTTGCTCGCTTCCCTCCTCGGCGCCCTCATCGCCGCCGCCTACATAGGCCGCTCTACTCATGCCACTGCGCGCCAGGCAATCACCCGGCCGGTCGCGCCCATGGCGGCGCATGTGACGCGGAGGACCATGCTCCCGGCGGGGCACACCGCCGCCCTTCGATGGTCCCCCCTCCGACACGCACGCATGTATCGGGTGCAGGTTGCGCTTGCGATTCACGGTTCCGACGCACGCGCGTTTCGGCACCCCATCCTTTCGGCGACGCTCGCGCACACGACGTATACGGTAACCCTGCCTCCGGGGAGAAATTATCGCTGGCGGGTGCAGGCGCTGATCCACGGACGTTGGCGACGGTACGGTCCGTCGCACGCCTTCGGCCAGGTCACCGTGCCCTCGAGGCAAAGGATAGTCGTGGCATTCGCACCGTTGCGCCACGGATTATCAAGCGTCGACGACGCGACACACCGGGTCGGAGCCACTATCGAGAACATCACGCGGGCGCGGGTCGAACATCAGCGCCGGCGCGCCGTTGGGGGAACGAGAGCGGCGCACGTCGCCGGTCGAGGCCGAGTGAGTGGCAAAGGGCCGCGCGGCCACGGACACAAGAAAGCACACCCTCACGCGAGGCATCACCATGTGGCTGTCCGCACGTCCCCTACCGTTCATACCAAGCCGGTAGCGCATCAGGCGGCGGTACAGACGAGACATGTCACCCCGCGTGCAGTGTCAATACCGAGCATTCACCGAAACCGCACCCGGATTCGAACGCCGCGCCCCGTCGTGGTCGTTCACCCCCCCGCGCATCATTCAGCTCCTTCCGTCCCGACTCCCGGCGCGCAAATCGCGGTACCGGTTGCCGTCATCCCCCAACCCGCGGTCACCGTTTCCGCCATCGCTTCTCACGACGTGAACAATCCCTCGCTCAGAGGAGAGCCCGTCTCTTTGGGCAACTCGCCTGCGTCAGAGCCCGTGATACCACGGGCGCATGTGCCGGCGCCTCCGGTCACACATTCCCCCACGCCCTCGCCCCCGCGGTTTCCGGCGCCTCCAACCGCGCAACCTCCGACGCCTCGGCCCACGCAGACCCCTGCGCCACCCACGGTAGCGCCTAAGCCACCTCCCGTGTCTCCGCCAACGGTTACCCCGACACCGAAGACACCCTCGTCACCCCCACCGCGAGATCGCGATGATCACGGTCATGGCGATCACCAGGTTCGCGACCGGCATCGTCACGACCGGGATGACCCGGACGATCGCGATGATGGACGGCACCACCGCGACAAGGATTAAGGAACGAGAGGAGGAGATGGTGGGGTTGCAGGGAAAGGTTGCAATCATCACGGGCGCTGCTAGAGGCATTGGACGGGCCTCGGCTATTGAGTTCGCACGCGAAGGGGCGAGAGTTGTCATCGCCGATGTGAACGAGGAGGGGCTCGCCGAGACTGAGCGAGAGGCCGGCTCTTTTTCCGACGTCACGTACCGCGTCACGGATGTGTCGCGCGCGGCGGACGTCAAAGCACTGGTTGACGACACGATCGATCGCTTCGGGAAGCTGGACGTGCTGTTCAACAATGCGGGTGTCCTCACGCCTGCATCCGTTGTCGAGCTGGACGAGGACATCTGGGACCGGACGATCAACATCAATCTCAAGTCGGTGTACCTCGGTTGCAAGTACGCCATTCCGCACATGCTCTCGAACGGGGGAGGGTCGATCATCAACACTGGATCGGTGAACTCGCTCGTGGCGGAGCCGTTTCTTCCGGCCTACTGCGCGTCCAAGGGTGGCATTCTGATGCTGACCAAGCAGGTCGCGCTTGACTACGCCCAGCAGAACATTCGCGTCAACTGCATCTGCCCCGGGTGGGTGGATACGCCGATTAACAACCCGCATGCCGACATGATGGGCGGTGTTGACAAGGTGCTGGAAGGAATCGCGGACTGGCAGCCTATGGGACGCCAGGGGCAACCGCGGGAGATCGCCCGGGTTGCCGTCTTTCTGGCGTCGGACGACTCTTCTTTTATGACGGGTAGTGCCGTCGTCGCGGACGGCGGCATGACAGCGAAGTAGCCGGGGTATCTATCTCCCGCTCGCGGGTGCGGATGCCGCGGCCGGCGTGCCGACCTCCCCAAGCTCTTGCTCAATCGCGGCAAGCTCCTCCGTGCTTCCCTGGACACGTGGTCCTGTGAACCAGTGGCGAGCCGACAGGAACCACCAGCCGCCGGCGAACAGGAGCACGGCGCCCACGGCAACCGGAGCGTAGTTGAACGTGTCTCGGGTAATGGGCGTGACTTGCGGCAGCATGAATAGGATCGTGATGAAGACAACCCAGAGGACGGCGATGATACCGATCGGCCTGCTCCACCGGCCAAGATGCCAGGGTCCGCGCTGGAATCTGTCGCCGGCGGTCAGGCGCAAGAAGACCGGCAGGGCGTAGGCGATGTACAGACCGATGACGGCGATGGATGTCACCGCGGCGTAGGCGGTGGCGTTGAAGAGATAGGGCAGGCCCAGGATGAAGGCGCCGACCGTCGCCAGCCAGATCGCGTTGGTGGGGGTGCGGGTGCGCTTGTTGATGCGGTGCCAGAAGCTGGACCCGGGAAGGGCTCCGTCGCGCGAGAAGGCATAGATCATGCGCGAGTTCGCCGTCACCGAGGACATCCCGCAGTAGAACTGGGCTCCGATGACGACAAACAACAGGAACTCGCCGCCGTGCCGGCCAACGGCGTCGATAAAGATCTGCGCCGGCGGGACGCCCGTGGCTGAGCTCAGCTCGCCGTTGTAGTTCTGGATGGCGAAGGTGACGCCCAGCAGCAGGATCCAGCCGGCAACAAGGGAAACCACGATGGACATGACGATACCCCAGGGAGCGGTAACCCCCGCGTCCCGAGTTTCCTCCGTCATGTGCGCCGAGGCGTCGTAGCCCGTAAACGTGTATTGGGCGAGGAGCAGGCCGAGCAGGAAGACGTACCACTTTGCGCCGAAGCCGGCGTGGTTGACGAAGTGGGTGAAGACAAACTTGGCGGACTGGTGATGCGCGGGAATGAAGGTCAGCATGCCCACGATGATCAGCACGCCGGCAATGTGCCACCAGACACTGACGTCATTGAGGAAGGCGACGAAGCGCACACCAAAGGTGTTGAGCAGTCCATGGATAAAGAGGACCACGGCGTACACGGCTATGACGTGCTTGGGATCGGTGGAGTAGCCCCAGAGAAGGTTCAGCTCCGCCGACAGGAAGAAAGCCAGACCGAAGTCGATGCCGGCGGTGACCGCGACCTGCCCCAGCAGGTTGAACCAGCCGGTGAACCAGGACCACGCGGGTGCGTTCCGTCCCGCCAGCTTTGCCGACCAGTAGTAGAGGCCGCCGGCGGTGGGGAAGCTGGAGCAGATCTCCGCCATGGCAAGACCCACGATAATGACCATCACCCCGACCAATGGCCAGCCGATGCTCATGACGACCGGGCCGCCGGTGTTCATGCCGTAGAGGTACAGGGTGAGGCACCCCGAAAGGATCGAGATGATGGTGAAAGAGACGGCAAAGTTGGAGAAGCCGCCCATACGCCGCATCAGCTCCTGAGCGTAGCCCAGCTCGTGTAGCCGCTCGACATCGCTCTGGCGTGCTGGTTCAGCCGCCGTCCGTTCCGTCGTCACATCCTTCGCCATCTCCATCCTCCACAGGCGTTTTGTACCAATGATGAGTACGAGTACGCTGGTATCGTACGATGCAACATCCAAAAGTGCAAGAAGCTGCCGCACCGCTCGGCACCCGTGTGATCGCCTCTCCCGAGGTCGTGCGGTTCATCCGGGAGCGCGGCGGCCGTCTCTTTATCCAGGCCGATCGCCACCGGTGTTGCGGGGGATCAGGAGTGGTGTTGCTCGATGCCACCACCGAGCCGCCCGTCGGAGGGTCGTTCCTCCGGCTGGAGGCGGATGGATTCGAGCTGCTGCTCGACCTCTCCATCGGCCAGGTGCCGGATGAGCTTTCCATCGTGCTTCGTGGCCGCCGCCGCAGACGTCTCGAGGCTTTCTGGA
>QHBP01000123.1 GCA_003244175.1 Chloroflexota bacterium | reverse complement strand
TCAGAAAGTCATCCACGGCGTCCATGTATGTGCCGATCAATTCGGCCTCCTTATACGTGGGAACGGTGATGGTGGTGGCGTGGCCGTGGCTGTAAATCTGGATCTCACGAGCTCGTTGGTCGTTGATGTCGTACCGACCGCCTCTACGCTGCAGCACTCCCTGCTGGTGCAGGTAGCGCATCACTCTCTCGGGGGCAACGTGTCTCCTGCCTGCAATGGTGGCAATCGGCTCGCCAGTGCGCTGAGCTTCACGACGAATGGATTCCAGTCGATCGTTGATCCGCCGCTCATCGAAGTGCCGAGACACGTAGTCCTCGTCACGACCTGGATGACCGCGAGCCTGTCGTCGCGACAGCCCTTGAACTGTCTGTCGTCTGATACGTTGCAGGTATTCTGCTCGGTAATCCCGCTCCCGTGTCATGGTGGATCACCGAACGCACTCCTACCCGGCCCCGGTATCGCACGTGATAGTTGGTCTGGTAGTGTCTTCATGGAGGGTCCCTCAAAGCCTTTCTCCCTGCGACGAGGTCCAATCTCGTCGCGGGTTTTTTGTTTGAAATCGTTGTTCGTGACGTTGCGCATGGGGGGCCCCGATCTCGTCTGCGTGGATTCGGATAAGACATCATCCGAGCCTCCAACGCCACGTCGGATCGAGGACGTAGGCGAACCGGTGCTTTCCTGGCACGTGGACGCGCCGCGCCGGAACGCCTGTCGCGCGCAGATGTGGAATCGAGTTTGTGCCGAACCAAGTGAAGACTGTTCGTGGATGATGGAGCCTGCCATCGCCGAGATCGATGTAGGCAGAAGGTTCAGTCTGACCCAGGTCGTGCCAGCCGGAGGCCCGATAGATGATTCCCGCGTGTCCGGCTGCCGGATCGGCATACGACAGAATCAATTTCCAGGGCGTGCTGTGACGCACGGTTCGCAGGACGATTCCAAGCACTCTGGACTCCGAGTTTTTGGGGAGATCGTCGGACAACCACACCCGTGCAAGAGTCACGACGTGGGCCGGATGCGCTCCCCGTAGTAGCCGATGGCCGAGACGTGCGCCGGGAGTGAAGACTACCGCTCCGTGAAGTTCGCCACTCAGGTAGACCCCGAAGCAAGCACTCGGTGCTGATGGCATGGCGTGGAGATAATGACGCCTCTGGATGATGTCTCGGACGATGCTGCCTGCAACCGGACGCACATTCAGCGACTTCACAATGGAGCCCGAGGGTCGGGTTTGAACCGCCATCTCCCGCGTGGTTTCGCGGACGTCCTGCTGGTTAAACGACTCGGGCGCAGATGGGATTGGGTCGCCGCTTCTCATGCCTCGTCCCCGGCTGGTTCGTAGCCAAGAACGCGCGCCACGGCCAGGACGTTGTGGGCCGCTGGTCCGAGGACGCACGCGAGCGCATGTGCCTTGTCGGTACCGAGAACGAGCGTGCATGCCGCGGGGACATTGTCAATCGTCTCGAACCCCTCGAGGTCGTACTGATCGACAAGGGCTACAGCCAGCCGTTGGAAGTAGCTCACGATCTTGCGCTGTCGTTTCCGGTCTGCCGACGAGAACAGATCACCGATGGTTTCACCGAGGCCAACGTCTGGGAGCGCTCCGAGCGGCCGTGATTGCGAGGAAGCGCTGACGGTGTGAGTCGTGCCATCGCGTGCAACTCGCTGGTCGGAAGGTGAAATCTCTCGTGCCCGCTCGAGACGGTCTCGAATGGTAGCGACTGTCGTGGGCGCTAGTCCCGCTTGCCGCGCAACCTCCATATTCGAGGCCGTCGAGTCGCAATTCAGCAGGTATACAGCGTGCGAGCGCCGGTCATCGAGGGTGAGCGGCAAGCCGTGGGCGACATTGTACTGGAATGCCATGGAGCGCAAATCGGAATGCCCAATCGCTTCTAAGACGGTCGCCGGAAGGGCTGTCACCCCTAGGTTCTGTGCGGCCACAACCCGGTGGGCTCCATCAATCAGCACGTAGCGGTTGCCTCGCCGAAGTACGACGATGGGTGCCCACCCGTCGAGGTTCGCCTCCAACACCTGGACATGTTCCCTCTTCACCCCAGCGACTCGGGGTTGGATCTGAGGCTCCACATCAATCAGCCCAATATCGATTAATGCGGGAGAATTCACGCTAGCCTCCATTTCTTGTAAACTGCAGCCGTGAGCCGAATATTTGCAGGTTTAACCTATTCACTTCACGTTAGCAACGTGAAGTGCTGTATGCTAGCGGGACACTTAGTGCATGGTTTCGCATAAGGCTGTATAATCTAGCCATGGTTGAGACAGCCTCTGGTGAGCCACGAGAAGCCCTCCTGGATCTCGCTCGGTCAGCGGGTCATGAGGTCAGTGAAACGCAGCTAGCGCGCTGGCACCGGGCCGGTCTCCTCCCATCCCCACGGCAGCGGCCCCTAGGGAGGGGGCATGGAACGCAGAGCGTCTACCCACCTGGGACGGGCTTACAGCTCTTGGCGCTCTGTCGGCTTCAGGCCAAGAATCGGCGGCTACAGCAGGCCGCTTGGCAGTTGTGGTGGGAGGGATATTCGGTCCCGACAGAGCTTGGCCGTGCATTCCTTATCGAGGCCGCACGCCAGTGGGACACCACGACACGACTGCTTCGCGGCGATGCCGCCCGGGGGCTCTCGACACTGGCACTGTCCCTTCTGGCTAAGACTGCGACCATGCGCCTCACGGGACTGCCCGTTGCGCAGTCACGAAAACGGGTTGGGACCGACCGGTTCCAGGAATTCGCGCGTGTGATGCTCGAAACAGCAGTCGGGATATTTGACGGCTACAGGACTCCCGAAGAGGCACACGTCGTAGAACAAGCCCTGGGCCTGGCACGATCCCGAAAAGATCGGCTGACGGGTGCCGATGCATGGCTTAGTGGGAATACTGGTCCCGTGCTCGAGGAACTCAGTCAATTGCTCCTACAGCATCCTTTGTCTGATGTCCTGTCAGGCGTGACCGATGAGGACCTGGAAGCAGCCCGCACCGACTTGTGCGAATTCGTGCGGTCCATTGATAGTGTGGGCTTTCTGCTAGAGCACGTCTTTGGACGGGATGCCTTTGGCTTATCGCTCCTTTGCCGGTCGCTCAACGGGATGAAACCGCAGCCACAGGCGCTTTTACTCCTCGCGTGGGTATTGTTCAGGCGCCACGGCTCTGCTGAGCTTCGGGAGGGAATGGAGAGCTACCTGGAGGCCGCGCCCGAGGCACAGGAAATGCTGGGCACCGTCCGAATGCTGGAACAAGCGAGGCAAGAGCTCCCGGCGTTTGCCGAGATCCTGGCTCCGAATCAGATCAGGGAGGCGTTACGGTATCCGCACAGAATGGAGTATCTCAATTGGCGGATACGTGAAACACGAGAGAGGCACCTAGAGGAGGTCGGCGCCTTCTTTGAGCGTCACCCGGAGTTCCGTGCGGGCGCGGACACATCATCGTCGAAAGGAGAGTCGCGGCCCACGTCTCAGCCATAGCAAGGGCCCCTGCGACTGTGGGCACAGTCCAGGGGCATGACATGCAGAAAGGATAATTCCGCATGCAAGATCAGCGTACCGTACCGCTCCAGGTTGTTCCAGACTCGACAAGACGAGGGCGACCCAAGGGCAAACGGGACAGTAAACCGCGAACTCCACGAACATCGCTCCCGCAAAGCAACGCGTGCGAAGTGTGCACGAAGACATTCAAGCCGAAGACCCGCACACAGCGGTTCTGTTCGCAGAGCTGCTACCACAGTTGGTGGCAGACAAACGTGCGGGCCAAAGCGACCGACTCAGGCGTCAGGGTGATGATCGCCGATCCGCCAACACGAGATGCTTCGGGTCGGTTTCGGAGTGACAACCTGGAAAGGCGATCCCGTGCCCTGCGCAGGCAATCACGTCTCCAAATTGGAGCCGCCGCCGAGCCCGACGCACTCGATGACGGCGATGATGCATGGGCAATCCGAGCTGAGTACTGGGCAGCCCCGCAACACGAACCTGCACCTCGACCTACTGCGTTCGGACCGATAAGAGTGGAGCGAAAGGCGCTAGTCCTGAATGGACACGGGGTGCAGATCCGCATCCAAAACGGCGCTTTGGTCGTGCGCAATGGTTTCACTCATTACCCTCAGCGCAACGATGAGCAGCGATTCTTCCCCGGTGCCCGCAATCTCCCATCCCGGATCATTGCCCTCGATAACGACGGCTCGATCACCTTCGACGTCATCCAGTGGCTCGGGCGCAACAAGGTCCCGTTAATTGCTTTGACATGGCAAGGTGACGTTGTCAGTGTGATCGGTGGGGATGGGACTCCGTACGACGCGGACCTGAGACGAGCGCAGCACGAGGCGATAACCAATGGCGTGGGCCTGCAGCTTTCAACACAATTGATAGCTGACAAAATCAGCGGATGTCGTGAGAGCTTGTTGACGTTGTGGCAAACTCCTGCGCGAGACGCCGGGATTGTCCGCCAGAGCCAGTGCTTGCGAGAGTTGGAAGCGGGACCAACAACCTACGAACACATTCGCCTGATTGAGGCCCGGGCCGCGCTTGCATACTTCACGGCATGGCAGGAACAGCCGATCAGGTGGAAGGGGATTGGCCGCAAGCCGATTCCTGCGGAGTGGCATCGCATCGGACTCCGACAGGGACTTCTCGGAGCAAGTAATCGCTACGCGTCTCACCCGGTCAATGCCATGCTCAACTACGGTTATGCCCTGCTAGAGACTCAGGTTCGTATCCAGACCGTGGCGCACGGTCTCGATCCCACGATCGGCTACCTACATGCCAATCACCCCGGCCGACTGGCACTCGTATATGACTTGATGGAGCCGCTCCGTCCAGAGGTCGATCGGTATGTGTTGGAAGTTGTTCGAGAGCATACGTTTGCGCCAAATGATTTTCTGATCACAGCGCGGGGAATGGTGCGCCTGCATCCGCAAACCTATAACACCGGCAACGACTTCATCTACCGAGATGACTACGCACATCCCCTCGATGCTTACCTCGTCTTAACGGGCCAAAAGGACTTGGATGGAAACCTATTAACGAGTAACCCCGAGACAAGTGGACGTTATCACTCGTCATGGCTTTCGATGATGTATCCCCGCCTTTTCCTTGCGCGTCAACTCTTACGAGAGGACGGCGTCATCTTCGTGAGCGTCGATGACCACGAAGAACATGACTTACGTCTCCTGATGAACGAGATCTTCGGGGAAGAGAACTCCCTGGGCACGCTCGTGTGGCAATCAAAGAAAGGGGGTGGCGGCGACAGCGGAAATCTAGTGCAGGATAACGAGTATGTTCTCTGTTATCGCGGAACCAATAACCCACATTGTCTATCGAGGGTTGAGATCGCAGCAGAAGAATTGGATAGGGTGGACGTGAAAGGGCCGTACCGAAGAGGACGGGAGCTTAATAAGTGGGGTTCTGGTTCGAGACGCGACGATCGTCCTACGATGTATTTTCCCATTCCAGGCCCCGACAGCAATAGCGTGTACCCCATCCGGAATGACGGCAGCGAGGGCCGTTGGAGGAAGGGCCTCAAGAAAATGCTGGCTTTAGTGAATCGAGGCGATGTGGAGTTTGAACAAAGACCAGATGGAAGCTACATCGTATACGAAAAGATTCGATCAGCCGATCCTCGCTTGAAACCATACCGGACGTGGCTCACCGATGTGGGCACAACAGCCGATGGGTCGAAGACTGTGAAGGAGTTGTTTGACGGTCGCTCCGTCTATGACTACCCGAAGCCGGTTGCGCTCCTCAAGCGTCTCATCTTCATGGGCACAAATGGTGATGATGACTTAGTTTTAGATTTCTTTGCTGGATCTTGCACTACCGCTCAGGCTGTTCTCGAACTGAACCGTGAGGATGAAGGATCAAGGCGGTTCATCTGTGTACAGGTACCTGAGCCGTCACCGCTTAAATCCGAGGCACGAAAGGCTGGTTACGGAACGCTTGCCGACGTTGGCAAAGAGCGCATCCGGCGAGTAATGTTTCGCATGAATCAGGACAGTGCAAGTGCCCTTGACCTCAGGGAATCTGACGAGCCCGAGGACCTGGGGTTTAGGGTTCTCAAACTCGTTCAGTCGAACCTGCGAGGCTGGAATGCAGTTGCTGCTGGTACTTCACCGACTGAATACGCTAGCCAGCTTGAGATGCTCGAAGATCCTCTCGTGCCAGGGTGGATGCCTTTGCAGGTCATCTATGAGATTGCCATTAAGGAAGGCTTGAGCCTGACGTTCGCGGCAGAAGAGGCAATCGTGGACGGCGTCACGATCTGGAACGTGACCGATGACCAGACTGGACAGGGAATCAAAATATGCCTTGACGATGCCCTCTGCCTGGACACGGTTCGAGCTTTGGATCTGACCAAGGAGGATCGATTCATCTGCCGTGATATCGCGCTCGATGACACAGTCACGGCGAATCTCGCCCTCCAATGTCACTTGAAGACGATCTAGGTGGCTCTGATGGAATTCAGATTTGACGCCAACCAAGCGTTCCAGACAGAGGCGGTCGATGCAGTCGCTGACCTCTTGGATGGTCAACCCCTCGTCACACCTGATCTGACCCTTGCCCTAGGTGGCGGATTTGCCGCCGTTGGGAACCGGCTGGACTTGAGCGAGGGGACGATCCTGAACAACTTGCGGAACTTTCAGGAGCGAAAGGGCATCGAGGTAGATAAGACACTGAACACTATCGATCAAGATATCGAGACGGCTGACGGTAGGAAGCTGGTCAGCTTCCCCAACTTCTCCGTGGAAATGGAAACTGGTACCGGAAAGACTTACGTCTACATCCGAACCGTTCTCGAACTCTTCTCGCGCTATGGTCTCCGCAAGTTCATCGTGGCGGTGCCCAGTGTCGCGGTGCGGGAAGGTGTGCTCAAAACCCTGCGCATGACGCAGCAGCATTTTCGGGAACTCTATACCAACGTTCCCTATCGGTACTACGCCTACAACTCGGAGAACTTGACGCAGATCCGGAGCTTCGCTTTGTCAGACAGTATCGAGATCATGATCATGACGCTCGATTCGTTTAACAAGGCGGGAAACGTATTTTGGCGAAGCACGGATCACTTGCAAGGCGAGACACCGGTTCATCTCGTCCAGGCCGCTCGCCCCATCCTCACCCTTGACGAGCCGCAGAATATGGAGAGCGAAAAGAGCATCGCGGCCCTGGCTGCACTCGATCCTCTCTTCGCTCTCCGGTACAGTGCGACCCACCGCAACGCCTACAACCTCGTGTATCGCTTAACACCCTTCGATGCCTACCGACAGGGCTTGGTGAAGCGGATCGAGGTTGCCTCGGTGGTCAAGGACGATGACTTCAATCAAGTCTTCTTGCGGCTGGAGGATATCAAGGCGCAAAAGAAGACAGTCTCCGCTCGCCTCGCGGTCCACCAACTCATGAAGGACGGCAGCGTCAAAGAGAAGGTAGTCACGGTCAAGCCTGGAGACTCGCTGGAGGACAAGACTAAACGACCGGAGTACGCTAGCTTCGTTGTTGACGAGATCAACCCTGGTAGCGAAAGCGTGTGCTTCGCGAACGGGATCGAGATCGGGCTTGGAGAATCCCAAGGGGCTGACAAGGAAGCGGTATTCGAAGCGCAGATCCGGTACAGCATCGAAGAGCATTTCCGAAAGCAAGCTCGGCTGAAACCGCACGGCATCAAAGTCCTCTCGCTCTTCTTCATTGACCGAGTAGCGAACTACGCCTCCGAGGATGGCATTATCCGGCGTCTCTTCGATGCGCAGTTCGAGTCGATCCGGCAGCGGTATCCCGACTGGTCGGATATCGATTCGGCTTCTGTGCAAGCCGCGTACTTCGCTCAACGTCGCTCTACGGGGGGAGAGGTCATCTACGAGGACAGCACGACTGGCGCGGCAAAGAAGGACGAGGAGGCATACGACTTGATCATGAAGGACAAAGAGCGGCTACTCTCCTTCGATCAGCCGGTCTCGTTTATCTTCTCCCACTCGGCCCTCAGGGAAGGATGGGATAACCCGAACGTCTTTCAGATCTGCACATTGAACCAGACAACGTCCGAGATGAAGAAGCGCCAGGAAGTCGGTCGTGGGATGAGGCTGGCGGTGGATCAAACGGGCGAGCGTGTCTGGGACGAGCACGTCAATATTCTGACCGTCGTGGCAAACGAGAGCTACGACCGCTATGTCTCGACGCTCCAACAGGAAATCGAGGCCGACCACGGCAAATCGGGGCTGCCGCCGAGGCCGAAGGATGCGAGGAAGCGGGGAATTGCTCGTCTCCGCNNCGAGTACACGCTGCGACCGGAGTTTCAGGAGCTATGGCAGCGGATAAGTCCCAAGACCCGATATGCGGTTCGCGTTGACACCGAGACGCTCATCCAGCAGGTGGTCGGAGACTTGGACAAAGTTCAGATCCGTCCTCCCCAAGTCGTTGTGTCCAAGGCGCGGGTGGCGGTCGATGACGAGGATCGTCTGCATTCGATTCGGCTGACCGGTGACAAGGGCGTGCTGGATCTGAGCAAACGGCACACCCTCCCCAACGTCATCGGCATCATGACCCACCTGCTGGAATTCACCACTCCACCGATTCGTCTCAGCCGATGCACCTTGCTTGAGATCTTTCGGCGCACGTCGAATCAGCAAGCGGCACTCTCCAACCCTCAAGAGTTTGCCGCGGTGGTGGTCCAGATCCTCAAGTCCCGCCTAGCGGATCAACTCGCCGACGGCATCCAGTACGAGAAGATCAACCAGTGGTACGAGATGACCCAGTTCGACGCCGAGATCGAGAGTTGGGAGGACCATCTCGTGCCGGCGGACCACGCCCTCTATGACTACGTCATCTACGATTCAGCCGTCGAGCGGCAGTTTGTAGAGGATCTCGAAGGCCGTGATGACGTACGCCTCTACATCAAGCTGCCGAACTGGTTCAAGGTGCCGACTCCGGTTGGAGAGTACAACCCAGACTGGGCAATCGTGATGGAGGATCGCGACGAACACGCCGACACGAATGGCAAGCCGCTTCTCTATCTGGTGAGAGAGACGAAGTCCACTACGAACATGGACGATCTGCGACCCGATGAGCGCAGGAAGATCATTTGCGGTGGGCGGTTCTTCAGGGAAGCTCTAGGCGTCGAGTACACCGTTGGTCCAGAAGCCGCCACACTACCATGACCGCCGTTCTGCCCCCGACCCAAAGTCTGCCGTAAAAGATGACCAGAGACGACCCGACACTTCTCGGTCGAGGATTGCAGGGTAGCAGCCCTCCGCACCGTGACGATCACAAGCGGGTACTCGTGCCGCTTGAAGCCTGGGAATACAACTCGCCCTTGCTTAAGATTGAAGGGAAGAGAACGGACCTGGGACTCCTGGCAGAAGCACTCCTGTATTACGACCAGGTCTTCGTCGATATTCAAAGCGAGCACCAACTCGAAGACCTCTTGCGTTGGGCAATCGAGCGCGACCATATTAATTCGCTGCTTACCTTAATTCATGAGGGCGTGCTCAAGTTCCACTATCACGCTTTCCTCACCACTGCGGTAAGCACCGAAGGGGTTTTCCGATTACTCCATATCGAGGATACAGCGCAAGCACGAGGGGCCTCCTTCCCTGAAAAGATCATTTACCGCGCCGATTACTCGTGCCTCCACGCGAGGAAACAGAGGGCTCTCATCCAAGAAATAGAGCGGAACTACGTGGAGGCGAAGGTAGATAACTACGAACTCCCAATTGAAGACGCCAGACGAGCGTTAGGTGACCCCGAATACTGTAGCCAGTTACTTCAGACATTCATTGATGACCTGTATCGCGGTCTCCACCTGGGCAAGCCCCCGCAGGTTTCCTGCGAAATCGAGCAAGTTAGTCCGGAGACCTACACGATCAAGTGGAATACCGACTTCACCCAGATCACAAACATGACCTCTGGAAAGCTCGACTTTCGTCCGGACATTCCGATCATCGGTGAGGCTCACACCAACCGCTGCATCATGACTGCCATTCGCAATGGGCTGGATCTTTCTCTCGGCGATGTGATGGCTACCCTAGCTGGCAACAAACTGGTCGAGGCAAGCGAGCACTCAGGTCGAGTTAGAGAGATCATACAGGAATTGAAGATCGAAGTGGAGTTCCCAGACGTGCGCGGACTCGTCAACTCCGGCGACATGTATCTCGACACGGTGCTAGAAATTCGGGCGAAATCGAGCAAATTCCGAGGGTGGCTTCAGCAGGAAGGCGACAAGGATCGCAATGCGCTGTCAGCGTATCACAACGAAGTTGCGCAAGCGTCGGGCGTAGCTAAGCAAGGAGTCGCGACCTTAAAGTTATTCGGAATCCTTAGTTCAACTGGTGCCGCCGCTGCGCGGGTAGTCGATCCAACTGGCGCTGTCAGCACTGCTCTAACCGCCACCACAGGTGTCACTAATTTTCTCGGATTCATCGGAGACCGGCTCGTGAAAGATTGGAAGCCGGTTGTGTTTGGGGACTGGGTAAAGAAGCGTCTGGACAGTTAGGATCGGCGCATGCTCCTCCCCCAACGCATCTCCGCGTGCGCCGGCTGCTTCCTACAGAACGCCCGCTTGTCGCCCGGATTTGCCCACGCCTCGACTACTGCCCAAGCTGCCTGCTTGCGTCGATCAGGCACTGACTTGTCACGGCGCGAAAGGGTGCTTGAAAGAGTTATCAACGTGTTTGTCTTTGCGAAATCGAAGAGCATCACGGAGACATTATCTTTTAACCACCACGCATTCACTCCGTGTAGTCAAAAATGGTGCCTTGAGTAGATAACGCTATACCCCGCCGTCCGTCCCAGCCCCTATGGTTCAGGCTGTCCATGACGGAGATCGTACGCGTCGCGTGCGTCTTCCCCTGCGACACGCACGGCCTGTCCATGACGGAGATCGTACGCGTCGCGTGCGTCTTCCCCTGCGACACGCACGGCCACGGGGGGTAACCTCTCACTCGCTTCAAACTGACGGTCGTATCTTGACACCTTCTATTTGTCAAGTGTTCGGCTCGACGTGCGCCGCTGGCTAAGTCGTGTCAAGCCTTGATGTGATCCCGTCTCTCACTCCGTCAATCTTTCCCATGTCAAGTTGACACGGGTACGTCTCTATGCATGGTCGTGGATTGAGCGACACTACATCAACTCACCTTCGGTGTGTCACTGAGGCCACGGGCGCTCGGTCCCACGGCCCGCACAGAGCCTCAGAGAGCCCGATTCATCGACCCACACGGGCACCCGGACGGCACGCCCCACGTCCTCGCGGACAGCA
>QHBP01000417.1:3124-3406 GCA_003244175.1 Chloroflexota bacterium | reverse complement strand
CATCCAGGGCTTGGATGCGGTGTTCGCGCATCATCTGACCTATCACTACGGCGCGGTCGAAAACTGGCCCGTCAATGCCCATTCGCTTCAACCGCTCGACTACCGCTATGACGCCGTGCTTTCCACGGGCAAGGCCGGGACGATCCGCGTCTTGGGGGATTTCGTCAACGGGGTCTGGGCCTATACCGCGAGCATCCCGATTGGCAGTCTCGCCAATGGCTACGCAACAGGCATCGCGGCGATTGCCGACACGCTCAGCAGCGACCCTACGCCGCCGCCGAC
>QHBP01000417.1:0-3090 GCA_003244175.1 Chloroflexota bacterium | reverse complement strand
ACCGGAGGCACCCGTGACACAACCAACCATCATCGACGTGCGCGGGCAGTTGCCGACCGCGCCGGGACAGGGGAGCGGGCAGAAGATGGCCGCACCTGTCGGCCTCGTGCTGCACTACTCGGCTGTCCACTACGCCGACGACGCCGACATGCTGACGCTCATGCAGAGCGAAGCGGCCTATCAGATCGGCCCGTATCTGCGTGAGTACAGCCTCGCCTATCACTACGTGGTGGACTGGCGCGACGGGACGATCTATCAGGCGCGCGATGAGGACGACATCCTCTGGCATGTCGGCTCATGGGTGCCAGGCGGTAATGGCACCGGTATCTCCATCCACGTACCGGGCGACGGCAATACCCGCCTCACAGACGCGGGGCTGGCCGGACTGCTCGCGCTCTGGGACTGGTTGCGGGCCAAGCACAACATCCCGCCGGAGATGGTACGGCCCCATCGCTTCTTTGGCACATCGGTCTGTCCGGGGGAGTACCTCTCGGACATCGTCTACCGCTACAACCGTGGCGAGATTGGAGGGGGAACCGTGGCGAATGCAGTAAAGGACCCGGTGACGGGCAAGACGCTGGCGAACGCGATGCTAGAATTCTATATCCGCACAGGCGGACTGGACGTGCATGGAAGGCCGCTGACGGAGGAATTCTCTGGCATCTGGCCCGACGATAAGACGAAACGCACGCAACAGATATGTGAGCGGAGCGTCCTCGGTTTCTTTCCTGAGAACAAGGACCCGTATCGCGTGCAGGAATTGCTCCTCGGCGCGACGTATGCCGCACAACAGGGATTCACAGGCCCAGGCATTCCAACGCTTTCCGCGCCGCCGGTGATGAAGGCGAAGAAGGCGAAGAAGGGGGCGAAGTAATATGTCCGTCACCACTCATCGCGTGCATCACCCGGACGTAGTGAAACTTGGCCGGATATACACGCCCGACACTCAGGACGCGCTCTATCCGCTCTCCATGATGATGAGCATCGCCGCACCTCGCACCGTTCCTTGGACGATTGGCCCGGTGCTCGATCAGGGCCAGACGCCGCGCTGTGTCGGTTTCACGACGCGGGATTGGCTAAACGCCGAACCACAGAGCGACCCCGACCAGGCGAATCCGTCGCCGCAGCAACTCTACGACGGTGCACAAACCAACGACGGCATCAGCGGTCCGCACGACGGATCGAATGACCGGGGCGCGATGAAGTACCTGCAAAACATCAACTTCGTGGACGCCTACCATTGGGCGCAATCGGTGGACGAGGCGATCCAGTACCTCACGACGACCGGCCCGCTCATGTGCGGGGCGAGCTGGCATCAGGGACAATTCACCCCCGACCAGAACGGCTTCATCCGGCCCATCGGCCCGGTCGAAGGCGGACACGAATTCTTGGCTTACTTCTATGACGCGACAGCACGTGCCTTCTGGTTCCAAAATTCCTGGGGGTTATCGTGGGGAAAGGTTCCGGGAGCACCCGGAACCTTTCGGATACTGCGATCAGACATTGATACGTTGTTCGCAGAAGGCATGGACTTCTGCGCCGCCACCGTCCACTTCCCCCGGCCCGTGCTGTAAACCTCGATACCGGACCGCTCACACCATCACCCGCGCCGCCGCACTGGGCGGATTTCTGTTTAAGGAGGGGAAGCACCATGCACCAGACACTCATCAACGCATGGGGAATTTTGAACGACGCGGGCCAATGGCTCGCCATCCTCGCCCTGCTCGGTGAACGGTTCGCCACGCGGCGACGCACCCGGCGGCTGATGGCGGCGATTGAGGCGGAGGCGGTATGAGCAGCATCGACCAGCTCGACCGGATCGTCGCGCTGCTTTCGGAGATCCGCGACCGGCTGCCGCAGCGCGTATCGGGCGTCTATCCAATGGGCAGCCCCGGCTACACCGCGACCGCGCCGCCCTTGCAGACGGACCCGTACTATGACTACGACCAGCAGCGGGCGACGTTGACCGTGAGCGGCCCGCTCATGGCCACGGGCGAACCGCTCGTCATGGACTTCGGCGCGATGCCGCCCGCGCGACCAGCCGGGAGCCNNCTGATCCAGTCGGCACGCCGGGGAAAGTCCAAGAGGGCGTCACGAAAGAGATGATCCTCGCGCCCGGTTACACGACCAAGAGCGTCCGGCCACCATCGTCATATACCGATAGCCTCAAGCGTCAGCAGATGATCGAATATAACCTGCCGGGTGATCCTTCCATGTACGAAGAAGATCATCTTGTACCATTAGAATGTGCAGGGCATCCTACCTCGCCCGACAATCTCTGGCCTCAGTTGCGCACTGGGGATTTTGGGGCTCGCGTCAAAGATTTGACCGAGAACGCTGCGAGGGCCGCGCTTGTCAGTGGGGCGATGGACTTGGAGACAATCCAGCGCGGATTCATGACGAACTGGCACGACCTGCACGACAAACTATTCGGCAATCCGAAGGTTGTGGGCGCGATGATGATGATGACTCTCAGCCCGCCCACTGACGAACCCTGATGACGCATAAGGAGCACCCCATGACCACCACCCTCGCCCCCGGCTTCGTCATCCCGATCACTGGCGATTTGTTTGTCGATGGCATGGCGCAGGCGCTTAGCGCAGAAGATTACCCTGGCTACACACTGGCGAAGATGCTGCCGGAAGTGCAGGAAAAGTATCTGCGCCTCGCCCGCGCCGCCATCGCCTACGCGACGCTGCACTACATCCCGCGTCCGTACGAGGATCGATTCGCGTGACAACTCCCCCGGCTAAAGCCGGAGGCTTCTTTGGGCAAGCCCAACGCTCTGTTGTCCCAGAGCAAGTAGGAGGAGCGCATGAGTGAATCGAAGCCTGAAAGTCGCCCTGTCTTTGGGCGTATCATCATTGATAATCACGGGGATCGCGTTCGGGTGTCGTCCTCAGCCGACGACGCGCACTTCGACACCCAGTTTTGCCCCATCTGTCCTCGCACCGACCCCCACAATGCCGCCTACAGTGACACCGACTATCTCTGCCCGCACATCGACGCCTGCGGCGCCGCCGTCACCGACGATAGCGCGAACCCAACTGCCACTGGAAACGGCGAAGCCCGCGACGGCAACGATGGCAG
>QHBP01000401.1 GCA_003244175.1 Chloroflexota bacterium | reverse complement strand
CGGATGCCGTCTGTTTGTCCCAGGCGCCGTGGACCAACTTCTGGGACGAGACCGATCCCGTCGCCGATCCTCTCGGGCCGTCGAAAGGCTGGCGCCGAGGAGATCCTTTACCCGAACTCTCGAACGAGCTCCCGCTCTTTACTGTGACCGATCCAGACACAGGGGTGCAGGAGGGCGTCGCGGTGGCGGACGTCCAGACTAGCAACGCGGCTCACGGAGCTGGTGGTGGGCTCGCGGCTCACAACTATTGGGACAACCAGGAGGAGTTTGTACAACCACTCGCGTCCATCCTCGCCGCGAGCACTGCGTGACGTAGGGCGAGGCTGTCGCCCAGACGATGCGGACACAGGTTTGAGGTCTCAGAGCCTACGACGACGCCAACGGGGAGATCGGCGACATCTGCGCCTGGAATTCCGGTGAGAGGCCGCCGAGCTGGGCACGAGGTCGCTGAAACCAGCCCCTAATACCGTAGTCGTTGTACGCCCAGCGTAGGTCGGCGACAGTCAAGGCGAGGGCATGGAGCCGGCCAGCCACGAGATCCGGAGTCGGCCGGGCGTCGGTGGCGTACCGACGCAGGCTGACTGGGGCGATCCCACACAGTCGTGCGAGGAGATCGTCTCCCAGAGTATCGCGCAACGGTGTCCACTCTTGATCCGGAACGGGACAGTCTTCGAGCGACATGTGCCGCATCCTCGCCAAGCTACGTGGAGACGCCCACTTCCTCCAGTATGCAACGAGCGGCGTTGTGTCCGGGGATGCCGCTGACTCCCCCGCCTCTCACGGCGGAGGAGCCGCACCGATAGACGCGCTCGAAGGCCGTTTCCACTCCCCAGCGGCCGGTATCGTCCCCGCTATCCGTGAAAAACCAGGACGGTGCGCCGTGAAAAATATTGCCGAGATCGAGGGCGAGCTCCTCCTCGAGATCGCAGGGACTCTTGACCTCGATGCATGGGTTGCCCTCGCCGTCCACCGCCAAGCATTCCTCGATTGGATCGACCAGAAACCGGTTGAGCCGGCGCAGGTAGCGCCGAAGAACCTCGTCCTTAACAGCCCCGTTGTCCTGCCCGAACAGCCGGTAGGGCATGTCCAGACCAAAGAGCGTCAGGGTGTGATAGCCGGCCTCCTGTAGATCCGGACCGAGAATCGAGTCGTCCGTCAGGGTGTGGCAGTACATTTCTGACGGCGGGTGCTCCGGTATCTCTCCCGTGGCAGCCTGGCGGTAGCTTGCCTCCATCTGTTCATAGGATTCGTCGACGTGGAAGGTGCCCGCGAACGCGTCGCGGGGATCAATCTTGTCTGCCTTGAGGCGGGGAAGGCGCGTCACGAGTATGTTGACCTTGCATACGGACCCTTCGTCGCCGGGCGCCGGGGCGTGCGATTGCCCCAGGAGACGTGCAAACACGCCTGGACTCGCGTTCACCAGCACTCGGGTGGCTTCCACTGCGTGCTCCTCCCCATGATGTTGAAACACAACGGTGTGGCGAGGTACACCGGGGTGAACCGCCCCGACCGGGCTGCGGGTACCAAGATGCGCACCCGAGCTCTGCGCAGCCGACGCGAGCTCAGAGACGAGCTGACCCATACCGCCCACCGGTACCTGCCATTCGCCCGTGCCGCGACCGATGACGTGCAGGATGTAGCAGCGATTCTGGAGCAGGGTGGGGTCGTGGGCATGGGTGAAGAGACCGACCTTGGCGTCCGTGAAGATCAGCCCGCGCAGCAGATCGTCGCGGACGTGGCGTTCCACCGTTTCGCCCAGCGGACGCTCGACAAACGCCTCCCAGGCCTCTCGCTCCAGTGCGGTCCGGATCGAAGTCTGCCATTCCTGCCGTGTACGCAATGGCTGCAGCAGGCTGGGCCACACCAGCGCGGCAAAGGCGTGCTGAAGCGTGAGTAGCCGGTTGTAGCCCCGCCAGTCGGCGTGGTTCGTCAATGTCAGAAAGGAGCGGAGCGAGCGATCGGCATCGCTGTTCGACAAGAGAAGAGCTTCCAGCGTGCCGGCCCGCTCATAAGGCGTGCACGATGCTACGGCGCGTCGCCTGCAGGCAAAGCGCAGGTCCAGGTCATGCACGATGGTCTCGGGCAGCAGGCTGACGAGGTAGGCGTAGCGCGAGAGCCATGCATCCATGCCCGGGAACACTCGATCCGAACAGGCGGCTCCGCCCAGCTCCGCATTCCGCTCGAGCAGCAGAACCGATTGACCCGCTTGTGCCAGATACGTCGCGGCCACCAGACCGTTGTGCCCGCCCCCGACAATCACCGCGTCGTAGCGAATTTCGAATTTCACGCGCCTCGTGCCTTCGCCCCTAGCACGGCCTCTTACCCGTGCACATCGGGGGGGTGGCAGTTCTGATAGGTTGGTTCATGCGACGGTTGCGGGAGTGCTGATCGAGCGCATGAGCAGGTCGAGGAGGCACGACCGGGCGCGGTCCGGCGGCCAGTGGTGGCGGCTGCGCAGGTGCGCATACGTCCAGCACACCGTGTTGAAGAGGACGGTGGCGAGCTCCTGGAAGGGCGCACTCGGTTGCAGCGTGCCGTCGGCGACACCGTCTCGCAACAGGCGGTCGAGTGGTTGGGTGAAGGATGTTCGGGTAATGAGCCCGGAGGATGTAGCTTCATGAAACGCCGTATCCGTGGCCGGCAGGAGCTGGAGATTGGTCTCGACCACGTCACACAGGACTCAGAGCGTCGAGCGCGCCGTGCCCACTTCCGTCGCCCCGCGCTCCAGCGCAAGGCCCTGCCAATCGTACCGAGCGACCATGCGGATGGCGGCATCGAGCAGCTGAGAATCGATCACATCTAACTACATCGTACAACGAGACCGTTGCCCTTCTTCGACCCGCGTTCCCCGACTTGCCGGTCGAGACAGCAGCAGCGCTATCGTCTCTTCTGACGTGTAACAACTTTGAAGCGTGGAGGCATCATATACGGATTGAGACTGGAACGAACAGGATGCAATGTCGCAATTGTACAGTTGCAATCGGAAGCGAGGAAAGACACACGGCTAGGAGGCTAGGCTGCGCCCTGGACGACCTGCGCCATCACGTCGAGCAGAAACGCATCTTCGCCGTGCCGGGTAAGCAAAGAGAGTCCAACGGGCACGCCGCCGGACTCGCCCAATGGCATACTGACCTGTGGCAGGCGTCCGACGCCCGACAACGAGTTAAAGGACACGGTTCGCGGGTAATAGCTCCCCTCGCTTCGATTGTTGGGCAGGCTGCCCTTCACCGGAGCGAAAGCAGGCGCCGTGGGCATGCAGAGCACGTCGCCCGATTCCAGAATCCAGTGCAGCCTTCGGAAAAGGAATTCTCGTTGCCGGACGGCCGCGCCCACCTCAGACCGGTCGAGCCCTCTGACGAGACTAAAGTTGTTGCGTGTTCGGGGCCCGAACTCCGGGCGACATCTTTCGACCCAGTCCCCCAAGGAGCTCCAGATCTCCGCCCACTGCACGACTCGAAACGCCTCAAACCATGTCCGAAAAAGGTCCGGGGCCGAGCTCTCGGACAGGTTTTCGAGCGACAGCTCCTTGATGCGATCACCGTACCGCCGGCGAAGCCGTTCGACCGGTTCAGCAAGAGCACTGCGCACGGCGTCATCCGCCTGCTCAAAGGCTTCGGAGATCAGGTACATCGTGCCGACCCGGGCTTCACGTGCTTCCGCGCAACCCAGCAACACTCGCGCCGTCAGATCCAGGATCGAAGGATCGGCGGCCAGCACGCCAACCGTGTCGTACGTGGGCGCGAAGGCCATCACACCGGCGAGGGAAACGCGGTCGTGCGAGGGGCGCATTCCATAGATCCCGCAGTTGTTCGCCGGAATGCGAATCGAACCGCCCGTGTCTGTTCCCAACGCGAAGTCGACCTGCCTGCATGCAACCGCGGACGCCGAACCACTGGAGGAGCCCCCGGGAACTCTGTCCGGCGCCCGCGGATTGACCGGAGTGCCGTAAAAGTAGTTTTCTCCGTCAAGGCTGAACGCCAGCTCATCGGTCAGGGTCTTACCGACACACCGCGCGCCGGCGGAGAGAAGCTGATCGACGCACACGGCGTTCGTGACGGCGGGTGGATGAGTCTCGCGCCACGTTGGATTCCCGCATCCGGTCTTGTAACCGGCGACATCGATGAGGTCCTTCGCCGCCCACCGGAGACCATCCAGGGGACCGGAATGCGTGGGCTCGAGCTCGAATGTCTCGACGAACGCGCCCGACTCCTCGATCGAGTACATTGCCCTTGTGACCCTCCCTTCAATAGTAGCGTGACGTGGGACGCGGGCTGATAGGTTTATGCGGGACGAGCCACGGCTTCTTGTGCAGTCGCTGCGAGTGGACATTGTGCGAGGGGGATTAGGATCGGCCGGGGGCGTACGCTCGGGACCGGGAGGAAGAGCCCAACCGGAACGTACAGGCCTGAGCGCAAGCGCGCGCTGTGGAGTAGTCTGAGGGTGTGACGCAGGCCTCGAGAGCCAAGAGCCAGGGTCTCCCTGAATTGCCCGAGCCTGCGTCACACTGTGCATACAGCAGAGATCGGGCCACGCACCCAAAATCGTGTGCTAGTCTGGGGCACCTATGCAGGCAAAGTCCACCGTGCCGGATGCCGTGGTCATTGGCCGGGATGACGGTCATCCCCTCCACGCCCAGGCAGTTATCCACAGCGGACGGAGGCACCTCGATCTGCGTCCCTGGCGACGGAGTAACGTGGGGTTCGCGCCGTCGGGTACCGGCATGACGCTCGAGGGGGTGGAGATCGATGCCCTCGAACACGGGATCGGTGGGCTGCTCGAGGCGAGTCACCAGGGGCTTCAGGTGGCCCGCGTCGTGTTCGACGACGAGCGTGGGAGGCGCTTACGGGCAGAGATCGAGCCTTTTGGTACGCGCCTCGTCGCACGATTCGGCTTCTGGCAACGCGTGCGAGATACCTGGCGGCCCGCTGACGATGGACTGATTCTCTCCGCTGAGGGGCTCGGCCAGCTGCGCGACGTTCTTCAAAAGTTTCGCTACTGGGTAGTCGACCCGGATCTCCAGTCGCAGCTTGCCGAGGACATCGCTGCCGAGCGTGAGCTGCTCCGGCGATGGCCCACGGCGGGCGCCGACTGGCTTACCGTCGACTCCAACAGCGTCGCGTTTCACCCTCGTGGGATTCGCATTACCTGTTCTCTCAAACCGGTTCACGGCGCGCCGCACGCGGTGCTGTGCCAGTGGCGCCGCGAAGAGAGCCTGTGGTTACCGGAATCGTCCTCAATGACTCTCGACACGGCAGATGTGGACTCCCTGCTTCGTGCACTGGCGCGCCTCACCGACCACTGCGCGGATGATGAGCCGCTTACGTTCGAATCGCTGCCGTGCACCCGCGGTTCGACCCTATCGGTCACCATCTCGTACGATCCTTCAACTCTCTTGGTGCGACAAGTGTGTGTTCAGACGGATGCGGCCCTGGGGGCCCTCGAAACCGACCTGCGCATGCCTCTCGACTATCTTCCGCGCTTCGGGCGTGCACTGGCACAGGTTTGGTCGCTTCTCGCCGCCACTCTCACGGAAACGGAGCGAGCGGACCTGGAACAGCGAGACTTTGGGCGATACGAGTCGCTAAGTCCGCAACCACAATTCCCGGGGTCGGAGCACTCCTCCCAGGTGTCGAACGCTCAGCCGGATGTGGACCTCCCGGTAGAAATGGAGGAGGGCCCCCAGGCTGAGCGTGCCGAGACGCCGCTTGATGTGGAGCAGGAGGACGTGGGAACAGGCGCGGTGGGACGGCGCACCGGTCAGGCAGCCGCGGATTCCCAAGGCCAGGATGAGACCGGGTCGGTCGAGGTCCCGCTATATGTTCGCCTCCGTAGCGTGCCGCTGGGACGTGACAGCGTGTCCTTCTCGCTTCAGGGGTCAAATGATCGTCCGGAACTGGTGCTGGAATGGGAGGTTGGGCAGCTTCGGTTGTCGCTGGACCATCTGGGCGAGTTGCTCGACGGTCTGCGAGCACTGTACTATGACGCGCTTCGTGGGCGGCGGGGCCGGCGCTTACACGTGGGAAGTGTCTTGCCCCTGGACGTGGGCATAGACAATCAAGGGCCCAATCTGTACTGCCAGCTACGCCAGGAGCACGGCGACCAGCGAGACATGCTCGCGTTTCCCGCAAACGAGGTTCCGCACTTTCTCGACGCGGCCGAAGCCGCGCTCGCATTTCGATAAAGGGGGAAGAGCATGCGAGTTGGCATCCTCAACGATCTGGAAGGCCAGCGTGTCGGAGCCATCACCGAACAAGACGACGGCACGCTGACCGGTGAGGGGGACGCACAGCGGCTCCTCGAACAGGCGCCACTGAAGACGTTCGACGACTGGAAGCGCACGATACATCATTCCACATACCTGCGATTCATGGAGGAGTCCGCCTAGATCGGGAACACGGGGAGATTTACCGGCTGGCGAGCTGACAAGACCAGGATGTTCCCGCCGCGAGCTACGCGACGCCCTCCAGACGTTGTGGATATGCGGCGAGCGCTTGGCCCAGCAGCTCTACGGCTCGCTGCAGACGACTCTCTTCGAGGACGTATGCCAGGCGGACCTCGCTCATTCCCATGTGGGGCGTGACATAGAAGCCCGGACCGGGCGCGATCATCACGGTCTCGCCGTCTCGCTCGAAGTCCGTGAGCAGCCAGCGGCCAAAGTGGTTTGCGTCCGCGACCGGCAGGGTCACCATCACATAGAAGGCGCCCTCGGGTCGCGCCACCTTCGCATCGGGCACGGTGCGCAACGCATCGTACGTGACGTCGCGTCGAGACTGGTACGCATTGCGCAGCCAGGTGGTGTAGGCGGTCGGATTGCGCAGGAGAGCAACCACGGCATCCTGTTCGATCGTTGGGCTCGAAAGGCGGGCCTGGGCCAGCCGAAGCGTCGCGCTTGATACCTCCGTGTTCTTGCTCGCAACGCACCCCACGCGCAGTCCGGTTGCCGAGAAGCGTTTGGAGACGCTGTCGACCATGATGACCGATTCCTCCATGCCGGGGAAGTGCAGGGCACTGACGTGCTGGCGGCCATCGAAGGTCAGCTCACGATAGGTTTCATCCGAGATCACGAACAGGCTGTGACGTTGCGCAATCTCCATCACCGCCGCAAGCTCCTCTTGCCGCAGCACGCTGCCCGTCGGGTTACCGGGGTTGATGACCACGATCGCCTTGGTACGCGGCGTGATGCGGTTCTCGATCTCTTCCGCGGGAGGAAGGTGGTAATCGGGAGGCGGTAGCGGGACGGGCACGAGCTTCACGTTACAGCTCGCCGCGAACCCGAGATAGCTGGCGTACGTGGGATCGAAGATGATGACCTCGTCGCCGGGATCGGCCACCGCCACCAGCGAGAAGCCGATCGCCTCGCCCCCGCCGGTTGTCACGACCACATCTCGCGGCTCGTATGAGACGTCGACGGTTGCGTAGTAGTCACACCACGCCTCGACCGTGTCCGGTTGACCTTGAGAGGGAGCGTACGGGATGACGCCGTCCGCCGGCGGGCGGATTGCCTCGAGGATCTCCGGCGGAGCAGGGAGATCTGGTTGGCCGATATTGACGTGTAAGATACGCGTGCCTCGCGCTTCGGCCTGAGCGGCGAGTGGGGCAAGGGCACGAATCGGCGAAGCCGGCACCTGCTCCCCGCGGCGCGATACCGTCGGCCGCGACGTCACGCCACTCCTCCGTCAACCGTTTGCCGCGTTTCCGCCGGCTCCAGGGCGGCGGGGTAGCTGCCCAGGATATGAACGAAGGGATTGAGTCGGGTCAGCTCACGCAGAGCAGCATGCACATGCATGTCACTTGCGTAGCCTTCAACGTCGGTGAAGAACAGATACTCCCACGGCTTGCGGCGCGACGGACGCGACTCGACACGTGAGAGATTGACCTGCTCGCGCGAGAAACAGCTCAGAGCTCGCACCAGCGAACCCGGACGGTGCTCCGTGGAAAAGACCAGGGACGTCTTTCCCGGAGCCGCGGTCTGGACGGTGCGCTCCATCCGCCACGGGCCCGGCGCCAGGAAGAAGAAGCGAGTGGCGTTGTCCGCCGACGTCTGGATCCCGTCCGCGAGCACGGTCAGACCGTATCGCTCGCCGGCCAGTCGTCCGGCCACGGCCGCGTAGCGCCGGTCCTGATGCTCGGCCACCATCTGGGCTGCTCCGGCCGTGTCGTAGTAGGGCTCTGAGTCCAGACCGGCTTCACGTAAGTAGGCCGCGGTCTGAGCCAGCGCCTGAGGGTGAGAATACACGCGTACGATGTCAGAGACCCGCGCGCCGGGCATGCCTAGCAGGAGATGGGAAACCGGCTGAATCCATTCTCCCAGCACGCAAGCATCATGGTCCACCATCAGGTCCCATGCCTCGACCACACTCCCCGCGTGTGAGTTCTCGACGGGCACGAAGGCTTGATCGATCTCACCGGCGTCCAGAGCCGCAAAGAGATCCGCGAGCGTGCGTACGGATACAGCCTCGACCTTGGGTAGCGCGACCACCAGAGCCTCCTCGCTGTATGCGCCTGGGACACCCTGGTAGCCGACTCTGGTGGCGGTTTTCTCTGCTTCGATCATCGGCGTTCTCCTCGCTGGGCATAGGATACCTTCGTTCCGTTTTTTTGCAGCAATAATGGCCGCGCGAGCAATGCGATCTGCAACGCCAGACGTTGGGAGGGATTGTCCAAATCGAACCCCCCAGTCTTCTCGATGCGCGAGAGGCGATACAGCAGCCCGTTGCGGTGTAGATGCAGTGCACGCGCCGCTTGACTGAGATTGCCCTGGAGCTCCAGGAATGCGGACAGCGTTTCGAGGAGGTGGCTGTCATGCTCTCCGTCGTAACGTACGAGCGGGCCAATTGTTTCCTCGCAGAAGGACTCCAGCTCCGGCTGCTCCCGCAGATGGAACAGCAGACGATACGCGCCCAGATCGTCAAAGTTTGTGGTCGACGACGGGCCGTTGACGGCGGCTCCGATCACCAGGGCATGTTCAGCCTGGCGCAGAGACTGCTTCAGGCGCGTCAAGTCGCTGTAGGCACGGCCTACCGCCGCGGAGATGCTGGGACCACTCAAACGATTCTGCACGTTGTCACGTAGTTCCTCCACGCGCTCCACCACCGCTGCTGGGTCGCGATCTCTACCGGCGGGTGCGAGGACGATAATGGAGTCGCTGTGCTCCCAGATCATGGTACGGGTCCAGATGCCGGGCATGTAGGTGTCAACGCTGCGGCGAAAACGCTCCTTGAGGCGCTGGATTCCCTGTTCGTCGATATGGTGTCGCCCTATGTACTCGACGAAGTGGTCGATGTCCAGCAGGAAGACGCGGTGTTCCCCCCGCAGGTCGTATCCCAGGAATCGCGCGCGGCGACGCGCGCTGTTGGAGGATGTTATTGATCCCGTCAGCAAATCCTCCAAAAAGCTGTTGCGTACGCGCGCTTCTCCCTCCATGATGGCTTGCTGCCGCACCATCTCTACCGCACAGGCAGCGGCGGCATGAGACACGATCTTGGCGGCGCGATCGGAGACCTTGCCGGCAGAGTCGATCACCCACACGTAGCCAACAATCCCGGAGGGAAGCACAATGGGTGCGACGGCGAAGTGGAAGGCGCCGGAATCGCGCACGTGCAGCGTGGGCGGTGCTGTACTTGCGGCCGGCTCCTCGCTCAGGTCGAAATGCACACGCGTGCGCAGCTCGGGAACCAGGGCGGTCTCTTCCGACGAGAGTTGACGTCCGTCGGGAGCAAAGCCGCTGAGCGTCTCCAGCTCTTCATCACCTACCACGGCCGGCAGGCCCAGCATTTCCGCAAGCAAGCGGGCAACCGATGCCAGGCCACGGCCTGCGATGACCTCTTCGATCAGGTGTTGGTAGGCGTCCACCTCGTCGGTCGCGGCCGGCGATTGCACCACAGTCTCACCCTCATTTTTCCATGTCTAGAGAAAACCGCCAGTACGGCCGCTCCGACCGTTGAATCCAGTCACGTCCACGCTACCCTCTACCAGTCAGATTATACAGTAGTCAATATGTACACAGATACGCTGTCTTTGATGGCCATCTTGTACATACTGTATCGGAGTAGGGGAGAGGATGCGATCGCATGGTTGTCAGGGCATACGGCTCTGGAAAGAATCCAAGATCGGCTACAACATGGTATGAGGAAAGTGCTCTGGCTCCTCCCGGCTGCGGTAGTCGTGTTTGCGTGGGGTAGCGCCCGCGCCCCCGTGCCACGCGCTCCCTCTTTGCCCGGCTGCCTTCAACAGCAGAACGGCAAGGTCTGCTTCGGCCCGGCTCAAATCCGCCAGGCTTACGATGTCGACCCCCTGCTGCGGCGCGGCTTTACCGGCGAGGGACGAACCATCGCCATCATCGTCTCCTTTGGATCTCCCACCATCCGGGCCGACCTCCATGCGTTCGACCGAGCCTTCTCCCTGCCGGATCCGCACCTGGACATCCGGTCACCGTTGGGACCGAGCGCCGGAATACATGCGGGCTGGGCCGGCGAGGCGTCACTCGATGTGGAATGGGCACACGTGATGGCTCCGGGCGCTCACATCCTGCTGCTGACAAGTCCCGTTGACGAGACCGAAGGGGTGCAGGGTCTGCCCGAGTTTCTCAAGCTCGAACGGTACGCGACTCGACACGGAGCGGACGTCATCTCGCAAAGCTGGGCGGCCACGGAGAACACGCTGCTGGACGCTCGGGGACGACAGCTTGTCTCGCGGTTTCACCGCTTCTACGCGACGGCGACGGCGAAGGGCATAACGATCGTTGGCGCCAGCGGAGATGATGGAGCCGCCGGGCTTGACCTGACCCTCAAGCACTTCTTTCCTGGTCGGGCCGTGCAGTATCCGTCTAGTGACTCACTCGTTCTGGCCGTCGGGGGAACCTTCCTGTCGCTCGGCGCCCACAAGCAAAAAGAAACGGCGTGGGATCGCAGCGGGGGCGGGTTTAGCACGTTGTTCGCCGAGCCTGCCTACCAGCAAACCCTACTGCAGGCCGCTCAGCAATTGCTCAACGGCCGGCGCGGGCTTCCCGACGTGGCACTCAACGCTGCCAAGGAGAGCCCGATCGCCATCTATCGCAACGGCCGCTGGGCTTTGGTGTTTGGGACGAGCGCCGCGGTGCCGCAGTGGGCGGGCCTTATAGCACTGGCAGACTCGATCGCGGGTCGCGATCTGGGCGCCATCCAACCTGCCCTGTATCGCATTGCGAGCTCACCTCGCTACCACGCGGACCTTCACGACATCACCGGTGGTGCGATTCTGGATCCTCCCGGATCCCACTACTCCGGAGGTCCGTTGCACGCCGCGTCGGGATGGGACCCGGCCACAGGTTTGGGGACTCCTGATGCCGCGGCTCTGCTACCCGACCTTGCACGACAGCCGGCAACCCGCGCACGCGGATCGATGTAGCTTGGGGCCGTAGTCATCCGCAACGTCCCCGGGTTCGGATCCAGGCGTGAGGCCGACTCCAGTTCGTCTGAGAATTCTCAATTCAACGTCGACCGCGTCCCAAGGCTAGCCGACGTCATGATAGTGGAGGACGTCGGGCGGCGCACCGTAGTACGGATAGACCAAATCGCGGTACGCCTGGTACGCGTCGGAGCCGCGGAAGACCTCCGTATGATCCGCAAGCGTTGCCCATTCGTTTCGCAGAACGTAACGGGTGGGATGCTCGATGCATCGTGTGAGCTGGTAGCTGAGGCAGCCTGGCGACGCGGCGAGGTAGGCCCGGGCCTTCTCGAACGCGACTTCGAAATCTTTCTCTTGCCCCGGAACGATAGTGATGACTGCGATTTCTATAACCATGGCGTCCTTCATGGAACCGGAGCAGCTGGAGCACTCCTCTATTATGCTGCCCTCGCGCGCTCATTGCCTGGATCCCAAGGCTGTCACGGTAGACCGGGTGTGCAATCACAATGGGCGATTCCACTGCGTGCGGGGACCGACCCCTCGTCCCAGGCCCGAGTGTAGGCCGCGTGGACCTCCTGGTGGTCTTACCATGTAGGTGCCGTTTATCAATGTGTCGCCCACAGACTCTTTGGCGAGGGCGGGCATGCGACCTACTCAGATGTTTGCCGCGTGGTCCCTCTCCGGCTTTCCCCTTCAGAGAGGTGCCCTTGGGCACGACGTCCCGGACGGTCTTCCGTAGATGCGGCGAAGGGACACTGCCCCTCGGGAGCCGGAGAGGGTCCACACGGCCTACAGCCTGACGACCAGACGGAGGCTACCCCCGGCGAGCCGGTGAGGGTCCCCGCCCCTTCCCCGCAAAGCTCGAGAGGGGTGCCCACAGCGAACGTGTTTCGCGTCCTGGAAGTCAGTGTGGGACGCTCTTGGTGTAGAAGTTCCCCTCTTTTCCGATTCAGAACGGTTCCCTTGGGATTGGGGAGGCAACGACCCCACCCACGTCCGATAACCGAGGAGCACCGAAGTGTTTGGCAACGATTCGCTCATCGTCTCTTCGGAGCGCACACCATAGCCGCCCAATCTCCCACCCTACGCCACAACCTGCGGTCTTTGCCGGCGTCCGCGTGGGTCTTGTTTGGCGGGACGTTCGTCAACCGCTTTGGCGGGTTTGTGGTTCCCTTTCTCATCCTGTATGTGGTTCACGAGGGCTATTCCGCCTCCGTCGCGGGCATCGCGGCCAGCGCCTACGGCGTCGGGAGCATCGGGGCCTCGTTTGGCGGCGGCGTCATGGCCGATCGACTGGGCCGCCAGGTCACCATCGCGACCTCGATGTTTGCCTCCGCGGCCGCCATGCTGGCGCTTTCGCAGGCACGCGGGATCGTCTGGCTTGCCCTGCTTGCCGGTGTCGCCGGCCTGACATCCGAACTGTATAGACCGGCGTCGAGCGCCTTGCTTGCCGATCTTGTGCCCCCGAATCAACGGGTGACTGCCTACGCGAGCTATCGCCTCGCCGTCAATCTCGGCTATGCGGCCGGCCCGGCGACTGCGGGGTTCCTTGCGGACCGCTCCTTCTTTCTGCTGTTTCTGATCGACGCGCTGACTTCGCTCGTGTTTGGCGTCCTCGCGATCATCGCTCTTCCTCGACGCAGTGCCTCTCTCCACCACGCGCCCGAAGGGCAGGAACGGGTGGGGGCCATTCTGCGCGACAAGCCGTTTCTCCTCGTGCTCTGCGCCTACTTGCTGGCCTACTTTGTCTACTTTCAGAACATTTCAACCGTGCCCCTGAACGTCCGTGCAAGCGGTCTGCCCATTGCCGACTATGGCTTGTTGCTCTCTCTCAACGGGTTGGTCGTCATCCTTTTCGAATTGCCCATCACGTCACTAACGCAGCGTCTTCCCGCACGGCCCGTCATCGCCTTTGGCTTATTCCTTCTGGGCACCGGGTTCGCCCTCACGGGCGCATTTCACACGTTGACGCTTCTGGCGCTGACGGTACTGATCTGGTCTGCCGGCGAGATCATTCATTCCCCCGTGGCTCAGGCATACGTCGCCTCCTTCGCGCCTCCGCGTCTCCGCGGCCGGTATCTGGGGGTTTTTTGGCATGACCTCCGCGATTGGGGCGACGCTTGCCCCGGCTCTGGGGACCCGCCTATTTGCCTGGAATGAAGCGGTCCTCTGGGCCACATGTGGAGGACTGGGCGTGGTGGCGGCCGCCTTGATCCTCGCGACCAAGACCAAACGAGAGCCTACACCCTGACCGCGTTGCCTCAGCCCCTCTCCTGACAGACAAGGGGAGCCTTCTCGAGTCCGCTACGTAGTTTCCCCGATTCGCGCCCCTCAGATGAGGCGTAGGGTGCACCTATGGCAAGTGTTCGTAACTCAAGGAGCAGCTCTGCCAATTCAATACTCGAAGCAGCCCTGAGGAGGCCAACCATGAAGAAACGTTTTCCAGTCTTGACCATCGCCGTGCTGGCCGTCGCTTTGCCGGTAGCCGGATCGCGCGTGCTTCCGGTCCAAGCAGCGCCACGAACGCACAGCCCACACAGCTATAACCGATTGGGGGTCACTTCCGGCGTGCCGGCACCCGCAGGCTTTTCGGGTCCGGGATCCAAGCTGGTATCCCGTCGAGCCGCTGCACGGGTTGGTAGCAGTGAGCAGCTTCGGCTGCCCCGCTCGGCCTTTCCCATCAACGCCACCGTCGATACCGATTTGGCGAAAACGTCAGGCGGCGCCGATGACTCTAGGTTCCACGGCTTGCATCAGCGCTCGTACACAAGTCTCGGCATGATCGGCGGCTGGCTCCAGTACTACCCTACGCAACTAAACGACGGGCTACTGGATGTGGCGTACCTCGGAAGTTACTACTCAACGGATGCAGAGGCGAAAGCAGCACTGCAGGACGTAAGCTCGAAACCGACCTTCAGTGGCGGCCAGTCTTGCGACCTGGGTCAAAGCTGCTTCACGGTAAGCGTCGAGACCGAATTTCCCGATGGGTTTTATCAAGGGACCATGCTGGTTGTCCAGCAGGGTAATGCCCTGGCCGAAATCATGTCCGTCGCGCCTGCAAGCGATTACGATGCGATGTTACCTGCACTACAGTACGACGCAAGAACGGTTGGATCCGCGTTCGTAGGGATGGCGACTTCCAGTCCGAGCCCGACCCCCACGACGGTGCCGGCGACCACAGTCCCACCCACGCCTTTGCCGCCAACCGCGACATCCGTTCCACCGACCTCGACCCCGGCGCCTACGTCAACTCCCACTCCTACCGCGTCCCCAACCAGGGTGCCGGTACGATTCTCGATCCTGTCGGTACGGGGCGAGAAAAACGGCGCGAAGGCGGATACCCACCTCAAGCGGTCGCCACTAACACGCGTGAAACGAAGCACGGCGATCCTCGTTTCTACCTACATCGACGTCGCTTCGGCACCTGACGCCGCGACTGTCATCTACGCGTACACGGGAAGCAAGACAAAGCGAAGCGTCCTCCGCTGGACGGAGGCAGGGCGTCTCGGTTCTCCCGCAGCCGGAAGGTACCGGAACCACATCACGTTCCGAGGCAGCAAGACCGGCACGTACGTCTTCACCGCCACCGTCCGGATCGGCGACGAGGTCCACACAAAGTCAACCAGGATTAAGGTCACGAAGTAACCGTGACCAAGAACCGGTACGCGCGTGAGGTGAGCTTCCAAGAGCGAGGACATACTGCCACTCGCGTCACGTGCGTACTGGGAGCCCCAAGAAAGCAGAAGAAGGCAACACTGCCAGAATG
>QHBP01000313.1 GCA_003244175.1 Chloroflexota bacterium | reverse complement strand
GCACCAGGCGCAGCTGGGTACTGGCGGGGGCGTGGGAGGGCCCTCACCTTCTGCCTGACCGGAGTGTGCTTGCGTGGCGAAACCGGCAAGAAGCAAGCACGGAATCAGCAGGCAGCTCACGGCCGGCTCTGGATACCGTAGCTGTAGCTGGCTTGACTGACCGCGACGACACGGGTGCCGCGTGCCTCCGACGTCTGCAGCCGCAGGACGAGGCCGGTTCGTCTATCGACCCACGCCCTGGCCTGGTACGTCAAGCGCCCGGCACGGCGCGGGCTGTAAACGAGCAGGTCCGTCGCGTGCCCGGCGATGCGCCCATCCGGTGTGATCACGGGCTTATCCCTCTGAAGGGTCATTCCTCGAAAAGCCCACTGCCAGGTCGCGGGGCAACCTGTCCCCACACTTGCAGGCGTGACCTGGAACCAACGATTCGCATAGAGGTACAGGCGTGAGTCGCGGACGTAGAGGCGTCGCCGCCCCAATCGAATGGGTAAACACGTGTACGACGACTCGGTACTGCCGCGGCTCTCCTCCACCGTCACCTGCCAGGCCGTCACGGTTGGCACGGTTTGCGCCAACGCCCGTGAAATTCTCGCGGCCAGGGCGGCCTGCGTGTCGCGGTGCCCGGAGACCTGGAGGGCCCACACCAGAGCAAAGCAGGCGACCGCAGCGGCGAGCGCCGGCGGCGCCACCAGCGTGAGGCGTTTTAGCCCCCGAATTCGGGGCCAGAGCATGCCAGCCGCGCGCTGCGTCGTCTCGGCGGACAGCTCCTGGTGGCGCCGCACAAGCTCGTCACGAAGGTGAGCCTTGCGGACGGGGTCGATCGGAACTCCCCGGCAGAGCCGAACAAGCCGGGCTTCGAGAGCGCTCATGTCGGAATCTTCGTCAGAGATGTTCATCATCCAATACCGTTCTGAGCCGGCGAAGGGCTCGATAGAGAAGCATGCGTATCGCCGGCTCGCTTTTTTTCATCGCCGCCGCGATCTCGCTAAACGCCAAGTCACCTGCAAAGCGCATCAGAACGACATCCTTTTGCTCGGTCGAGAGGTACGTGACCAGGGAGGCAAGCTCCTCGCGGCTCTCGTTACCCAGGGCATGTCTCAGAGGATCGGTGTTGTCCGCCTCTTTGTCCAGATCCTCGAGCGATCGCTCGTTCTTGTGACGGCGATAGTGATCGACCACGGAATTCCGAGCTATACGAAATAGCCAGGGCGCGAAGCTATTTCTCTTGGCGTAATAGGAAGGTAGGGCCTCGAGAGCTTTTGTGAATACCAGAGCCGTGATGTCCTCCGCGTCTGCCTGGCCGCCCACACGGTGATAGACGTATCTATAGATACGCGCGTGGTACAGCTCGTACAGCTCGCCAAACGCTTCCGGATTTTTTTTGGCAGCCTCCACAAGATGAGCGTCGCAGCTCTCCTCATCCGAGGCGGTGATGAAGGCGCTGCCGGCCAGAGCGTCTTCCATCCTGTCCCCTTGGGTTCGTTCATCCGGTATGACGCAGAAGAAGGTCATATGTAACGCTACGCGCCCACGGGAATGTTCCGGCCGTGAACGTGGTACATGGTGATGGACGCGGCAACACTGGCATTGAGCGACTGGACAGCCGAACGCATGGGAATGCGCACGAGGCTCGTTACGCGCACGCGAGCCTCCGCTGAGAGTCCGTGGGCCTCGTTGCCAACGAGGAGGCACACGGGTTCCCGCCACGGAAAGTCGTATATCGAGCAGGTCGCGCCGGCGTCCATGGCAACCAGGTCGTCCGCCGCAACGTGGTCGAGGAGGTCGTCCCAGGTCACCTGTGTGTATAGAGGTAGGCGGAAGTGCGCGCCCATCCCGGCCCGGAGGACCTTTGGCGCAAAGAGATCCACACCGGCCGGCATGCCGATGACGTATGAGGCGCCGACGGCATCAGCGGTTCGTAGAATCGTCCCGGCGTTGCCCGGGTCGGACAGTCCGTCAAGAACAATGCCGAGAGGACCAGTCGTCAGCGGCGGGGTCTGCGACCGCACCAACGCGGCGACCACTCCGGATGGGGACTCGGTCTGCGCCACTGCCGCCACGACGCGTGGTGTTGCTTCATACGCGCGATCCGCCCAATTGCCGAGGCTCTCCAAGAGACGTGCGCCATCCGTCGTGCGTGCCAAAGCCTCGGGGTCGTACAAGACGACGGAGGCGCGCTGCCCGGAGGCCACCGCCTCGTGTGTCAGCCGCACCCCCTCGATCAAATAGGCCCCGTGCTTGCGCCGCATAGAAGCGCGTTCTAGCGAACGGAGGAAGGAGACGTGGGCATTGCTGGCGCTGCTGATAGGCACTACGGCGCGGGAGCTTTGACCTCGGAGATGATGCGCTCGAACGTCTCGGGCTCGCGCACGGCAAGATCCGCCAGTATCTTGCGATCCAGGCCCACGTGCGCCTCGCGCAACAAGGCCATGAACCGGCTGTAGGTCAGCCCATGCTGACGAGCCGCGGCGTTGATGCGCACGATCCAGAGGGACCGCATGTCTCGCTTTCGCCGTCGCCGATCCCGATACGCATAGGCCAGGGCATGCGTGACCGACTCGTTCGCCGATCGGAAGTGGCGGCTTCGGGCGCCGCGGTGCCCCTGAGCCAGCTTGAGAATCTTCTTATGGCGTCGACGGGTCTCGGGTCCTCCCTTGACTCGTGGCATGCAATGTCACTCCTACTTCTTGGGACTGAGCCCCGGCACGAGACGCCTGATGCGCCGTGCTACGCCCCTACCGGCTGGGGACATATCGTCCATCTTACGCAATGAGCGCTTGGACTTGGCAGCTTTTTTGTGATTCTGGAAGCCCCGGCCGATCATGATCTTGCCGGTTCCGGTGATCTTGATGCGCTTCGCGGTGGCCTTGTGTGTCTTGATTTTGGGCACGGCATCCTCCCTACTTCGACGGAACGGTTCAGACCGGTGCGACCGGGCCTTTGATCTTCGAGGCGGTGGGTGTGAGGATCATCGACATCGAGCGGCCTTCAAGGAGGGGGGCGCGCTCTACCGATCCCGACGTTCCCAGTCTCTTCGCCACTTCCTCGAGTACCGCCCGTCCCAGCTCGGGATGCGCATTCTCGCGCCCCTTGAACCGCACGGTAACCTTCACCTTATCGCCCTCTTGCAAAAAGCTTTCGATGACATTGGTCTTGAAACCGAGATCGTGTTCACCGATCTTCGGAGTCAATCGCATTTCCTTCAGGGCCTGTGTCTTCTGATGCTTTCGCGCCTCGCGCTCCTTGCGCGTCTGCTCGTACTTGAACTTGCCGTAGTCCAGAAGCCGGCAAACTGGAGGCTGCGCGGTCGGGCTCACTTCCACCAGATTGTTGTTCGAGTCCCGAGCCATCTCGAGGGCGCGTAGGAGGGGGACGACGCCGATCTGCTCCCCATTCGGACCTATGAGACGCACCTCGCGCGCTCGAATTTGGTTATCTACACGAAGATCCTTCGGTATTGGATGTCCTCCTCAACATATAGAGAGTTGCAGCGAGGAAACCCCCACTGCAGCGGATAAAGTCTACCAGCTTGACGCGGAACCGTCAAAGGTCGCTCGCTCCCAGTTCCCAGATTCATCAATCCACACGTCCCGACCAGCGATCGCACCATCCGGTTTGAACCACCTCATCCCCATCGCGATAGACCATCGGGCGCTGATAATACACTGACTCTACATTGCCGCACCGATCATTCCCTTCCAGGAACCGGCAGTTCTCGCAAGTCTCGTCCAGGAATCCGCTCTCCGACATGTCGCCTCGCGCTCACGAGATACCGACGGTGGGACTCGAACCCACACGACCAAAGGTCCCGGGATTTTAAGTCCCGTGCGTCTGCCGATTCCGCCACGCCGGCTCGTTGAAGCCGTGCTGATTCTATCATGCTTGGACACCAACGGAGCCGGGAGTACGGATGCTCATTTGGTATGCTCTAGTACGGGCTATCGGGTCATGGCTCGCGGCGGGGATGTGCTGGAACTGGCAGACAGGCATGACTTAGGATCATGTGCCGAAAGGCGTGAGGGTTCGAGTCCCTCCGTCCCCACCAGTGGACGCGTCGAGGCAACCCCCTTCTCGTTCGACGACATCTGTCAACTGGTGGGTGCAAGGAATACATGAACGTCGAAGTCACCACGCTTCCCGAGAGCCGAGTCGCCCTCAAGGTCGAACTGACTCCTGGAGAGGTTGACCAGGCGCTGGACCGCACGTACCGGCAGCTGGTGCAGAGGGTCGCCATTCCCGGATTCCGCAAGGGCAAGGCTCCGCGTTCGGTCGTGGAGCGCACGGTGGGACCCGACCTATTTCTGCATGAAGCCACCGAGGACGCAATGCGGTGGGGATACCGGAAGGCCATCGACCAGGAGAAGCTGGTTCCGATCGACGAGGCCGAGGTCTCCGCGGGTGATGACCACGACCATCTCGACGTGGGCCGGGAGTTTTCGTTCGAGGCGACGGTTTCCGTCAAGCCGGACGTTCAGCTGCCTGACTATCGAGGGCTGGAGATCGACCGGTCGGTTGTGGAAGTCTCGGACGAGGATGTGGACAACCTGTTGCACGACCTTCAGGAGCGGACCGCAACGTTAGAGCCCACCTCATCCCCGGCGGATGAGGGAATGGTCGTGACGATGAACATCGCCGGCAAGGTGGGAGGCAGAGAGATCGTCAACGAAGAGAACGGCGAGTTCGAGCTTCGGGACGAAGAGCGACAAGGGTCTGACCCCGTGTTCCCGGGTCTCTCGCGTGAGCTCATAGGCGTGAAGCCGGGCGACATTAAGGACATTGCGCTTCTGCTACCCGAGATGTACCGGGACGATGAGCTGGCCGGGAAGACTCTCGCCCTTCGAATTCTCGTCAAGGAAATTAAGCGCAAGATTTTGCCTGAGCTCGGCGACGAGCTCGCTCAGAGCGTGAGCGAGATGAAAACGCTCGACGAGCTTCGAGGGAGACTCCGCGACAACATCGAGATAGAGCGCAAGTACGCGGCAGACCAAGAGCTCGCCGACCGCGTCGCGGACGCGGTCACGAGCCGAACGTTTGTGGAGATTCCGCGGGTACTGGTAGAGGAAGAGCTCGATCGCGGCGTCGAAGAGATGCGGCGGGCGTTCGACTCACAGCGCCTCAGCT
>QHBP01000142.1 GCA_003244175.1 Chloroflexota bacterium | reverse complement strand
CCCCTTCTTCGTCTCGGATCCACCCACGACGCCCTACCTGTTGTGGTCGGCCGCCTGGGTGATGCTGCTGCTGGGGGCGGCGACGTGGAGCTTTTACCGGCGTGAGTTGTGAACATGGGGAAGAGGGATGACCTGATGGGCAGTCCCGTGCGCCCCGGCGCCCACGAAGAATGAAAAACGCAGCAGGCGCCAAGGCAGAGCGAATAGCGTTTTCTGGCCAGGGGCTTGATTCGGGGGCCGTAGTTCAGGCCCGTCGGTCAGCCCGTAGGTCAGGCCTTCAGGCCGTCAAGTCTCGGACCAACACGTGAGCATCCGTCAGACCGCGCCCGGTCGGCTGCGGCCCAACAAGAGCGTTCCCCGTTGTGACGATATTTTGACTGAGCTTCGCTCCCCTCCGGAATCGCTCCCCTCAGGTGGAGGATGAAGAGGCGGGCTAATAATGACCTTGGCCGCCTTCCGGTGCACCCGAAGCGTCGCGAGCGTTTGAATTGGAGACTTGACGGCATAAATGCCTGACCTACGGTCCGGATCTAATGCCCTTTTTCTGGTCTGGGAGGAGTATGACGAGCTTGGACAGCGGACGGGGCTCTTGCGAGAAGACGTGACTCGGTATCTGGCGCGGATCAAAGAGGCGGGACTGATCGACTTCGAGCCCCACACGCGGGGCATACGGGTGCTGGACCGGGACGCCCTGGCGTCGGCGGGGAGTGTCGCGCGCTGACGCGATGACTTTAGCAACCACAACTCAGAGTGCCGGCCCCACGGTCAGACACGACGCGCCCGCGACGCCGTAGCTTTGGCCCTTAGGCCAAGAATCTGACCGTCCCCAAAAAGCGCAAGCCCTCAGCATGCGTCGCAACCAGCGCAGCGAAATCGGACGACGCCAGCACACCGGCAACGTCATGATCAGCCGCCTCCCAGCCTACGCTGTACTCAAAAAGTGTCAAGAGCGCCACTATTTCGCGTTCCCTGCGTTTTACACATATGGGGACTCGCGCCGCTTCACGTCGCGTGGTGGGCCTACCATCCACGCCTGGTACGGCGTCGACGTCACTGGGAAAGAGAAGGGGAAGATGACCGAGCATACTCAGTTCAACACAGCGCGGCCACCGGACGAGGAGACCGGAGCGAAAATCTACGCTGTCCGATCGCACCTGTCGTCTCGCGCACGAACCCTCCATCCGCTGTCCAAACGCTTGAGCGACGCCTCGGCCTAACCGGTACGGAGATCGCGGGTAACCAGCCCATGGGGCATCCGCGTCCCTGGACCATCATCCTCTCCTACGCGGCGCAGCACGGCAGGAAAGGCAATCGGCGCTACGATCTCGGGCCCTACGGCCGCCTCCTCTCTGCCGGTCCTCGCGGCGCCCGTGGCGAGTTTCATTACTTTGACACCTCCCACGTCTCGTCTGGGCAGGATGCCTATCATGGTTCCGGTGTGTCGGCTCGGCGCGCCATCCGCGCCGCCGTGGGCTGGCTTCGTCGCGCTGGGGCAGCAATCCCTCACGCTGCTCCCATGGTGCTTCGAGAAAGAACGGGAAGCACCTATGTTGGTGGGACCGGCATCTGCTGTTTTCGATACCTGGACGGCGTGTATTGGCCGGGGCGCCCCGGTCGAGCCGACCTTATCACTGCGCCTCTGGTCGTCTACGTCGCCGATGCCGGGACGGTCGTGCGAGTGGACAGGACCCGGACACTTCCTCTCCCCACCGTCCCCACCCTATGCCTCGGCCGCCAGCATCGCGATGGGAACGGCGTCCTTATCGGTTCCCGCTGCTTCGATTACCGTGAGGTGTCCGCAGAAGAGATGAGCACCTACTTAGCCGGCCACCATCCTGAATGGGGCAGCCAGCATCTGGCGGCGCAGAGCTTTACAGTTGGATCAAGGATCTCCGCTCCTTACCAGCTTCGTGTCCGAACGGTGCGACAAAGCGCCACAACTGCCGTCTACCAGAGCCGGTATCGGCGCACGACCTATCGTCTGACGCTGGTCGCGGCGTTTCCCGCCCTCACCCATCCCTGGTGGGAGTTGGTCAACGTCGAGCACCGCGCGTCAACCAGACAACTTCGCTCACGCTGATCCCCGTCAGTTCTGGGCGGCCGCCCGGATGATGATCTTATTAGGCGGCAACGTCGAGCTTTTACCGGCGCCAGCTGTGACAATGGGGAAGAGGGATGATGAAGTGATGGTCTGGCGGAAGCATGCGCTCATAAGTCTAGGGCTGCGTTGGTTGCAGAAGGAGTAGTAAGAATGGACCGTCCGGCCGCGGTGGCATCTGTTGGGACCGTCGGTGCTCCTCCCTGGCTCGTGCTTCTAGCCCGGCAAGTGGCCGCGGTCAATGGGCATGCTCATCCTGCCAGGGCACATGTCGTGATGACGACACGACAACGCGCGATCCAGGTCCATTCCGGCAGGTACGTTGACTCGAATCAGGCAACGTACTTCGTTGTCCTTCGGGGTCGTTTACTGACACGGATGCTCGCACGCCCAATAATCAGATCATCTACGGGACTGTGATGACGCTGAACATCGATACCGCGACTCGACACATACTCGACTTTGGGCTCGGCGATAGGGTCCCCGAGATCGCTCAGTTCGGGAAAAGTAAGTGATTTTAGCGCGCAGCTGTAAGGGGGTAGCTTGACGCGACGTGAAGAAAACTGCAATCCGGATCCTGAGGTGTACGCGAAATTTGTGGCAGGCAATCCAATGGCGCAGGCTCCTGGCGCTAATCCTCACTACCTGAGCGAAACCGACGCCCTCACGCATGCGCGCGGGGGTGATGTTGCGGCCCCAGCCCGCGCGCTCCTCCCGTATCGGGACGCGGCGTCTCTGAACGAGGCTCTGGCTGCGAACGGAGTCGTGCATCCGGACCGGAAGGTGTGGGTGGTGACCGTGCATGGGGATGTTATGACGCCCGGGTCATTGACAACTCGACCCACTGTCGTTCACGCGTTTTCAATGATCATAGATGCCGAGTCAGGCATCGTGACCAACTGGTGCTACGGCTGTGAAGCCGTGAAGTAAGGCGGCTTCGAGATCGGACGGAGAGGAGCGAGGCGGAACCTTGCTCCTCCTCGCGTTTTGAATATTAGTCGACGACGTGCGGATCGCTGACATCTGCTATAGATCGGCGCGCCAGTACCGCGATCCATCCCTGGAGCGCTCCATCAAGCGGTCGTCGATGAGGGCACGACGAAGCGTGGCGGCATCCTCCCATGCGTGCCGGCGGCTCAGGATCTCATTGACATCCGATTCGCTGTATTCGCGGTCCGGATTGAAGTGTCCCGCCAGGTAGGTGAGCACGAGCCCCTGATCGTGTCGCTTCGCCGGCCACGCGGACAGACGTCCTTCGTCATCGAGAAAGCGATTCAGCTCGGAGTTCCCGGATGGACTCCGAACCGCCAATTCGGGTTGATCACCGGACAAGTATCGCTCCACGGCCTGGAAAGTGAGCTCGATCTGGCCGGGCGTGAAACTGTACGCTTTGGCCGCTCCACCGGCGCGACGTTGCAGCACGAAGCCGGCCGAGCTGATCTGCTTCAGATGGCGTGAGGCGTTGGGCTGACTCAGCTCCAGCTCGCGCATGATGTCCTGCGTGGATGCTTCACAACGGTCGTTCAAGATTGCAAGGATGCGCCAGCTGGTCTCGTCGGCCAGTGCGCGCAGACGGACCAACAGCTCTGCCTCGCCAATCGGCGAGCGACGATACAGGGCCGGATGCTCGGGGATGCTGAAGAAGACCCAGGCACTTGTCTCGCTATGGAGGACACGCGGATTCTTTCCGAGATGGGCGGAAGGCACGAGCACAACCGAGTTCGGCTCGCGTTCCGACCCCAGCAGGGATGCGGTATCCCGCCCCGTCACCATGCGAACGGCGTCGACATCCGCGCTTGCGCGCGTCAGACGCTTGCGATAATGGCGCGCAATCGCTGCAAGGACGGGCTCGGCCCGCTGCCAGTCCGGCTCGAGGAACTCTCTCCACATGACCCATAGGTGCGACACGAGCACCCTCTGGAAGGTGACGGGGTCGTTGAGAAGGGTCCAGAGCTCGTGCAAGTTCTCTTGGGTTGCATCGCCGTCTTCGTCGCGTGTGCAATGGCTGAGAAACGCCGTCTCGTCGTCCAAAAGGCCACGCATGTCTCCGGCCTGGAGAGCCGCCGCCAAACGTAGAAGGAACGTATCACGAAAATCCTCCGGCCTCTGCACCTCGAGAGCATCCAGGTACTCCGGGAAGCCGGACCACTCGCGATCGGGCAGCAGAGCCGATCCGAGGCCGCCGAACAACACCGCGTTCAAGCGTAGCTGTTCGCGGGAAAGCACGCGAGCGATATGGGCGAGATACCCTGAGCTCGGCGCTGCTCGGCCGCAAGAACGCGCCAGCTCCTGCAGCGTGCAGAGCGCATTCTGCGCGGGCGCGAGGGAGATAGTGGGCTGCGGGGACACCGGCTGATTTGCGGAAGCCGACTCGTTCATGATTCATGTTCTTCCCTCCTAATAATACATATATTCGCATAATTGAAAGAACAAATCCAGGGGAGGAGACGTACCCCTGAGCCATGTTTCTCGTAGACCCAGGGCGCCGACGGTCGCGACGCGACGCGGGTTTGACCGGAGCGCACGAACTTTGGAGTCTGTTCAGCGACACTTAGTCGCCGGCGGCTGTGACCCCCGCTGGACGACGAGCCTCGGCCGCGGCGTCCTGTCCTTTGGTACCGCTGCCGGACCGCATGAGCTGCGTGACGGCGGCACCGCAGAAGATGACGACGATGGGGAGCGCCAGCGATGGCTTCATGGCGTTGAGATAGGCGTTCTGGAAGGTCTCACGACCCAAAACCGCTAGCTGATGCGCGACCGATGCCGGAAGGTTTCCCGGAAGATTCCCCGCCGCGCCCGTCTGGCCCCGCCCCACCTGCAGTCCGCTCTTGGTGGCGTGCGAGAAGCCGGCGACGAATCTGGCGCGCGCGCTCGCCGGAAGCTGTGCCGAAAAGCGGACGGCCTGGCTGTGCAGCTCAGAGCCCAGTCGGTTCTGCAGAACCGCGCCGACCACCGCGCCTCCCATGGCTCCGCCGACCTGTCTCATGGTGTTGATGAAGCCGGACGCGGCGCCCGCCTGCTGCGGTGCGATGTTTCGCATGGCCATGGTGACCATGGGTGCGAAAGTGCAACCCATGCCGATGCCGGACACGATCAATGGCAGCGTGAATGACAGACCCGTGGAATGTAGCGAGGCGGCGAAAATCACGAGTCCCATGCCGATCGCGAAGAGGGTGAGACCGAATCCCAAAATGTACTTGCCGTTGATTCGATCGGTGAGCCGCCCGGCGATGGGCGCGACGACCATTGAAACGAGGGCGTTCGGGACGAAGGCTATGCCNNCCGTCATCCCGAGAACCGATTGCAGGAAGATGGCAAGCGGCAGGAAGAGACCAAGGAGGCCGAATGCCACGATCGCGGACACGAGGTTCGCAACGGAAAAGTTGCGATCTCCGAACAACGACAGCGGCAGCAGCGGTTCGTGTTCGCGCTCGTGCGATTCCCACAGGACAAACACGGTCAGCAGGACGACACTCAAGAGGAGCATGGTGGGGATGCTGATCAGGCTGCCTTGCAGAGAACCGATGCTGAAGGAAAGAGCGTTGGTAATGCGGCCCCAGCCGAACCTCTCCCCCTCGATCAGCGCGAACACGCCCGTGAAGAGTCCGGCCGCGGAGAGAGCCACCCCAATAAAGTCCAGGTGATGCTTGCGATGACTTTGCACCTCCGGCATCACGAAGTATGCCAGGATGATGACCGCAATCCCGATAGGAAGATTGACGTAGAAAATTGCAGACCATGAAAAGGTGGTGACAAGGAAGCCACCCAGGGTTGGTCCGGCAGCCGCGGCGAGCCCGGCGACGCCCCCCCAAAGGCCGAAGGCCGCTCCGCGCTTCTCCGGTGGGAAGATCGAGGTGATGATCGAGAGGCTTTGGGGCGTCAGAACCGCGCCGCCAAAGCCCTGGACGACACGGAAGATGATCAGCTCGGTCGAATTGTGCGCCTGTCCGCAGGCGACGGACGCGGCGGTGAAGACGACCAGGCCGAAGATGAAGAGCTTTTTTGGACCGATCATGTCGCCCAGCCGGCCAGTCGTGATCAGCAACACCGCATAGATAAGAATGTATCCGTTCAGGATCCACAAGACCTCGTCAAGGGAGGCATGCAACGAGCTGATGATGCTCGGAATCGCGACATTCACGATGGTGGTGTCCAGCAGGATCATGAAGAACCCGAGCGACAGCACGATCAGCACGGCCCAGGGGCCATAGTCGAGTCTCGGTTTGCTGAGGGTCATTTGCGGCGGTGTACCTGCGCGTGCCATCTACACGGCCTCCTTGGTTGCGGCTAGGGGCTTGCTGTCGGAGCTCGCCCGCTCGATGAGGGTCTCCGCCCACGCCCGCTCGCGGTCCCAGTAGTCGATCTTGTGGGTCATGACTTTGATGATGTAGGCCGCGTGCTCCTCCGCCAAAAGAGGAGAGCGGTTGATCTCCAAATCCGTCAAGCGACGGGTCAGGTGCTCGATGTTCTGCTGCGCGTACACGGCGTAGTGGCGGGACAGGTACAGGCGCTCATCGGGACGCAAAAACCAGAAGAGGGTTACCTTGTGGGGGAACAGGGAATCGTAATCGCCGAGATGCCGTTCCGTGTCCATCAGGAGCTGGTGTAAGCGCGTGCAGCCGGCTTCGGTGACGCTGTACGATTTTCGGGTGCTTCCGTCCTCGTCCGCTCCAATGTCCGCGTGTATAAGCCCGTCCGCCTCCAGACGACTGAGGACGGGGTACAACGCGCCCCACTGGACGTGTTTGTACGGCCCCATGATGTAGCCGAGGACTTTCGCGATTTTGTAGCCATGCATCGACACCTTGGCCAGGGTCGACAGGACCATAAATTCATACATGAATGAGTATATCAAATAGGTACATAGGCGTGATAGGAACCCGACAGGTATCGTCGTGCATCGCGCCGTCAGCCAAGTGGTTCAGACAAATCGGCGATTGCTCGCCTTTTTTCTCGCGCAAAGGGGCTGGTTTTTGCGGTATGCTGGACTACTCGGATATCCTCCACTCGTCAACGGATCAAAAGGCCGCTTGCATGGTCTCACGACTGGTTGTCGCGTATGTCACCCTGCTGGCGCTTATCGCGTCCGGGGGGCACGCTCGTTCGCGGGTGTGGCAGGGAGATATGCTCCGGGTAGCCTCCGCCACCGAGCCATTGGACAGCGCCTTCGCACCCAGCCAGATTGCCACGGCCTACAACTTCGCGCCGCTGTATAAGGAGGGCATCGACGGCTCCGGCCAGACAATTGCTTTGGTCGAGGTCGATGGTTTCGACGCCACGGACCTGCAAGCTTTCGATGCCGCATACCATTTGCCGGAGGCACGTGTGAGCCAATCCTACGTCGGTAGCCCCGGCTTCCACACCGAGCGCGGTGGGGAGACAACCATGGACCTCGAGTGGGCGCACGCGCTGGCTCCCGGCGCAGGCCTCCACGTCTACTATGTCGACAACTATGAGAAGGTCCGGCAGGGATGGAGGTCGATGGCCTCCGCGCTTCGCCTCGCCATGCGAGAAGGTGCTTCCACGGTCAGCATCTCGCTCAACGCATGCGGTCTCGGACCCGGGTACCGGGCCACTTCTCGCGCACTCAGGCAGCTGGTAGCGGCCGGCATCACGACCTTCGTCAGCAGCGGTGACTCCGGCGCTCATCCCGGACCGGCAACCAATTGTGGCAAGCGAATCGGCGTGGCGTATCCTACCAGCGACCCGTGCGTGATCTCCGTGGGAGGCACGTCCCTCGCGCTCAACCCCGACGGGACGATTCTGAGAGAGGTGGCGTGGAGTCTGAGCGGGGGCGGTCGGGTGAAACGCCTCTCGCGTTCCACATGGCAGACCGCCCCGAGCATCCCCACCGATCGCTATCGCTGGGCGCCCGATGTGGCCTTTGTTGGCGACCCGCTGACAGGCATCAGTATCTACTATCGGGGATCGTGGGAGCAAGCCGGGGGCACCAGCGTGGGGGCGCCTGGTTGGTCCGCCGCGTGGGCGCTAATTCAGCAGCGCGCGCGACGGAGCGGTGTGCTCGTGGGGGCAGGTCCGGCGCTCTTGTATCAGCTTGCCAACAGTACCGGCTACGATCAGGTCTTCCACGACATCACCCGCGGTGGCAACAAGCATTACCGCGCCTCACAGGGGTGGGATGCGGTGACGGGTTTGGGTACTCCGAACGTCGCGGCCCTTGCGACCGGAGTTCAGCGGCTGGCAGCCGCCAGATAGTTCCCGCGCGCCGTTCCGCTGACTGGTACCGCCGTCTACAATGAGGAGCGTGTCAAGCACCGGTACGAAGGGCGCGGGTGCCTCGGTAATGGAAGTTTACGACAACATTCTGGAGAGAATCGGCGACACACCGCTGGTCCGCATGAACCGAATCGGCCGGCACGTGCGGCCGGCCATCCTGGCCAAGGTCGAGTACCTGAACCCAGCTGGAAGTGTCAAGGACCGCATCAGCATTCAAATGATTGAAGATGCCGAGCGCGATGGTCTCTTGAAACCCGGCGGGACCATCGTCGAGCCGACCTCCGGCAACACGGGAGCCGGACTTGCCATGACCGCCGCCATCAAAGGCTACAGGACCATCTTCGTCATGCCGGACAAGATGAGCGCGGAAAAGATCGCTCTCCTGAAGGCGTACGGTGCGGAAGTTGTGATTACCCCGACGGCGGTGCCTCCCGACTCTCCCGAGAGTTACTATCGCGTCGCCGATCGATTGGCGCGGGAGACCCCGGGCGCGTTTCAACCGAACCAATACTACAATTCAGCCAACCCGGACACCCATTACCGTACGACGGGTCCCGAGATCTGGCGTCAGACCGAGGGCCAGGTGACGGTTTTCGTCGCTGGAGTGGGAACCGGTGGAACCATCACCGGTACCGGCCGCTTTCTCAAAGAACAGAATCCAGAGGTGGTCGTGGTGGGCGCCGATCCTGAGGGGTCGATTCTCTCGGGTGGAGACCTGCGACCATACAAGGTCGAGGGCGTGGGCGAGGATTTTTGGCCTGGCACCTTCGATCCGGAAATCGTGGATCGCTGGGTCCGTGTCTCCGACCGTGACTCGTTCCGCACGGCGCGGCGTGTGACGCGTGAGGAGGGCATCCTCGTGGGAGGGTCGTGCGGGACCGCCATGCACGCCGCGCTACAAGTGGCGCAGGATCTGGACGAGGACAATCTGGTCGTCGTGCTGCTGCCCGATAGTGGTCGCGGTTATCTCAGTAAGATCTACTCTGACCAATGGATGCAGGACAATGGGTTCCTGGAGCGCTCGCCGGTCGCCATCCGGGTGAGTGACCTCCTGACAAGCCGGCACGACCAGGTGCCCGAGCTGGTCGCGGTCGATCCCGGTGAAAAGGTGGGCCGTGCCATTGACATGTTGCAGGAGTTCGGTATCTCGCAGATGCCGGTCGCGCACTGGACCAATGGGCACCGCCTGAACGACATCGTCGGCAGCATTCAAGAGCGGTCTCTGTTGGCACGCGTTTTTCGCGAGCCGGGCACGGTGGAGAGCCCGGTGAGCGACATCATGGATCCACCTCTCGAGACGGTTGACGTTCGCGAGGAAGTCGAGGGAATCATCGGAGCGCTATTGGGTGATGACACCGCATTGATTGCCACGCAGGGGGAAAGGCCCGTGGGCGTTATTACGCGGTCCGATCTCCTCGAGTACATCGCGCACAGTCGTGAGGGACGTTGACGACGAAGGAGGGATTGCAATGCGAAGGATGTCCGTGTTTCGCTCCACGGTGGACGAGGAGCGCCCACCGGATGCGGATCAGGCGGACCAGGACCGAGAGCGAAAATACCAAGAGGAGTGCCGGCTCCAGGAGCAAGGGGTAGAAGACTCCTTCCCGGCCAGCGACCCGCCAAGCGCGAATGTGTTTGATTGAGCGTGTGGCCCATCAGGGACTCTCCTGGCTCGAAGCAATTGTCAGGGAGTACCAACCTCCCGCTACACTGATTGAGCGCTTGACAGAGCGTAGCCTTGCCACGAAAGTAAGAGGCTGAATCGGGAAGCAGACGCGCGCGAAACGTTCACGGATCGCGGACTCACGCGAGGCAAGACAATCGAGACGGAGGCAGAACCCCGTCTCTCATAGGAGGTGCACGTGAAAAAAGGATTTGCTCTTTGGTTTACCGGCCTCTCGGGCGCCGGCAAGTCGACGATAGCCAACTTGCTGGTCGAGAGGCTCCATACGATGGATCGGCCGGTCGAGCTCCTGGATGGTGACGAGATTCGCAAGAATCTTAGTCAGGGCCTCGGATTCTCCAAGGCGGATCGCGATGCCAACATCCAGCGCATCGCCTTCGTCGCCAAGCTGCTGTCCCGTTATGGCGTCATCGCCATTACCGCGGCCATCTCGCCCTATCGCGAGACCCGCGACCGGGCGCGGGAGGAAATTGGCACCGAGCACTTTGTCGAGGTCTTCATCGACTGCCCGCTTCAAGTGTGCGAAGAACGTGACGTCAAAGGTCTGTATGCTCGCGCGCGCACTGGCGAAATTGCGCATTTCACCGGCATCTCTGATCCGTACGAGGCCCCAACGCACGCTGAGATCACCCTCCATACCAACCGTGAAACGCCGGAAGAGAGCGTCGAAAGCATCGTCGCCTACCTTGCCGAGACTGGAAAGCTGACCCGCGACGAGATGCTGTCCAGCAATCACTCGTACACCCCTCAGGAAGAGGCCCTTGTCGAAGAGCGTCTGCGCAATCTTGGATATCTATAGAAACTGACAGGTCAAGAGCATGACGCGGGAAGGCGGCCATACTGGCCGCCCTTCTCGCTCTACGCATCATCACGTCCGCCGTACTGGTCGTTCTCGGGGGCAACGCCCATAGAGGAACGTGACAAACGGCCCCTTTAAAGGGAGCCCTTGCACTCTGGCGTGACACACGAGTTCGTGGTTCCTTTAGAGCATCTGCTGCCTGCGGCGCTGGTTCTTTGTGGTCGTCGACGGGGAGGGCGCCATGTTTCGCCGGACCTTGGGCCAATTGTTCTTCGCGTATCTGTACATCCTGGGTGGCCTGTGCGTGCTGGCGGTAGTTGCCGGCCACGGATGGCTGCGAATTGGCGTGGCGGCTGGGGCGCTCGCCATCCCCGCCGCAACATGGCGATATATCGCGGAGAGAAGCGCCGCGCAACGCCTCGACGGCGAAGACGGCGCAAGGCACGACCATGAAACGCGTTTCCGTGCCATCGCCGCGGGAACTGCCGCCGGCTTGCTTCTCATGGATTTGGATGGCCGCATCGTGCTGTCCAACGGAGCCATGCAAAGCATGCTGGGATGCGAGGAGAGCGAGCTTCAGGGCAAGAGCCTTGACGATTTCACCTTTCGCAGCGACGTGGACACGGACGTGGAGTCGTTCCGCGAGCTCGTCGCAGGCCAACGGGACCCATATCAGGTGGAGAAAAGGTATCTCCGTCAGGACGAGCGGCTTCTCTGGGCACACGTAACCTTCTCACTCGTCCGAGATGATCGCGGAGAACCTCAGTTTGTCACCGCGATGCTCCGGGACGTTACCGCGCAGAAGCAGGACGGAGCGGGCCTGCGCGACATTGAGCAGCTCTTTCGCCTGACGTTCGACCAGGCGGCAATCGGCATAGCGCACACGGACGAAGACGGAAGATTTATGCTCGTGAATCGCCGCCTCTGCGACTTGCTGGGGTACAAGCGAGACGCGATGTTCGGGCGTAAGCTGCGAATGGTCACGCATCCCGACGACGCGGGTGCGGTGGACTCGGCTCTCGCCCGTCTATTGACGCGCGAAATTCGGGAGTACTCGGGAGAGATTCGCGTTCAGGCATGTGACAGCTCGTACATCTGGGCCTTCGTCAGCATGTCCCTCATGCGTGAACCCGACGGCAATCCCAAGTACGGCATCGTCATGATCGAGGACATCACGGAACGGAAACGAGCCGAGGAAGAGCGCGCCCGGCTGATCGCCCGCGAGGAAGAGGCGCGCGCCATGAGCGAAGCCGTCTCCGTCATCCGGGGCGTCGTGCAGGCATCTCCGCTGCCCATCCTCACCCTCAATCTCGACGGGACCGTGCAGAGCTGGAACGCCGCCGCGACGGCGACCTTTGGGTGGATCGAGGACGAGATCGTTGGTCACGCGGTGCCCTTCGTCCCAGATGGGCTCCCCAGGGAATCAAACGAGTTCAGGGCGCGTGCTCTGGACGGGGAATCTCTCACCGGTCTGGAAACTGAGCGTTACACCAAGAGCGGGCAGCTCATGGATGTCTCCATGTCCACGGCGCCGGTGCGCGACGGACGGGGGCGGATTACCGGCATCATGTTCGTCTATGCCGACATTACGTCCCGCAAGCGAGCCGAGCGAGAGCTCGAGCATGAGCGCGACTTTGCCTTGCAGGTCATGAACACCATGGGTCAGGGCTTGGCAGTGACCGACGCCGAGGGACACTTTGAATACGTCAATTCCGCGTACGCTCGCATGCTGGGACGCGAACCCGCCGATCTGATCGGCATCTCTCCCCTGGACTTCACACATACTGACGGTCACGACATGCTCGCTCAGGCGATCGAGGCCATCCGAACCGGCGAGTCGTTTACGTGCGAGACCCGTGCTCACGGATCTTCCGGCTCGGACATCTACCTGCTGAACACTGCAGTGCCACGGTGGCGCAACAACCAGGTCGTGGGATCCATCGCGGTCGCAACCGATTTGACCGAGCAGAAACGATCGGAGGCGGCTCTGGCGGAAGCTCGGGATCAGGCCGTCGAGTCATCTCGCCTCAAGTCGGAGTTCCTGGCCACCATGAGCCACGAGATCCGGACCCCGATGAACGGCATCATCGGAATGCTGGAGCTGCTGCGCGACACGAAGCTCGACGTGGAGCAGGAAGAGTACGTCGGGGTGGTGGACGATTCGGCTCACTCTCTGATGAGCATCATCAACGACATCCTGGACTTCTCCAAGATCGAGGCCGGCA
>QHBP01000273.1 GCA_003244175.1 Chloroflexota bacterium | reverse complement strand
TGATCATCGCCTGCCCGTGCGCCCTGGGTCTTGCTACACCAACCGCAATCATGGTGGGCACGGGGAAGGCAGCCGAGCACGGCATTCTCATTCGGGGTGGCGAGGCTCTGGAGCAGGCGCGTCGCGTTACCGCCATCCTTCTCGACAAGACGGGCACCCTTACGGCCGGCAAGCCGAAGGTGACGGACGTGCTCGCCGCGAATGGACTTTCAGAGCGCGAGCTTCTACGACTTGCCGCCGCCGCCGAAGTCGGCTCCGAGCATCCGCTAGGTGAAGCCATCGTGGCGCGAGCTCGAGAGCTTGCGATTGAATTACCGGCGGCCGAGCACTTTGAGTCTCTCACGGGGCAGGGCATCACCGCCGTGGTCGACGGTTGCCGTGTTGCCCTCGGCAACCGTGCTCTCCTGGAGCACCAGGGGGTGACGCTCAATGGCACGGCAGAACCAGGCATGGAGCTGGCTCAGGTTGGCGCGACACCGATGTATGTGGCAATCGACGGGCAGATCGCCGGCTTGATTGCTGTCGCCGATACGCTGAGACCGGAGTCCCGGGAGGCAATCGCGGAGCTGACCGCACTGGGCCTCGAGGTCTGGATGCTCACCGGTGACAATCAAGCCACCGCGGACGCCGTTGCACGCCAGGCAGGCGTCGAGCACGTGCTGGCTGAGGTGCTGCCGGAGCAGAAGGCGGACAAGGTGAGGGAGCTGCAGGCGACCGGAAAAGCGGTAGCGATGGTAGGCGACGGCATCAACGACGCGCCGGCACTTGCTCAAGCGGACCTCGGCATCGCCATCGGCACCGGCGCCGATGTCGCCATGGCCGCCTCCGACGTGACGCTGGTTGGCGGCGATCTCCGTGGAGTCGTGACAGCGATTGCACTCTCGCGCAAGACCGTGGGCGCGATCAAGCAGGGCCTTTTCTGGGCCTTTGCCTACAACGTCCTACTGGTACCGGTGGCGATGGGGGCGCTCTACCCGTTCTTTCACGTGTTGCTCAGCCCCGTCCTGGCCGCCGCCGCCATGGCGATGAGCAGCGTCAGCGTGGTGACAAACGCGCTCCGCCTGCGTGGCTTCCAACCCCCGAAGGATGCCAACGAAATTCTGCACCCGGGAATCCGCGTTCGAGTGACCGAGTACGCCTACCTGGCGACCATCGCCCTTCTGGCCCTCGCCGTGGGAGCGGGCGCGCTTTGGTTTAGCCGAGGCGGCATGTGAAGCATGCATTCAGCACGGGCTTCGTGGTCCGTGCCTGCTAATCAAGGAGCAACACCCCGTGGAAACCATTACCCTGGTCACCCCTGATGTCAGCTGCGAGCACTGCAAGAGGACCATCGAGCGCGAGATCGGCGCCTTGGATGGCATCCAGGGAGTTGACGTCGACATTGACTCGAAGCACGTCACCGTGACGTACAACGCCACACGGATCGCCAAGTCCGACATCGTCGACAAGCTCGACGACGAGGGTTACCCGGTCGCCGGCTGACGCCGACCCTGCAGCAAGGACATATTCAATGGACGTTATCTCCGCCGTCGGCGCCGCGATTCGCACCGCCTTCGACATGTTCTGGGACGTGCTGTGGCCGCTCGTGCTCGGCTTTGGTCTTTCCGGGATCGTCCAGGCTCTGGTCTCGCACAAGACCATGGCGAAGCTCCTGGGCGACGACTCGCCCCGCAGTCTGAGCCTAGCCACGCTGTTCGGCGTCGCTTCGAGCTCTTGTTCCTACGCGGCGGTCGCGCTCGCCCGATCCATCTTCCGCAAGGGAGCGAGCTTCGTCTCCGCCATGGTCTTTGAGATCGCGTCCACGAACCTGGTCATCGAGCTTGGCGTCATCCTCATCGTTCTTCTCGGCTGGCAGTTCGCCGCCTCCGAGTTCCTCGGTGGAATCGTCATGGTCATCCTCCTCGCTCTCATCTTCCGGGTCACGCTCACGCCTCGCTTGGTGTCGCTTGCCCGGGAACATGCGGAACGCGACGCGGTGGGACGCATGGAAGGTCACGCCACCATGGACATGAGCGTGCAAGGAGGGTCTTTTCTGTCACGCCTGCTAAGCGGCCGCGGTTTCACGTCGATTTCACATCTCTTCGTCATGGATTGGGCATCGGTCTGGGTCGATGTGGCCGGGGGCTTCCTCATCGCCGGCGCCCTTGCCGCCTGGGTGCCCGAGTCCTTCTGGCAGCACCTCTTCCTCAGCGGCAACCCCACCCTCGCCAAAATCGAGGGGCCGCTGGTGGGGCCCCTCGTCGCCATCATCAGCTTCGTCTGCTCGGTGGGCAATGTGCCTCTCGCGGCCGTACTGTGGCGCGGCGGCATCAGCTTCGGCGGCGTCGTCAGCTTCATCTTCGCGGACCTGATCGTGCTGCCGGTGCTCGACATCTACCGGCGCTACTACGGCGGCCGGGTGATGCTCTATATTTTCGCGACCTTCTACGTCACGATGGCTGCCGCCGGGTACATCGTCGAGATCGTGTTCGGTGCGCTGGGTATCATCCCCAGCAACCGGGCGGTCGGGATCATCACCCATGGCCCATCCTGGAACTACACATCCATCCTCAATATCGTGGCTCTCGTTGTCGCCGCCATACTGCTGGTTCGATTCCTGCGAACCGGCGGCCCAGCCATGCTGCGAATGATGAGCAAGCCCGAGACTTCCGGCGAACACGATCACCAGGCGATCGCAATGGACCGTTCCATTCCATGACCGCGGCACGAACGCCGGCGTCAGCCCCGGACAGGGCTTTCCTGCACTGCCCAGCCGTTGCCGTCGGGATCGCTGAAGAAGATAAACGAGTTCCAGTCCCCGCCTCGCCCATCGACCCAGACACCGTCGTCGATGTGCCGGACCGGGCTGACCTCCACGCCCCGCTCGACCAGTTCGGCACGGGCGGCCTCGATGTCGGACACGACGAGCTGCAAGCCCTTCAACGAGCCCGGCGGCATGTCGCCAAGCCCGGTTCCAATCGCGATAGAGCAGGCCGAGCCTGGCGGCGTCAGCTGCACGACACGGAACGTGTCACTCCCCCGATGGTCGACGTCGACGTCGAAGCCGGCCTGCTCACTGTAGAAGCGCTTGGCCCGGTCCACGTCCGTGACGGGAACGACCACCAGTTCGAGCTTCCAATCCATGATGTGTCTCCTTTTCTACAATCACTCGCCGGCCGCCCGGGTTAGGTGGTCTAGCCGGGCGGTTGGTGAATGTGCTGGGCCGCTGTGAGATCGGTGGCCTGCCCTGGCGTCAGCTCACCGGCGCCAGCCTGGCGACGAGCTCGTCCAGGCGTTCCATCGACTGGTTGACACCGACCTCCATTCCCGGACTGGAGCGCTCCATCACAGTCCTCGACCGACTGAACCTCGGCGGCCAGCACCACGGGATCGTGACCATCGCACAGGTTTGCACACACATTTTGGGCGGCCTCGACGAAGGCACGAGCCGCCGCCGAACGATAGCGGTCGCGATGCCACACGATGGCGATGCGGCGAGGCGGCATGTCGTCCTCGAGGTCGACGACCGCAATCCGTTTGTCGGCCGGCTCAACGGTGAGACGCGGTACCAGCGCCACGCCCATCCCTGCCGCAACCAGACCCTGGACCGTTCCGTTGTCATCCGACCGAAAGATGATCCGCGGTTCCATCCCTCGGGCGATCAGATGGGTTTCAACCCGGGACATGCTGCGGCACTGTCGAAAGCCGATCAAGGGCAGCCGGGCGATGTCATTGAGCGTCGCCCGGCCTCCTCTGACGGCCAACGGCGAGCCTGCCGGCACCAGAAGAACGTACGGATCGCGCAGGAGCTCCACTCCTTCAAAGGGTCCGGCCGGGAGCGGGAAAATGGCGAAGGTGAGATCGAGCTCGCCGCGCTCGACGCCGGGCAACAGGTCATCGTCATTGCCGGACTCGGTGAGGCGGATCTCGAGCTGCGGCCACGCGGCAGTAAACTCTCGCATGAGGATGGGAAGAATAGAACTACCGACGCTTTGGTACGTCCCGACCCGGAGCGAGCCGCCGACCCCGGTCGCCAGGGCGGTGAGGTCGGCTTGGGCTGCATGAATACGCGCCAGGATCACCTCCGCATGTCGGAGGAGCAGCTCGCCGGCTTCCGTCAGCGAGATGGGCCGAGGTCCGCCGGGTCGCTCGATCAGCCGCTCACCGACGATGCGTTCCAGCGTGGCGATCTGCTGGCTCACCGCCGACTGCGTGTAGCCTAGACACATGGCCGCCCGGCGGAAGGAGCCCTCGCCGGCGATGGCCTGCAGGGCCGCGAAGTGACGAACCTCGACTCCCAACCAATGATCGTGTTCTGTAATCATAATCAATGATAATCCGGTTTGCGCTTATCAACAAGAAGGACGATGCTGGAGACATGGAAGTTTTCCTACTCGTCGCTTTTATCCTTCTGATTGGCCCGTTAGCCGTCGTTTTTGGGGCCGACTCTCGCTCCTGGGACGAGCGGGACCAGCGCGGGTGGTGGCCCGGAACGCCGCGAGGCGACCCGCGGGGTGGGCCGCCTAAAGGCCTGGGACGCGGAGTTGGAGACGCCACCGGTCGCCGGCCTGAAGGCCTGGGCTACGAGTTCGAAGATGTCGCGCGCGGAAGGCCTCAAGGCCTTTGCCACGATCCCGCTATCGCCACCACGGGCGGGATCATCCCAGGTGCGGGACGTTCATGACGAACAGCTTGCGTGTTTGGCTAGCCTTCGCACTCCTGTGTTTGATCTGGGGGTCGTCGTACCTCTTCATCCGCGTTGGTCTGGAGCAGCTGACGCCGCTCTCCCTGGTAGCGTTGCGGCTCTTGATCGGCGTGTTGATCATTGGCGGGATCGTTGCTGCGCGCCGGCATCCACTGCGGGTCACGCGGCGGCAGCTCTGTCTCCTCGTCGCACTGGCAACGGTCAACACGTCCGCTCCCTTCCTGCTGATAGCCTGGGGCGAGGTCACCGTTCCCAGCGGCCTAGCCTCGGTCCTGAACAGCACGCTGCCGATCTTCAGCGTGCTCCTAGCCGCCGTCGTCTTGCGGGATGAACCGCTCACGCTGCCGCGCGCTGGTGGTGTGGTTCTCGGCTTCGCCGGTGTGCTGGTATTGCTCAGTCGAGACCTTGCCCATGCCGGCATCGTCTGGTCCGGTGTCGCCGGACAGGGCGCCATCGTGCTGGCATCCCTCTGCTACGCGATCGCGGCGGTCTTCACTCGTCGAACCCTTCGTGGCGTGCCGTCGATGACAATCGCCACCTGGGTACTGATCGCCTCGGCGGCGCAGACCGTTCTTCTGAGCTTCATTTTCAGTCCGCCCGCGATCAGCTCGCTCACGTTCCGGACCGTCTTCGCGGTCCTCTGGCTGGGAGTCCTGGGTTCCGGCGTCGCGTACATTCTGGCGTTCTTCATTCTCGAGAATTGGGGAGCGTCGCGGTATACGTTCGTCGCGTACATGCTTCCGGTGGTCGGTCTTACGCTGGGGGCCATCTTCCTGCACGAGGTAATCGACTGGCGCATCCTTGCCGGCTCGGTGCTTGTCGTCGCCGGCGTTGTCATGTCCAGCATCGTACGAGGGAGGGCCGAACCGGCAACGGAGGAGCCCTTGGATGCCAGGGCATCGGCCACGGATCACGGGGTCGCGAGTGCCGCGGCGCCACGCCCGCAGGATATGAGATCGCTCGCGCCGGCCACTGACCTACCGCCGGCTGAGATCGGCGACGGCGCGACTTAAAGACGATCGCTCTGAAACCTGGGAGTAGGGGTCGTGCCTTTACTTTGTGCAAAAGTAAAGCGTTTGATACAAAACGTCCATGAAGAGAACTTCCACACTCAGCTCGCAAAATCAGATAGTCGTGCCCAGCGAGGTGCGAAAAGCTCTTGGTTTGCGACCTGGAGAGGTTGTTGTCTTCGATGTGCGCGACGCAGCCCGCGGCAACACGGTCACGCTCAGGCGTCACCCTACGCTTGCGGAACTCGCGGGCTCGGTTCCGGTACCCCCTGAGGCGGCGCGGCTGTCGTGGCAGGAGATCCGTGCGCGTGCATGGGCGCCCGAAAATTCGACCGTCGACGAGCGAGTAGGCTGAATGGCCTCGCCCATATTGGACACAAGCGTGCTCGTTCGGTACCTCACTCACGACGATCCTGACAGAGCCGCGGGCGCGGAGGCGTACCTCCACGGTCAGCGCCGCGACGCACTGAATCATCCGACCATCGACGTACCCGGCAAGGAGGTCTGGCTGGAGGTCGCGGATGATATCGAGGCTGGCCGCGACCCGGTTGACGCTTACCTGCTTCGCACCGCCGAGCGGATGGGAATCCCAAGCGTGACAACGTTCGACGGGTCCATGAAACCTCTTGCCACGGTTAGGTGCGAATCACCATAAGACCCAGGCTCGGAGCGCGGATACTGCCTGCAATACGAGGGAAACGATCGAATCTCGTGAGCGCTACCATTTTCCAGCGCCTGGAGACCTGGCGCCTATCTGCGACCCACCTCGATGACGCAGCCTTCGTTTGGCCGCAGGTGAAGCCGGCTTAAGTCGACCTCTTCCACGCGATCGAGATGAGTCGACACCAGGATGCTGCCGCGCTCGCGCTTTTGCAGGGCCACCGTTTGGCTCTCGGCCGAGAAGTTCAGCGCCACGAGGCACCGGTGCTGCTCGTGCTCACGCAGGTAGACAAAGCAGCTCTCGGGGCCGTCGTCAACAGGGCGGTAACTCCCGACGGCGAGGCACGGGTGGGCTCGGCGCAGCTCCAGGAGAGACCGAGTGAGCGAGATCGTCGAGCTTTGCTCTTCTCGCTCGACAGCGACATTGATTTCACGATAGTCGCCTGCAATGGGCAGCCAGGGTTGGACATCTAGGGCGCAGAAGCCGGCGTTCGGCTGTGTATTCCACTGCATCGGCGTGCGCTCCGCATCTCGGCCGAGGCCGGGCTCGTTGAGCTCCCACGGATCGTGGACCTGCTCGAGGGTGATCGGCACGTCGTGCATGCCCAGCTCGTCGCCGTAATACATCGTGGGGGTTCCACGGAGGGTGAGAAGAAGAGTCATTCCCACGCGCGCCTGCTCCGCTCCGATTCGAGATGCCAAACGGTGCTGGTCATGGTTCCCAAGCACGTAGTTCGGCCAGCCCCCCGCCGGAACGATAGCCTCGGTTATGTCAACGACGTTTCGCACCGCCTGCGCGGTCCATGGCGCGGATATGAGGGCAAAGTTGAACGGCATGTGGAGCTCGTCGAGATTGTTGCCGTAGTAGCTGGCGGAGGCACGCCGATCCGACTCGAACATCTCGCCGACCGCCATGCGAGGAGCGCTCGTGCCATAGTCATCGAGCACGCCGCGGATTTCGCGGAACGCGTCGTGGACATCTGGATGAGACTTGTCGTAAAGGTGGACCTGCGACCAGTAGGCCCGGGCGTGACCGGACGTCGCGGCCGGTTCCGGGTTCGGCGGGTTGTCACGCAGCTCGGGGTCTTTCAGGATCATATTTGCCACGTCGATGCGGACACCGTCTACCCCGCGGTCCAGCCAGAAACGGAGGACATCGTGCATGGTCCGCTTGACCTCGGGGTTGCGCCAATTGAGGTCGGGCTGCTCCTTGAGGAAAGAGTGCAGATAGTACTGCCCGGTTGTCTCGTCCCACTCCCAGGCTCCTCCCCCGAACCAGCTGAGCCAGTTATTGGGAGGCGAGCCATCGGGTTTGGCATCGCGCCAGACGTACCATTCGCGCTTGAGACTGTCCCGAGAGGAACGAGACTCGAGGAACCACGGGTGCTGGTCGGAGCTGTGGTTCGGAACCCAGTCGACGATCACCTTCAGGCCGCGGTCGTGCGCACCTTGAAGCATCTCATCGAATGACCCCAGAGTCCCGAAAACAGGGTCAACATCCACGTAGTTGGAGACATCGTAGCCGAAGTCGGCCATGGGAGAGGGGTAGAAGGGCGAGAGCCAGATGGCGTCGACCCGCAATGTATCCGCGAGGTAGTCGAGGCGGCTCGTGATTCCGGGGATGTCGCCAATCCCGTCCCCGTTTGTGTCTTGAAAGCTGCGCGGATAGATCTGGTAGATGACCCCGGTCTGCCACCAGAGCGAAAACTCTTGTCCCATCGACTCCCCTCCCCTCCAAGTGTGGTCTTTCCACTCTAGTCGCGCCGATATGGGGCGGGGGGGGGGTGAGAGCAGATTTTCTCCATTCCTCAGGCTCCGAGGTCTCACTCTCCCCCCGAGAAGCGGATGTTCTGGTACCGGAGGTTTCAGGTTAGGTCATCCGCCTGACTAACCGGGACGACCGGCGGCTCCGGCTCGATCCCGCCGCTCTGCGCAGCCCGCATGTGAAGATCATCCAATTTGCGCGACACGACGTTCAACTTGACGTTGATTGTCTCTAGGTCGCCCTTACTGGGAAGATTCACACGGTCCAGGCAGGCATCAACAGCACTCCGGTAGTACTCCTGGACGCGTTCGCGCGCCCCTGCATTCTGATGCCGGGTGTCGTCCACGCGCCCTTTCAGTTCCGACTGCACCTTCTGCCCGCGCTCGACCAGGCGATCGAACGTTTCGTCCGCCATGTCGGCAGCCATCGCGACCGCGCCGATCCCGGCCAGAACGACCCGCCGCGCCGCGGCCGCCACCGGAGCATTTGACTGTCGTCCAGAATACGCGCCGGCGACCTCGGCCGCGGCCGCCTCGCCGTTCAGGGTCTTTTCGTCCATAGGATCCTCTTTCCACTGGCCCAGTCAATCTGCGCTCCTCGCGCGGATCACTAGCACCCTCGTCCTGACCATACCAAAGCTCGGCATGACGCTCAAACGATGACAATCGGCTCGCGGATAATGGCGGCATCAGTCTCGACCACGCTGTCCCATTCCTCGCGTACGTACCTGAGGGCAGCCCGCAGGAGCTCACGATGATGTGGAACATTGAGCCATCGCGACGCACCGGATGGATGAGGAAGAGGTACAGCCGTTTTACCGCGCCACTCGACGCGCTGTCCGATGAGCTCCGTTAGAGGGACACGCGGAAAACAGCGTTCAATGGCAAGTGAACCCACCAGGAGGATAGATCGAGGATCGATCAAAGCGAGCTGCGCGTCCAGATAGGGACGGCACAGAGCAATCTCCGCCGGAGAAGGCCGTCTGTCACCCTTCCCACCGGGCGCTTTTCCCGGGAAGCACTTGGTCACAGCGGTCATGTAAACCTTGTCTCGGAAATCGCTCTCTTCGATTCCAATGCTCGCCAGCCATCGAAACAGCTCCTTGCCGGCACGCCCCGCAAAGGGCCGGCGAATAGCCAATTCGGAAATACCGGGCGCCTGACCGATCAACATCATGCGATTACCCGCCCTGCCCGCGACGACCGGTGCGGCGCGCTCGATGTATCCGGCATCCTGGCAGAGCGTACAGTCCAGGATGCGCTCGTGCAAAAGTTCCACCGCGGCCATGGCAGCGCAGTGTATCATTCGAGCGGCGGCCAGAGCCGCGTATGTCGCCACATGTCGCTTATTTGGCAAACCTGGGGAGCGAAAAACCTATGGCCGAGACGAATGCGCAGCACGTGCTGCGACGCGCCGATGAAGAGCAGGTGAGATTTGTCAATCTGCAGTTCACGGACATCACAGGTGCCGTCAAGAGCGTCACGATCCCAATTCACCAGTTCGCGGATTCCATCGAACATGGCACCTGGTTCGATGGTTCCTCAATCGAAGGCTTCGCGCGCATCGCCGAGTCCGACATGTACCTCAAGCCCGACACAGACACATTCCGAGTCATCCCGTGGGAGCGCGGCCAGAACACCACGGCACGCGTGATCTGCCAGGTCTTCATGCCGAGCGGCGAGCCGTTTCAGGGCGATCCACGAGAAGTGCTCATGCGGATCCTGCGCGACGCGGAGGGGATGGGATTCGACTATTACACGGGTCCCGAGCTGGAATTCTTTCTCCTCGTTCCCGGGGCAAATGGCCAGGATCAACCGGGGCCACACGACCGCGGTGGTTACTTCGATTTGTCCACCGACGAGGCGTCGACGGTACGCAAAGAGATGGTCAATGGGCTCCAGGACATGGGCATACAGGTTGAAGCGTCGCACCACGAAGTGGCGATTGGACAGCACGAGATCGACTTCCGCTACGGCCGCGCCCTCGAGACCGCCGACAATGCGGTCACGTTCAAGTACACCCTGAAGGCGATCGCGCAGCTCCACGGCCTCCACGCCACATTCATGCCCAAGCCCATCTTCGGGGTCAACGGTTCCGGCATGCACGTTCACCAGAGCCTGTTCCATTGCGGCTCGGACCACAATGCCTTTGTCGATTCGAATGACGAATACGGGCTCTCGAGCACCGCGCGTCACTTCATTGCCGGCCAGCTCGCGCACGCACGGGCAATGTCACCGATACTGGCATCGCTCGTCAATTCCTATAAGAGGCTGGTCCCGGGCTATGAAGCTCCCGTCTACGTCAGCTGGGCGCGCGTCAATCGATCGGCACTGATCCGCGTACCCCAGATCACTCCAGCAAAGCCCAAATCGGCGCGCATCGAGCTACGTTGCCCGGACCCGAGCTCCAACCCCTATCTGGCTTTCGCGGTCATGCTCGCCGCGGGTCTCGACGGAATACGCAGAGAGCTCTCGCTTCCCGCGCCCGTCGAGGAGAACCTGTACCATTTCGACGAGGAGCGCCGTCGCGAGGCGGGCATTACGATGCTACCCGGCTCGCTCATCGAGGCGGTCGAGGAGCTGGAGCGGGACGAGGTGCTGCAGCGAGCCCTGGGTGAGCATGTCTACGAGCGCTTTGTCGAGGCCAAGCGCGAGGAGTGGGACGAATATCGTATGCAGGTTACCCCATGGGAGCTGGAGCGTTACCTTCCCGTGGTATAGAACGCGGGGAGGACAGACACTTGGGTAAAAGAACCCTACCTTAACTGCCTTAACTTCCGGCCTTGTATCCCCATACATTGCATGACCGGCGCGTAGCCAGAAACAGTCCAGTCGGAATGGTCCTCGTCCCAACGCCCCTGTTCATAAGGCTCGGGCTCACCCATATATTCCCCCACTATCATCCGGGCACGGCGCCTCCGATACCGTGTCTGCGTCCACCATCATCTCACGACCCCCCGCGATGCGAATGGTGACCAATCGGCGCACGGCATCGATCGCCACGACCCGGCCCGATCCCGCCGCGTTGGTCGCATACGTGCCCAGTGCGACTACATCCGCCCCGGGCAAGGAAAGACAGTCTACGCTTCGACGTTCTCGGACAAACACGGCGATGACCTCACCGCAGGCCTCACGCGGAGGATTGAGCAGCTGCTCCGGAAGGGCAAACGTGACACCTTCGACGACGCCCCTCGTGGTGTCAATCTGCACACGGTCGAGCAGGCTGACCGAATGGCCGTTAGTGTCTGCCCAAAGCGCGCCTCCGTCTGACAGACGAACTCCGACGATTGTCACGGCATCTCGACCAGCAACGCTTCGAGCAGCAGACGTGGGTCCACATTCGAGTCCAGGCGCTCCATTGCCCCCTTGAGACGTTGCAGGTGGTCGCGGATTTGCGCCAGAGAGAAACTTCTCACTTGCCGCGCGAGCATGTCGCGCTGGTCGATCCTCACCAATCTTGGTTCCAGTCCTTCGTGCGTGAGAAGCAGGTCGCGAGCGAGTAAGGCAAGCGCCTCGAGCACTCGCCTCACCTCCGTCCGTTCCCGCTTTCCGGCAGTCAGCGACTCAGCCAGAGCCAGCCGCTCATCCAGGCGAAGTTCGGGCACACGCGCCATTTGATCGAGAGCCTCCTCCTGCCGCGTGACAAGCCTCGCGTCCTTCGCCGCCCTGACGGCCCAGCCGAGGCTTCCCTGGGCAAGGCGCGCCACTCTCCCGGCACGCGTCTCATCCTGACCCATCTCGCGCAGCGCCCCGGCGATTTGCGCCTCGGAGACCGGCTGCAGTGCCAGCCGGCGACAACGCGAGACCACTGTCTCCGGAATTCCGCTCACATCCAACGCAGTCAGAACGAGTACCACCTGGACCTGCGGTTCCTCCAGGGTCTTCAGCAACGCATCCGCCGCCTGCAATGTCAGCGCCTCGGCGCCCGCCACGACATATACCCGGAACCGAGCCTGGAACGGCCGCAACGACGCTGTCGTGCGCAGCTCCCGCACCTGCTGAATCGCAATACTGTCCTTGCCCTCGGGGCGCTCGATAATGGCGACATCGGGATGCGTCCCGTGCTCGATCTGTCGACAATGGACGCAGACCTGGTCCGGGCGCTCGTCCCCTGTGCAATTGAGCGCCTTTGCCAGCTCGAGCGCTAGCCGTGTCTTACCGACTCCCATGGGCCCGGTCAGGAGCCACGCGTGTGGCAAGCGCTCGGACGCGAGGGAATCCTGGAGGGCGCGCACGGCCCGAGTGTGACCTATAATCTTCCACATTGCCCGATATTCTATCCGCCTCTCCCAGGTCGCGATGCATGTGGATTATTGACGTATGCACTCTGGAAGTGCTACATTCTGGTGCAGTTAGCACTCTCCCTGCGAGAGTGCTAACATGCATTCCTGGAGTGTGAAAGCGTGCTGTTGTCCGAACGTCAAGAGCGTGTCCTCAAGAGCGTCGTGAACATCTATATCGCGACGGCCCGACCGGTTAGCTCGACCGCACTCCTGTCCGTCTCGGGACTCGGGGTGAGCTCCGCTACCGTCCGAAACGAGATGGGCGTCCTCGAAGACCTGGGATACGTGCGCCAGCTGCACACCTCCGGAGGCCGCGTCCCCACGAATGCCGGATACCGCTATTACGTCGAGCGGCTCATGAATATGGGGCGCGTGTCCGATTCCGACGCTCGCACCATCCGCCATCAGTTCCATCAAGTGCACACCGAGGTTCAGGAGTGGCTGAAGCTCGCGGCAACGATCATGGCGTCGCGTATGCACAATGTGGGTCTGATCACGGCACCCAAGTCGACGGAGGTGCGCCTGAGGCATGTGGAGCTTCTCTCGATCCAGCCGCGCGTCGCATTGCTGATCGTTGTGGTGCAGGACGGCAGCGTCCTTCAAGAGATGATCAGCCTGGCGGAGCCCCATACTCAAGAAGAGCTCGGATCCCTATCGAGGGGACTCAATGACGTGCTGCAGGGCCTGACGGTCGCGGTTGCCGACGTGAGACTTTTTGAGCTGACGCATGTCGACGCCTCCATCACACCGATGATCAGCCACCTGCTGCGGCGATGCGACGAGCAACATACGCAGGTCTTCCACGCGGGCCTGGCCGACATGATCCGTCAGCCCGAGTTCACTGATTTGCGCCCCGGGGAGCCCCTATCGTCTTTGAACCAGCGATTGGGTCAGATGGTCGAGTTCCTGCAGAGGGGATTCGTCGTGGATCGCCTCCTCTCCGAGATCCAGCCCGCCGCACAGATTCAGATTGTCATCGGCAGTGACGACACGGTAGAGCTGCGGGACTACAGCTTCGTCCTGGGACGCTATGGAGACGAATTGGAAGGCAGCGGTGTTCTGGGTGTAATCGGACCCACACGGATGGAGTACCCGCGAGCCGTCGCCCTGGTACGGTATATGAGTGAGGTGATGACAGATCTGATGCAGGCGTATTGATATGAGAGATGAGCCTTCCGAAAAACAGGAAGCAGACAGCGTGAACGACCCTCGTTTCGAGGTCAAGTGGAGCAAGAAGAGCGGCTCGACCCCGCCCAGTCTGGTCGCGACGGAGAGCGCGCAACCGGACGATGCGGAGGTGGACGAGCTGCGACGCCGGCTGGACGCCGAGCAAGAGCGCACTCGAAACCTACAGGATCGCTGGCAGCGCGCCGCCGCCGACCTCGTCAATCTCCGCAAGCGGACCGAGCAGGAACAGGCGGAGAAGGAAAAATTTGCCGCGATGCTGCTGGTGTACGAGCTGTTGCCTGCGCTCGACAACTTCGAGCGGGCTCTGGGTACAATTCCTGGTAACCTCGGCATGCTCACCTGGTTCCAGGGGGTAATGCTGATCGAACGGCAGCTACGGGCGATCCTGGAACAACGGGGACTCGCACCGATTGAAGCAGGGGGACAAACCTTCAATCCGACTCTCCACGAAGCGATCGCCGATCGCGAGACCGAGGACTCCGCGCCCGGAACTATCGTCCACGAGTATCAGCGTGGATACACAATGCACGGGCGTGTCATTCGGCCCTCGCTTGTCGAGGTTTCGCGAGCGCCTATTTTGCCGGAACCCGATGCACGCGAGGAAAGGTCTGGAACCGAAGAAATGCCGGCTGCGCAGGCAATCTCGGAGAACGTGGCGAGCGCGGTCTTCGTCGCCGACCCCGAGGCCGCCGAAGAGGCGGCCGACACCATGGAGGAATCTCAAAAAGAGAACGTTGGACCGTGAAGAGATCGCTTTTGCACCTCTTGGACATGGTGGATCGTGGCAAACAAAGACGTCCGCGCACCGCCTCGACGGGCTCTCGAATGGACAATTGTATTTGGAATCGAGTGTAGGACACATCTTTGGCTACTAAGCGCGACTACTATCAGGTGCTCGGCGTGCAACGTGCCGCAAGCGAAGTGGAAATCAAGCGCGCATTTCGGAATCAAGCGCGCAAATATCACCCGGACGTCAACAAGGATGCGGATGCCGAGGCACGCTTCAAGGAGATCAATGAAGCGTACGAGGTACTCAGCGATCAGCGGAAGCGCGCGACGTACGATCGCTTCGGGCACGCCGCGCCGGGAGCCGGCGGTTTCACCGACTTCGGCGACATCGGCGGCTTCGCCGACATCTTCGAGACATTCTTCGGAGCGGGCGGCCGCCGTGGGGGACAACGAGCTCCGCAGCGCGGCGCCGACCTGCGATACGACATGGCGATCTCCTTTGAAGAGGCGGTGTTCGGCGTCGAGCGTGAGATAGAGATTCCAGTCGCCCAGGTCTGCGAGCACTGCAGCGGCAACGGTGCGGAGCCGGGCACCGGAGCGCAGACATGCCCGCGCTGCCGCGGCAGCGGAGAGCTGCGGCGGGTGCAGCAGTCGGTGTTCGGCCAGTTTGTGAACGTGGTCATGTGCGAAAACTGCCAGGGCGAGGGACAGGTCGTGGGTTCTCCCTGTGTCGAGTGTCGTGGCGCCGGGCGCGTACAGCGGTCTAAGAAGCTGTCCATCAAGATCCCGGCCGGTATCGATCGCGGGCAGCAAATCCGTCTTACAGGCGAGGGCGAGATTGGTCCGAAGAGCGGACCCCCCGGTGACCTGTACGTCGTCGTCGACGTCCAGGAGCACCCCCAGTTCACCCGCGATGGCATCGATATTCTGTACGAGCTCCCGTTGAATGTCGCGCAAGCGGCGCTTGGCGACGAGCTCACAATCCCCACGCTGGACGGAGACGTCGATCTGAAAGTCCCCGCCGGCACGCAGCACGGCCAGAGCTTCCGGTTGCGCAATAAAGGCGTACCGAGGCTACGATCGAGCGAGCGCGGCAGCATGTACGTCATCGCCCGCGTAGTCACACCGTCCAAGCTGTCGCACCGGCAGCGCGAGCTGTTTGAAGAGCTTTCGCGGGAGCTGGGCGCGGCCGAAGAGGACAAGGGGTTCTTTGACAGAATCAAGGAGAAACTTGGGTAGAGCGCTACCCGTTCATGAGGTGGATTGAGCTGAGCGTCCGGGTCGATCCGGAGGCAGTGGATGCCGTCGCCAACGTTTTTCAGGAGAACGGAACCGGCGGCGTCGCCATTCACCAGCCGATCGACCAGCACCACGCACTGGAGGAAGAACCTCGGTTCGTCGGCCTTCCCCTCATCAAAGCTTACCTGCCATCCACGGAAGAAGGCCGCGGGCGCGCGGGCCGAATCGAGCGAGACCTGTGGCACCTGCAGGCCTTTAACCTGTCTCCTGTCGGTCCCTTAGAGCGCGCGGAGATCGAGGAAGAGGACTGGGCAAACGGCTGGAAGGAGCACTTCCATCCGCTACGCGTCGGGCGCGTGGTCATCAAGCCCACGTGGCGCGAATGGGAGCCGGCGGCCGGTGACTTGATCATTCAGATGGATCCGGGAATGGCCTTCGGAACGGGGTTGCACCCCACCACGCGATTGACCCTCATCGCCCTGCAGGAGCACGTGGAGACAGACATGAATGTCCTCGATCTGGGCACGGGCTCAGGCGTCCTCGCCATGGCCGCCGCGTTGTTTGGCGCACATGTGATTGCGCTCGATGTTAGTGAGGTCGCCGTCGACGTTGCGCGGTGCAACGTCGACGCCAACGACCTGTCCGGACGAATTTCAGTCGAGCATGGATCGATCGCAGCAGTAGCGGGGCAGCGCTTTGACCTCGTGCTGGCGAACATCATCGCCAGCGTCCTGATTGAGCTGTCTCCGGCCCTCGCTGCCTCGCTCCGGCCGGGGGCGCTGCTGTTGGCCTCGGGGATCATCGAGGAGCGAGCGGACGCCGTCCGATCCGCTTTTCGGGCAGCCGGCATGCATCTCGAGCATCAGACCCGAGAGGGCGACTGGTGGTTGATCCCGGCTCGACGACCTGTGTGATGCTGCACCGCTTTTTCCTGTCCCCTGAGTGCCTCGAGAACCGTGAGGTTTATTTCCCACGGGAAGTCTCTCATCACATTCGGCGCGTCCTGCGTCAGCGTGCTGGAGACCTTGTAGTCGTGCTCGATGGCAGCGGACAGGAATGGGTTGTCCGGCTAGAGGCGGTGGGCAGGGAAGTCGGTGGCGTCGTGGTCGAAATGCGTGAGAACCAGGCCGAGCCGGACATCGCGGTTACCCTCTACCAGGGACTAGTGAAGGGCGTGAAACTCGAGACCATCCTGCAAAAGTGCACGGAGCTCGGGGTGACACGCTTCGTTCCCGTCATTACGACGCGCTCCGTGCCGCCGGAGATCGGCGAGGGACGCTGGAAGCGCTTTTTCGCGATCGTGCGCGAGGCTGCCGAGCAATGCGGCCGCGGGCGAATCCCCACGGTCGAGGAACCGGTCCAGTTTGCGCAAGCAGTCCAGAGCGCACGCGAAGAGGGTCCGATGATCCTCCTCTGGGAGGAAGAGCGAGAGACGTCCATTGGTCGCATGCCTCGTGGCGACGGCGTTTCCATCGGTCTTTTCGTGGGTCCGGAAGGGGGATTTACGCGAGAAGAGGCAACGGCGGTGGAGGCGGCTGGGGGGCGTGTCGCCACACTGGGTCCACGCATGCTGCGAGCTGAGACTGCGGCGATTGTCGGTTCCGCCCTGATACTGGCTGACCATTGACACATTTCGTGAGCGGAACCTATAATCGGGCGCCACATAGGAGTAGAATACGAGCGTCCTTTTTGTCCTCAGCCGTTTCCAACCGGAGAGTGCTGGGGGCTTTATATGCACGAAGGCCTGCTCTCCTTTTCATCCGTCATTACACTCTCGGGCTAATGAGGCTCACGAATGAAACGAACGTACCAACCGAAACGGATACCGAGAAAGCGCGAGCACGGGTTCATGGCTCGCATGGCCACCAAGGGTGGCCGGCGCGTGCTGAAAGCTCGACGCCTGAAGGGACGTTATCGCCTGACGGTCTAGGTGGCACTCATGCTACCGAAGCGACATAGACTCACACGTTCCCAGGACTTCACTCGCGCTCGCCGATTTGGTCGCTCCTCAGGAAGTACGCTGATAGCTCTCTACCTACTACCGGTGCGCTCGAGCGACATACGCATCGGCTTTTCCGTCAGTAAGAAGATAGGAAAGGCAACAATTCGCAACCGTGTCAAGCGCCGAATGCGGGAAGCCGTTCGCTGCCATCTTCCCAAGCTCAAGCCGGGCCAGGATCTTGTCTTCATCGCCCGACCAGCGGCCGCCCAGGCATCGTACGGCGATCTTGCGGAAGCCATTGCCCATCTCTTGCGCCGCCGTGGGGCGCTCGTCGAGAGGATGGAGAGGGCTCCTAATGCGTAGACTGGTAATGGGAATCATTGTCTTGTACCAGCGCACTTTCTCGCCGTTGCTCGGCAACGCCTGTCGCTTTGAGCCATCGTGCTCGGAATACACAAGACGGGCCGTGGAGAAGTACGGCACGGGACGAGGAATGTGGCTCGGGACCCGACGCATCTTCCGTTGCCATCCCTTTCACCCCGGCGGCTACGACCCGGTCCCGTAAGACAGGAGATATCGGTGGGCTCATTATTCGGCTTCATCTCGCACCCCATGGAGTTGGGCCTTCTCTGGCTCGCCCACACCGTAGGGAGCGCGGGTATAGGCATTATTCTCTTCACGATCTTTGTGCGGCTCGTGCTGTCGCCTCTGCAGATTACCCAGCTACGCAACGCCAAGAAGATGCAAAGGCTCCAACCCTTGATGGCGGAGCTGAAACAAAAGCACGGGAAAGACCGTGAGAAATTGACTCAGGCGACGATGGCCCTGTATCGGGAGCACAATGCCAATCCGGCCATGGGATGCCTGCCAACACTGCTGCAGTTTCCCATCCTTATCGGCTTGTTTTACGGCCTCCTTCACCTTGGTCAATCCCCTACGGTGATACACCATTTGTTTGTTGCGGCAAAGTCTACTTGTGGAAGCAGTCACCCCGGCACCATGAGTCAATGGCTGCAACAGTGTTATGCCGTGAGCGGGTCGTCAATTCCCGTGAGCAGGGCCTATGATCTGTATCACGCCCATTTTCTTTGGCTGAGCAACGGTCTTGGGCAACACGATCCGCTGTATATTCTTCCGGTCCTGGCGGGCATCACTCAGTGGATCCAGTCGCGCATGATGCTGGTCAAGAGCAGTGATCAGCAGCAGCAAATGATGAACACGATGATGAACTTCATGCCTTTGATGATCATTTTCTTTGCGACGCGGTACGCATCCGGCCTCTCGCTCTACTGGGTGACGTCGACGATCATCGGCATCGCCATTCAATCACGCATCACCGGCTGGGGACTACTGCCCCGTCCGGGGGAGCTGCTGGCCGCCAGAGCGGCATTGTCGAATCGAGGATCTAACGGCATCGGCAAGACGGCACGACCTGTCCGTCCGCTTCCTTCCAGCACGCCGCAGAACGGCGACGGAAATGGACAGAGCGCTGACGGCGAAAAGACGACCGTGCCACAATCGAATACGGGAGAACCACGAGCTGTTCGTAAGAGGGCGAATCGCGCCAGAGGAGGAGGACGAGCAGGTGGACGACGCGGTTGAGTTTTCGGGCCGAACGGTTGAGGATGCGATAAGCCAGGCGGAGCGCACGCTAGGCGTGAATCGCTCAGAGTTGGAGATCTCCGTCATCACCGCCGGGAGGGGCGGTGTGTTCGGCATCGGAGCCGAACCCGCGCGCGTCGCGGTCCGGCAGCCCTCGCTGGACGTTCTACCGGAGGCGGGGGCGGATGAGAGCGACTCCTGGGACACCGAGACGTCAGCCTTCGAAGATCACGAAGACATGGAGGATGAGGACGGCGAGGAGGAACATCCCCGGTCCGCCACCGCGACAGCAATCCCGTCTTCCCGTCCGTCGCAGGACGGGAGGGACCTCGCCGAGGAGGGCCAGGAGGTTCTCCGCGAGCTACTCGACGTCATGGGTTTCGACGCCGAGGTGGCAGTTCGCAGCACCGAAAACCCCATCATGCTTGCCGTCCAGGGCGACAATTCGGGTGTGCTTATCGGAAGGCGTGGAGACAACCTGGCGGCGCTGCAGTTCATGGTCAACTTGATCTTGTCGAAGAACCGGCGGCAGTGGCCGCGCATCGTGGTGGACATCGAAAACTACCGGGAGCGCCGCGAGGAATCCTTACGCTCGCTCGCTGATCGCATCGGACAACGAGTGCGGCGCAGCGGCAAGGCTTTCACTCTGGAGGCCATGGCGGCAGGCGATCGGCGAATCATCCATCTCACTCTGCGGGACGCGCTCGACGTGGAGACGTACAGCATAGGTGAGGGACCGGCGCGGAGGGTCGTCGTGGCCCCGAAACGCATCTCGAGAAGTGAGACCAGCCGCACGTCCCCGGAGCGAACCCCCGCTAGCGAACCCCGCTAGCGCCTGCGCGGGCCTGTCTACATGGAAAGCGACACTATCGTCGCAATCGTGACCCCCCCGGGTCAGGGCGGCGTCGGCATCGTGCGAACCAGCGGGCCGCTGAGCCCCTCTCTCGCCGAGAGGTTCTATCCGAAGCTCGCGTCGCCTTGGAGATCCCACCGATTGCGCCACGGAACTCTCGTCGACCCCAGCGTCGGGCGATCGGTGGATCGAGGGCTCGCCTGCCTGATGGTCGCACCAGGCAGCTACACGGGCGAGGACGTCTTCGAGATGCATTGCCACGGCAGTCCGCTCGTGCTGGCGCACATCGTCCGTCTCNNAGGGGTGCCGTCAAGCGCGGCCGGGAGAGTTCACGCTACGTGCCTTTCTCAACGGGCGACTTGCGCTCGATCAGGCCGAGGCCGTGCTGGATGTGGTGCGAGCAAACAGCAACACGGGACTCGACCTCGCCATTCAGCAGCTCGCGGGATGGCTTTCTGCCCGCATCGAGCCCCTGCGGCACGAGCTCATAGGCGCCCTGGCCCACATGGAGGCGATGGTCGATTTCGTGGAGGACGACATCCCTGCTCGGCTCGAAGCCTCCGCCGTGTCTCAACTGGAGAAGGTGCGTCACGGTGTCGAAACACTGCTACGGGGAGCCGAGCAGGGCATTGTTTTGCGCGAAGGAGCCAGTCTCGCGATTGTGGGCAGTCCAAATGTTGGCAAGTCAAGCATCATGAATGGTCTCTTAGGGTTGGAGCGTTCCATCGTGACGCCGGTTGCCGGCACAACGCGTGACACTATCGAAGAACACCTGCAAATTGGAGGCATTGCCTTCAGAACGGTGGACACTGCCGGTCTCACCAACAGCGAGGACGTGGTCGAACGAATAGGTGTCGAGCGCAGCGTACGCGCACTTGCCGGCGCGGACGTGGCCCTGCTGGTGCTCGATGGGTCCCGACCCTACGGACCCCCGGACGAAATGGCCGTGGAGACATTGGCCGGCACACCTGCATCGCTGAACGGGAACTCCCAGCGCCAGCGCCTGATCCTGGCATTGAACAAGTCAGACTTACCTACCGAGCTCGACGCTTCGCATATCATCACCCGGCTCCATCCGGGCGAGGTCGTTTCGAGTACGACCCTTCAACCAGACGGTCTCGCGTCATTGCGACAGGCGCTAGAACGCGCTGCGGTGGGTGGAGAGCGCCACGAGGTAACCGTGGGCAACGTCCGTCATCAGGAAGCTCTCCGCCGTGCCGGCGAAGCCTTGTCCACGGCTCTCGACGGCATGGACCAGGGCACTCCGCTCGACCTCGTCTCTTTGGACGTTCGAGCAGCGGCGGTGGCACTGGGGGAGATTACGGGTGCGGATGTCGACGACGAGCTTCTGGATAGGATTTTCCGCGATTTCTGCATAGGAAAGTAAGTCCTGATCTGGACTAGTGGCCGCAACCGCAGCTACCACCACAACAGCCGCCACCGCCCATGTTCTCGCCGGCAACGAACGTGTCGTCGAACCCACCCACCGTGGCGAAAGTGGACATCAGACGCCGCACGTTTCCGCTAGCGCACGACTCGCATGTGACATGCTGTCCATCCGCGCCGCGCGTCAATTTGTCGAACCGCGTCTGGCAATCCTTGCACACATATTCATAAACAGGCATGAAATCGTCCTCCTGACGTGCGCTCCTTCGGCGTCCTGCCAAAAAGTGGCGAGATGGCCGGCCCCTTGTTTACCTATTGTGCCATGTCTTCCTCCATTCGACACCGTACGACCTCTGCACGTCACCTCTGCGCCGCCTCCTGAGACCCAAACACGGTGATACAATCGCTCCAATGACTCAGTCCGTGCTTGGCCAACAATTTCGATCCAGATTGACTCGCCTCAGCCGCTCCGCCGGCGGTACGATTGCCGGCGGGAACGCCGCGGCGGAACACGAGGCGCCGCACCTGTGCGATCCCGAGATGTCGTCGCACCCGGTAGACCGCCCACTGCAGAACGGGGAACGGGTGACCGCGCTCCAACGCGCCCTCGAGATGGAGTTCCATGATCCAACGCTTCTGCGTGAGGCGCTGACCCACCGCTCCTATCTCAATGAGATCAACCGGGCTTGGCCATCAAACGAACGACTCGAGTTCCTGGGGGATGCGGTGCTCGGGCTTATCACGACGGATTACCTGTTCGGGCGTTTCTCCGGGATCGGAGAAGGCGAGATGACGAACCTTCGCTCGGCTTTGGTCCGCACCGAAACTCTTGCCCGATTCGCTCAGGACATAGACCTCGGCAGCTATCTCTTCTTGGGACGCGGCGAGGAGCTGAGCGCCGGTCGCAAGCGCCCGGGAGGGTTGGCCTGCGCCTTTGAAGCCGTGCTCGGGGCTATTTACCTGGACCGTGGCTACGACGCGTCGCGACAGTTTGCACTGAAGTTCGTGTCCCGTGAGCTGGATGCGGTCGTCGAAGGCCGCTTGCACAAGAACGCCAAGTCAGTGCTGCAGGAGCTGGTGCAGGCCGACATGCAGCAAACGCCAACCTACCATCTGGTCGACGAAAGCGGGCCCGATCACGCCAAGTCGTTTGCGGTCGAGGTGCGAGTAGGCGTCCGCGTCCTGGGTCGCGGGCGAGACACCAGCAAGCGTGCAGCGGAACAAATCGCCGCCGAAAGCGCCATCGGCGTGTTCATCGGCAGCGTAACGGCGTAGCTCGGCCCTCCGCGGCCTCGTACCTACGTAGCTCGGCGCTACACCGGGTCCAGCGCGGCTCGCACTTGGTCGACATCTCTGTTCATCTGCTGCACCAGGGCGTCCACCGTACTGAATCCTTCCTCGTCACGAATCCGCGCCACGAAGTCAAGACCAATCTCTCGACCACGTATGTCCTCATCAAAATCCAGGATGTACGCCTCGACCACAATGCGCTTGCCCCCAAAGACGGGATTATACCCCACACTCACGGCACATTTGAGTCGCCTTGCGCCTAGAGTGGCGTAAGTCGCGTAAATACCCGTGGCCGGTAGGAGCTGCGCGGACGGCGGCTGGACGTTGGCCGTCGGGAAGCCGAGCTGCGCTCCTCGTCCGTAACCCGACACGACCTGACCGTAGAAGCCAGGGTAGTGGCCGAGCATACGCGTTGCTCCTTCCACGTCTCCCTTGGACAGACATGCGCGAATGTGGCTGCTGCTGATCGGCATTCCTTCGAGCTTTTGCCGCGGCACGACATGCACGGCGAAAGAGTACGCCTCTCCGTTTCGAATCAGGAAGTTCACGTCCCCCGTGCGATTGTGCCCAAAGGCGAAATCCCCGCCCACCCAGACCTCCGCCACACTGACACGGTCGAGGACCGAAAGCAGAAATGCTTCCGCCGGCACGCTCGCCAGCTCACGCGTGAACTCGAGCATTGCCATGATGTCCGGTTCGAGGGTCGCGATCACGCGGGCTTTCGATAACCCGTCGGTCAGCTGCAGGCTCCCAGGGCGTAGAAGCACCAGCGGGCGCGGATCGAAAGTCACGACCATCGAGTCATATTCAAGGCGGCGTGCCCGCTCGACAACCTGGCGGATGAGAAATTGGTGACCCAGATGAACGCCGTCGAACGCGCCGATGGTCAGTACGGTCGCCCGATCGCGCTCCAGATCGGTCAGCTTGCGTACCTGCCGCATGCGCTACGGTCCCCGCTGAAACACACGGAACGGTCTCACAAGCGCACCGTCGGCACGACCCAGAGCCAGCAAATGTCCCACCTCGTCATACAGCCGTACCTGTCCGACGTGTGATCGGCCAAGTCCGACGGCCTGGCCATGACACACGGCACGAACCCCAAGATCATCGAGCACCACCGCCGGCCAGTCCAACACGGCGCGGTCAGGCGCCGCGATATTGTCCCGAACCGCTTCGACATCCGATACGGACTCGAGCGGCAGGCAATCGCGGATGGAGAACGTGCCACTGGCAATGCGGCGTAGCGCGTGCAAATAGCCTCCGACGCCCAGAGCGCTTCCCAGATCACGGGCAATGGACCGAATATAGGTTCCGGAGCCGCAGATGACGCGAAGACGCAGCCGCGGCGCATGCCAGGAGATCATCTCGAGATGATGGACCTGCACCCGGCGCGCTGGGCCAAGGATTCGCACTCCACGGCGGGCCAGTTTATACATCTTTTCTCCACCGTGGTGGACGGCGGCATATGCCGGCGGGACCTGTGCGATCTCGCCACGGAAACGCTGGAGGCAGTGGTGAATATTTGCCTCGGTCAGATGCGTGGCATCGGCCAGGTCCCGCAGGCTGCCTTCGCCGTCGTCCGTCTCCGTGGTTGCGCCCAGCACGACCTCCGCGCAATAGGACTTGGGCGTGTCCATGAGGTACTGCGAAAGTCGCGTCGCATCTCCCAGAACCAGCAACAGCACACCCGTGGCAAGCGGGTCCAGAGTTCCCGCGTGGCCCACGGAACGTTGTCCGCACACGCGCCGTGCCTTTACCACCACATCGTGCGACGTCCAACCTAGCGGTTTATCTACAGGAAGGATCCCGTGTATCAAGAGTTCAGACGGTCATATGCGTTGACCAAAGTCTCCTTGGCGGCGGCGAAAGGGCCGGGGATGGTGCAGCCGGCAGCCTGCCGGTGGCCGCCACCGTCGAGCGTGGTTGCGATCACGGATACATCGACATTTGGCCGAGAACGCATACTGATGCGCATCGAGCCCTCTTCCGTCTCCTTCATCAGCATCACGACGTCGGCGTCCTCGATGCCACGGAGGTACTCCGCAATGCCCTCCGTTTCGTCAACCGTGGCTCCCTCTTCATGAAGCTCGGTCTGGCTCAGACAGGCGAAGACAATGCGGCGACGTGGATCCAGCTCAATCGTGCTCAGCACGCGTCCCCAGAGTCGCGCCGCGACAAAGCGCTTACATTCGAACAGGTAGAACGCGACGCGCTGGCTATCCGCACCACAGCGCAGAAGCGCCGCGGCCGTCTCCAAAGACCCGGGTGTGGTGGCGCCGTTCTGGAAGGATCCGGTATCGCCGACGATGCCGAAAAGCAGCGCGGTCGCAGTGTCGGTGTCGATGGGAGCTTCCATGTGGCTGAGAATCCGGTAGGAAAGCTCGGAGGTTGAGGAGGCGGTGGGATCGACATAATTGACGCGGCCAAACCGCGGATTCGTGCGGTGATGGTCCACGTTGAGAACCGGTGTTGACTGAAAGCGCTCGGGATTCTGGAGATATACATCTCCGACGCGCTCGACGTCCGCCGCATCGACGCAGATGATCACGTCGAGCGGATCGACAGGGAATGCAGGTTCGATGTTTGCGGACGCTTCGAGGAAACGTGCGTAATCGGGCACGTAGTCATTGAGCGTCGGATACACCTCTTTCCCGAGCGCCCGCAGCCCTCCGGCCAGTCCAAGTACCGCGCCAATCGCATCCGCATCGGGATTGACGTGCGCGATAACTCCTATCCGCTGAGCCCCTAAGAGAAGACTGACAGCCTCGTCGAGAGCGCGATCCAGCGAGCTAGGTTCCTGCATTGGCTCCATCCTCCTGTTCAAGGGTGTTCATGATCTGCAGGATACGGGTGCCTCGCTCGATCGACGTATCATGTCTGAAGGCAATGTCCGGCACCGTACGAATTTGCAGCCAATCGCCGATGTCGCGTTTGATCAGTCCCTTTGCCCGCTGCAGCGTTCGCATGGTCTCGCGCTGCTCCTCCTCGGTGCCCATCACGCTGACGTGCAGGATGGCGTGGGTCAGGTCGGAATTGATGTCCACACCCGTAATCGTCAGAAACCCCAGCCGAGGGTCCTTCAGCTCTTCTCGAATGAATTGGCTGGCACGCCGCTGGATCTCTTCCGCCACGCGCTGCCGGCGACGTTCGCTCATGTCGGCTTCCTCCCCAGAAAGAGTATGGCCGCCGGGGCGAGGGCGACAGTTTACTCGCCCTCGCCCGCGGACCTATGAGACTCGTTGCTGGCCGTACGCCTCGATGACGTCGCCTTCCTTCAGGTCATTGAAGCCGTCGATCACGATGCCGCACTCGTACCCGGTGGCAACTTCGCGCGCGTCCTCTTTGAAGCGCTTGAGCGACGAGATGCGGCCCGTCGTCACCACCTGACCACCGCGGAACACACGCGCCTCGTCATTGCGCGTGATCGTTCCATCGGTCACGTAGCAGCCGGCAATGACGACTCGCCCGGCCTTGAAAGTCGCTCGCACTTCGACGTGTCCCCGAACGACCTCTTCGTACACCGGATCGAGCATGCCGCTGAGCGCGAGCTCGATGTCCTCGGTCAGCTTGTAGATGATGTCGTAATAGCGGATCTCGACTTTGCGCTCCTCCGCCGCCCGTCGCGCCGCGGGATCTGGCCGAGTGTGGAAGCCGATGACGAGCGCTTCGGAGGCCGCCGCGAGCAGCACGTCCGACTCGGAAACGCCGCCGACCGCCGAGTGAATGATTCTCACACGAGCTGTGGAGAGGTTGAGCTCCTTCAAGGCCTGCTCGATCGCCTCGAGCGATCCTTGCACGTCGGCCTTGATGATCAGGTTCATCTCCTTGATGTGCCCGGCCGCGATTTGCTGCAGGATATCCACGCCGCCGGCCCGCGTCGACGCCAACCCCTCGACTCGCTTCTCTCGCGTGCGCTGCAATGCGACCAGCCGCGCTACCTTTTCGTCTGATAGAACCTGGACCTTGTCACCCGCCTCCGGCACCTCATTCAGTCCCAGCAGGGCGAGAGGCGTCCCGGGTTTGGCCAGGCGCAGATGCTTGCCGCGATCGTCGAAGAGTGCACGGACCTTGCCGTACGAGCTCCCCGCCACGACCACGTCCCCCAGCTTGAGCGTCCCCGACTGGACGATGATCGTGGCCATTGGGCCGCGGCTGCGATCCATCTGAGCCTCGATTACCACTCCGGCCGCCGCCTTGTCGGGATTGGCCCGGAAATGTGCGATCTCAGACGTCAATAAAATCGTGGTGAGCAGGGAATCGATACCCTCGCCCGTCTTGGCGGACACGGGAACGATCTCGATGTCGCCGCCCCACTCGACAGGCGTCAGGCCGGCTTCGCTTATCTGCGCCTTGACCCGATCGAGATTGGCATCCGCCTTGTCCACCTTGTTCAACGCGACGATGATCGGCACGTTGGCCGCGCGCGCGTGCGAGATAGCCTCCACAGATTGCGGCATGATGCCGTCGTCCGCGGCCACCACGATGATGGCGACATCCGTCACCTGGGC
>QHBP01000429.1 GCA_003244175.1 Chloroflexota bacterium | reverse complement strand
TCGCGGGTCGGCCCTCAAGCCGGCTGTCAAGCGAGGCGCGGGATTCTCGGGCAAGAATGACGGATTGACCGAACCCGTTCGAATGTCGTGAATGAGCTCTTGCGAATAGAGGTTCATTTTCTCGGCCAGCAACAGCAGGCTGGAGGGATTCGGGGTCAGGAGGCATCGCACGTCCTTTGCCAGGGCGTGGCGCAACGTCAGGTAGTACTTCTGATCGATGTTCTTTATCATGGCCACGTCCTGAGGGAGCGCGAAAAAGCTCCGGATGGACTCGGGCTGCGTCCGCGTCATGTACCCGGATATCGCCCCGAACGGCAGGTTGCCCTCGGTGCGGCCCTCCATGTCGTTGCTGCTGGAGGCCAGGATCTTGCCACCGAGAATGTCCCGATAATCGGCGAAAACACGGTGGGTGTGTACGTTGATGCCGTGGCTGTATTCCTTGAGGTAGCTGGGTGTGACCGGGATGTACTTGGCGCGTCCCGTGGTGCCGCTGGTGGTGGCAAACATTAGAGGTTCGTCCGCGGTCAGGACGTTTCGCTCCCCGCGCGTCATGCGATGGATCGAGGAGCTGAGACTCTCGTAGGTGTTGCGCGGCACCGCGTTCTGGAAGTCTTTGATCGAGTGCACGCGAGCAAAGTCGCGCTCGCGCCCGTATTCCGTGCCTTTGTTGCGATTCACGATCTCGAGCAGCTTTCGTTCCTGCGCCTCGGCTGGGTGCCGCGTCGCCTCCTCGAATGCGTCGCCATTGCTGTACCGGAGCCAGAGCCGCAGCGCGTTCTGGATGGTCGTACCGCCCGTCATTGCTTTCATATCGCAGGCTCCTTCTCCGTACTCGAAGCCTCGACCACGTGCCGAAGCTGTCCATCCTTGCGCAATGCGTCCTCGTTGACGCGCATTCCGAGTCCGGGTCCTTCCGGTACTCGCGCCCATCCGCCGCGTCCCGGAAGCACTCGATCTCGAGATAGATCGTTCTTGAGCAGGATTCGCCCGGCCGAGCCCTCAACGTAGCGAGCGCCGATCGCTGCCGCCAGGTGACGCCCGGCCATGGACAGAATGACGCTCTCCCCAACCTGCGCCCCCACGACACACGGCATGCCGGCGGCGGCCGCCACCTGCGCGATGCGGTGCGAGTTGAGCAGCCCGCCGCACTTGGATACACGAATATTGAAAGCGTCGCACGCTCCGGTAGCGGCCAGCTCTCGTGCCTCGTCGACGGTCCGCACGGACTCGTCAACGATGATCAGCTCTTTCGTGCCGGCGGTGACGCGCCGCAGACCGTTGAGATCTTGGCCGGGCACCGGCTGTTCCACTCCGCTGATCCGATACACCCGCATGCGCTCGATCGCGTCTAACGCCTGATCGGCCGTCCACGCGCAATTGGCATCGACGCGAATATCGACTTTCGGGCCAAAAACTCGACGCAGCAGCCGCAGCGCCGCTAGATCGGCGTCGATATCGTCACCTACCTTGACCTTGACGTGGACGATGCCGGCGGCTCGGCCGAGAGACGCGATTGCCGCGAGCCGCCGGGGGGAAGAGAACGGGATGACCAGCGTGTATCGAACGCGAGAAGCCGTGCGTCCCGTCAACCAATGGCTGACAGGAAGTCCGAATGCCTTGCCCGCCGCGTCGAGCAGCGCTAGCTCGAGAGCGCAACGCGTGGCTCCCTCCACGACTCCGTCGGAGGACGCCGCCCGATTGGTCACCTCTCCTATCAGCTCCGGGACGTCCCCCGGCCGCCGCAGGTGCCGGCCAATCAAAGCCGGGGCGAAGCGCTCGCCGAGAGCGACCACCGACGAGTCCACCGTCTCGCCGGTCACATATTCTCTTGGCACCCCTTCACCGAGACCGAACGAGCCGTCGTCGAGCGTGAGTTTGACGAAGACGTTGGTGGAGGAGGCACGGCTCGCGAGCGCATGTCCAAAAGAGAACCTGAAAGGAAGCGCCGCGGTCAATACTTCGACGCGCGATATGGTTCTCACATTTGGACCTGACTCGGCGCCGTGGTGATCCTCTCGACCGGCACCGCCTCCTGGGCGCCCGAATGCGGAATAGTCCGCTGATTGAGCCATCGCACCAGATCGTTCCAAACTTCGTGTCGCCGCTCTTCGAAGTCCAGCGTGTGCCTGAAGGTGGGATAGTCCCGCCACTCCTTGTCCTGTGAAGTCAGATGGGCGAACCAACGAGACGTCGCCTCGATATCCACGATTGGATCCTCACCGGCCTGCATGACGAGGAGGGGAAGGCGCAGGTCCCGCTGTTTTGGCAGTGCGCGTTCCCAAAGAAAACTCTCGATGCAGAAGTGCGCGGTTGCTTCGCGTAACGCGAGAGGGTCCTCACGGATGAACTGCAGGTAGTGCGGATCCGCGGTGTACATCTCGGGGGTCATCGGCAGGCGGATCATCCAGCGCGGCCCGATGACACGCCCCACCGCCGCCTTGAGAGCGTCGAGCTTGGGAACGGGCACGCGCGTGATGACTCCTGGGCACAGGAGCACCAATCCCGCCGGCTGCTCCTGTGCCCGCAGGGCGAACGCTACCGCCGGCTTTGCACCCCAGCAGTTGCCTATGAGAAAGAGCGGGGCATCCGGGTGTGCGTTTCTTGCTAGATCCACGAACAGACCGAGGTCGTCCACCAGCTGCCGGCGGTCGCGCATGAATCCGCGAGGTCCTTGGCTCGACCCCGAGCCCCGGCGGTCCGGCATGTACACCGTATACCCGTTGCGAGCCAGCTCCGTGCCGGCGTCGACGTACCAGCCCCCGTGGCTCTGCACGCCGTGCAGATACACGATCGTCCCGCGCTCGGCTTCCTGGCTCGCCTGGAATCGTCGGTATGAGAGGCGGATACCGTCGCCGGTCAAGAGTGAATGGACCTGGACGGGGCCGGTGACAGCCATGATGCCCTCCTTGATGACGGACCGCTGATTGAGTGCCGAGCTTCAGTGGGATTCGGGGCGCGCGAACATCATCATACTACGCCGTCCTCGATACCTCGTCAATCACCCCTGCTGGGGGATCGCCCGTTTGGGTGCGGTCCGTGTTCCTTCGTCCGCCTTGCGCGTGACCCGGGCCGGACGGGCGTTCCAAGAAACTACCCAGAGTAACGTCCGGGAAGAACTCGCGCATCAGATCGGCACAATGCCGCTCAAACACGGCGGATAGCAGATCACGGTCAACTTTTTGCAGGGTGTGATACTTCGTCGAGGCGCAGTTCAGAAGGCTCAAATGTGGCACCAGCGTCACCTCGGGTACTCCAACCAACACGGCCAACCTGGGGAGGCTCTGGGAGAGCTCGCTCCCATGGCCGAAGACATCGCCATGTGGGGACGTATCGTAAACCAGCGCTTCGTCCGCGTCCGCCGTGATCGCCACATAGCCGGCAACGGGGGAGCCGGGTAGCCCGGGATGGCGATTCTCGATCCCACTGTCGATGATGGCGACCTTCACGCCCTTTCCTGTGCTTCCCTCCCATGCCCATGCCGCCGTGATCTCGCCGGCGGGCAGTCCGGTAGGTAGTATCTGCAGAGAATCCTGAGCAAACGCCGCACTGTACGCGGGCCGTCGATGGATCACCAGCTCATACCCGACTCCGCCAGATGTCCGGATTGCAGATATTCCACAAAGCCGCGAAGGATGGCCAGGACTGCACGCGAGGCTTCTCCACCTTCGGAGACGATCGCATGCACAAGTTGAGCGATCTCGATAGCCTGTCGGTACGAGGTGTCACCGTCCTGCATGTGGAGTGCGAAGTCCCGAGCGCCGGGCAATAGGGTCCCCTGCTGCTCGCCGGACACGTCTCCGACCGAATGCACCAGGTTTTCAATGAGCGCCGTCACGTTCTGTTGGGTGCGGGACTGCTCGATTGCCACGCCTGCAAGATTGGCAAAGACTCCGAGGAGCTCCATGTCCCGGACAGTAAAGGACTCGGCGCCATCCTTGTCCAACAGCTCGAGAACGCCGATCACCTGATCGCCATAGAAGAGGGGCACGCAGAGCAAACTCCGGGGCCAGTACCCGATCCTTTCTGAGATGTCCGATGCCTGGCGCGGGTCATTCTCCGCATCGGACACCGCCATCGCCTGGCCGGATACCGCTACTAGACCGGCAATACCATGGCCCAACGGCACACGGAACTTTCCGACCTCCTTCGCTTTCTTGCCAAGCGCCACCTCGAATGCCAATTCTTGTTTCTCTTCGTCAATGAGGAAGAGGGACGCGCCACGAGCCGAAATAACCTGGGCCGCTGCCTCGACAATCAGCTCCAGGAGCCGCTCGCGGGTGACGGGAGCGGCGACGGTGCCGGCGGTACTTGCTAGGACGAGTCTCGCGCGCAAATCCTGAGCAAACTGCTCATCCGCCAGCTGGCCGCGCAGGTGGTCGATTTCCTCCGCCTGCCGGGAGATCGTTTCCCGCGCTTCCGCCAGCGCGTCACTACCGTGACGGCTTCCCTGCGTCATTCTGTCACCTGTGTGCCGGCGTCACGGTTCGAGGACGACGTCCGTGCTGAAGAGCGGGCTCTTCCAGCGCCTCACGCGGAAACACGTCGGGGGATGCCAGGGCAACGCGGCAGGTCGTCGAGGCCCGTAACGTTGCTTTCCGTCGACCTCCCTCCAGATATGCGCGCTCGCCCAGGATGGCTCCGGGTCCAACCTCGCCTTGTTCGATCTGGTTTCTCTTGAAATCGCGCAGCGTCTGCCGTGGCGGGTCGTCGTACTTGCAGATGCCCATCTCAAACGGAATTTTCGTCAGCCCCTCGATCGAGGCGAAGGGGATCCAAGAGATGGATGTCACGGAGGCCTCGATGCGCAAGGCTCACCTCGCTTCCCCAGCTGAGTCAGTCCGTCCCACGCGATACGGTCCTCTCGGATGACCGTCCTAAAATCTGGCTACTCGCATACTAAGGCATGTTCACTGCGTATCCATTGCGAAGGCTCGGCCCCTGGACCGAGCTGCCAATCGCCGTAGCTCTGCATGCTGTGTAGGTGAGCGGTGGTCCCGCGCTCGGCCTCCTGGTTCGCCTGTAATCGTCGGTACGAGAGGCGGGCACCGTCGCCGGTCAAGAGCGTATGAACGTCGACAGGGCTCATAACAATCATGTCGCGCTCCTTGATGGACGGACCGCTTCTTGGCGCTGCGCTTCACTGGGCGGTGATTAGCGCAGACCTCACCTTGCTATGCTGTACTCAACACTTCGTCAACCACGTCTGCTGGGCACCGCTGATCCAGGCGGGACGGCAACCACCGACACGCCACGCGGATCTGATGTGCGGCATGTCCCGAGACCTCCGCATGAAATCGCTCCGGACTGGCCCCTCTACCGAGGAGGTGACAGCTCGCTGATTCCGCAGAACCGAACGAGCTCCCGGATTGTCCCTAGCAGTCTGCTATGGCGCGCGGCATGAGCCTGGCCGGTGACACCCTTCCGAGGGATCTTTGCGCCTCCAGGAGGTGAGGCGGCCGGATACAGATCCACGTGGAGACAAATGTGTTGTCCCGGGTGTCAATGCTGGGTCCGCGCATTCGCACGCCGGGTACGACGACATTGAGCAGTGTCGAAGTCGTGGCACTGTGAACCAGAATCCTCCGTTTTCCGATCGTAAAAAGCACCAAGGACGAATTGCCTGTGCCCAGATGCACGTTGGCCCGGTATTGAACAGGCGCTATTACCTCAGTTCCCGTTGTCCTTCCCGAGCATCCTGAGACACAAACCCGGGTGACTCGCCAGGTGCCCGAGATTCCGTCTCTCCCGAGGCTCTGGAACGATAGAGCTGGAACTGAGGAGGCAATCAGGATAACGGTGAAGAGCAGCATGACGCGGACGGCTAGAAACATGGGGCAGCACTCACTTTCACGTTTCAGGTAGCGAAGCTGGAGTTGAACTTGCGCTAGCACCCTCCCAACGCAACATCGGATTGACTCTTCGATCGGAACAATCGAAACCGCGCACAGAAAAGAGGTGCGTCAATTCAAAACATTCACCTTGATCGCTTCTCCACTCGGCATCAAGCGTCCGGAGTTCCATGCGTCCTCGAATGCGTCAGCACCCAGGGCGGAGCGGAGCACGTTTAGGCCCTCATCATATCCCCTCCGATCCTTAGGCGATATTGGATGCCCAATGACGTCACGCAGGGCGGACGCCGCCGCGTAGAGCCTCGCCGCCGATTGACACCGTCCAGTCCGGCCTGCAATCGCGGCCAGGCCCTCCATGCACACCGTGAGACCCCACTTATCGCCCAGTCTTTGATGGAGACTGAAACTCTCTTGATACTTGTTGACCGCCTTCTGAAGGCCGCCCTGCGCGGCAGCGGCATTCGCTAGGCAAGTGAGGGACTCAGCTATACCCGCTGCGTACCCCAATTCTCGATGTAAGCGCAGGGCCTCACCATTTAGGATCTGCGCCTCGTCATGGCTGCCGGCCTCCGCGGCGACATCGCCAAGGTTGTTTAGAAGGAGTGCAACCTTCCAGCTATCGCCGCGCTCCCGTTCGATCGCCAGACTCTCCTCGTAGTAACTAGCCGCTCGCTCGCTGTTTCCCCTCTCGATCTCAAGCGCACCCAAATTGTTGAGGGAGAGCGCGATGCCCCAGTCACTCTCGATTTCGCGAAAGTGGGCCAACCCCTCACCATAGAGCGTTGCTGCTCGGCTATGCTCGCTCCGATAGTGGGCCAGTATGCCTAACACGTTCAGAGCTAGCGCGATACCTCCTTTGTCGCAGATTCGCTGCTGCGACTCCAGAGCTTCCTCAGCGTCAGACTGTGCGCTGTCATACTCACCCTGGTCGATCGCGAGCGACGCCGCCCATAGAAGCGCCTGCGTGTAGTCGTGCAATCCTGAACCGGTCGAGTCGGGGATCCCCTCGGCGCGTGCTCGGTCCACGAAAGCATCTAGCCAACGACGTCCTTCGTTGACGTGCCCCCGCGCCCGCCAGAAGCGCCACAGAGAGCCAGCCACGCGCAGGCCTACCTCAGTCTCACGACATTCCTTTGCCCATTCGAGCGCCGCCCTGATGTTATCGAGCTCATCCTCCAGCCGATTCAGCCAGCTCACTTGCTCCGGGCCAAAAAGCTTCGGCTCCGCAAGCTCCACCAGCTCGAGAACGTACAGCGCGTGCGCGCGCCGCACGCGGTCGAGATCTTTGGCCTGCGCAAGCCGTTCCAGTCCGTATTCACGAATCGTCTCGAGCATCGTGAAGCGGGGCTCGCCCTCCGTTCCTTCCGTCTGCCGCAGCAGGCTCTTCTCGACCAGCGATGCGATGCCGTCGAGGATATCCAGCTGTGAGCCGACGTCATCGCGACATACGACTTCAGCAGCCTCCAGCCCACACCCGCCGGAAAACACGGATAGCCGCGCGAAAAGGGTCTGCTCAACGGGGGCGAGCAGGTCGTAGCTCCAGTCGATGGTGCCGCGAAGTGTCTGCTGGCGGTCCGGCAGCTCCCGGCCCCCTCCAACGAGAATTTGTAGACGATTGGAGAGTCGTCCCAAGAGAGCCTGTGGCGTAAAGAGTCTGATGCGCGTCGCAGCAAGCTCGATGGCGAGAGGAAGTCCGTCGAGCCGGGCGCATATCTTCGCAACCGCGCTCGCGTTCTGCTCGCCGAGCGAGAAGTCCGCTTTCACGGCTTGTGCCCGCTCGACAAAGAGTGCGACGGCGTCGTGTCGCAGAAGAATCTCGATTCGCGGCAAGTTCTCAGTGTTGGGCACCTCGAGCGGTGGCACCGCGAAGGTGTGCTCTCCCGAGACGCGGAGGACCTCGCGGCTCGTCACAATCGCCCGGATGCCGGGACAGGCCCGCAGAATATCTGCGACCACACCGGCGCCCTCGACGATCTGCTCGAAGTTGTCCAGCACCAGAACCATCTGTTTGTCGCGGAGGAATTCCTTGACGACGTCGAGCATGGACCGGTTCCCGGTTTCCTGGACGCCCAGCGCCTCGGCGACCGCGGACGCCAGGAATGCGGGATCTCTGATGGGCGCGAGCGAGACGAAGAAAACGCCGTCCCGAAAGTCTCCCCGAAGCTCGGCCCCCACCCGCAGAGCCAGCCGTGTTTTGCCCGTCCCGGCAGGCCCCAACAGCGTAAGCAGGCGTACCTCGTCACGGCGTACCATGTCCGCCACCGCCGGCACTTCGCGTTCCCGACCGATGAACGCCGTGAGCTGCTGGGGCAGATTCGTGGGGCGCGCATCCAGAGTCTTGAGCGCGGGAAAGTCGGCCGCGAGATCGGGCACGACGATCTGGAAGACGTGTTCACGGCTTGCCAGGTCCTTGAGTCGGTGTTCTCCCATGTCGCGCAACATTGCGTCACTCGGGAGAGTGTCTCGAAGCAGCTCCTGTGTCGAGCTCGACACCAGGATCTGGCCGCCGTGTCCAGCGGAGAGGAGCCGCGCGGCCCGGTTGAGCGTGGGGCCGTAGTAATTCCCGTCTCGCTCTTCGGCGATTCCAGTATGGAGTGCCATGCGCACTCGGAGCACACATGCCGGATCCCATTCCTCAGCCCAGAGATGCCGCTGCGCATCGAGTGCGGCGCACAGCGCGTCCGGCGCGCGCGCGAAAGCCGCCAAGAAGGCATCGCCACCGGTGCCGATGACCGAGCCGCAGTGGCCGCTGATGGCGGCGTGGAGTATGGCATCGTGGCGGGAAAGGGCGCCCTCCATCGCCCCGCGATGGTCTTCCCAGAGCCTGGTGCTGCCCTCGATATCCGCGAACAGGAAGGTGACGGTCCCGGTCGGTAAGCCTGACATCTCTTCCAGATTATGTGGCTTCCTGCCCGGCGGCAATACCCCACAACCGTCATACATTGCAGCTTAGCGCACGAGGGAGAACTTCTCGATTCGGTTGTTTCCCGAATCCGCAAGGTACAGATTGCCCGCGTCGTCGACCGCCACGCTGACCGGATGGGTAAACCGTCCGCCCCCGGCGCCAGGACCTCCTATCTGCGCAATCGGTTTCCCCCCGCTCGACAGCTCCTGGATGACGTTGTTGGCATAGTCTGCAACGAAGATGTTTCCGTGCTTGTCGATCGCCACGCCGTGAGGCCGGGCAAACGCGGTTCCGCTCTTGCCCCATTGCGTGAACTCCGCCAACGCTTTTCCTGCGGGCGAAAGCTTCTGGACCCGATTGTTCTGGAAGTCGGCCACGAAGATGTTTCCCACGCGGTCCACCGCGACATCGACGGGCTGGTTGAACTGACCCGCTCCCGAGCCAAGTCCTCCCCATTTCGCGACGAGATTCCCGGAGGGTGCCAGCTTATCGACTTGATTGGCGAAGTAGTCGGCCACATAGACGCTGCCGGAGGAGTCGACGGCGAGACCGTGGATGCCGCGGAAGATTCGCCCTCCTGAGCCGCTGGACCAGACGGCGAGCGGACGGCCCGTGGTTGAGAGCTTCTGAATCCGACTGTTGTTGGAGTCCGCGACGTAGATGTTCCCTGCGGAGTCCAGCGCGACCCCGGCGGGTCCGTGGAACTGTCCGGGAGCTTGGCCGCCGGAGCGAGTCCCGAAGCTGGCGATAGGCGTGCCCCGCGGCGACAGCACCTGGATCCGATTATTGTTGTAGTCGGATACGTAGATGTTGCCTCCGGCGCCAATGGCCACTCCTTCGGGATCTCTGAAACGCCCCGTCCTAGATCCGGCAGTACCCCATTGCGCGACAAAGCGCCAGGCGGGCGCGGCAGCCGCCGTGCGATGCGCGCTCGTACTCTTCCAGATGTACAGACCGGCGAGTCCCATCGAAATGAGGAGGGCGGCGGCGACGCCGGTGACGATTGGGCGCGTGTGCCTGTGTGATCGGACTCGTTCCTCCTTTTCGACGGCTGCAGTCCCCGTGGGCGCCGCCGGTCCATCGCCGGTTTTCGTCTGAAGCGGCTTAGGGACGCGCAGCAGTCTTGTTTCCTCAGGAGCGTTCCGACCTGTTCTATCCATGGCCGGAGCGATGGAGCCGGTTTTCGCCGCATCCTCCTGGGTCGAGCTCGGGGATGCCGGGCTCGACTGGCCATCGCTCAGTTCGGAGACTGCTTGTTCAAGCGAGGAGGCGCTCTGAAAGCGAGCGGCCGGGTCCTTTTCCAGACATTTGACGATCAGTGACTGCCAGTCCTCGGGGATGCGAGAGTCTAGAGCACGCGGGGGTAAGGGTGCTTCCTCGAGGTGTTTCAGTGCGACTGCCAGCGAGTCATTGGCTTGGAAAGGGGGCCGGCCGGTCACCATGTGATACGCGACTGCGCCCAGCGCGTAGACGTCTGTTCGTCCGTCCAGCTTGTGTCCCTGGACCTGTTCTGGGGCCATGTACAAGGGTGTCCCAAACGTTTCGGGTGCTGCCGTCGTCGCCTGTGAAGCCGAGACTTCCGGACGCAGCAGACGAGCAACGCCGAAGTCCGTGACCTTGATCCGATCGTTGTTCGCGACAAGAATGTTGTCCGGCTTGATATCGCTATGGACGATCGAGCGTCCGTGAGCGTAGACGAGGGCCGACGCCACCTGCTGGAGCAACACCTTGCAACGTGCAAGATCGAGCCGTCCGGAGCGAAGAATCTGACCGAGCGACGCGCCTTCCACCAGTTCCATCACAATGCATCCGGCCTGTTGCTCCAGAAACGAGCCGTAGACCTTGACGATGTTGGGATGCTTGAGGGTGGAAAGGACCGCGCCCTCCTGTTGAAAGCGCAGAAGCGTGTCTAAGTCCGCCTCGTCCTGGGCGAACATGACCTTCACCGCGACCGTCTTTCCGGTCTTGCCATCCATCGCCTGAAAGACTCGGCCCATACCCCCGGCACCAATCTCACGTGTGAGCTCGAATCGGCCACCCAAGGATCGGATCATGTCCTCGATCTTGCGCGGATTGCCGCCGGTTCGCCTTTGGACGAGCTCGCCGAAACCTTCGGACACCTCACCTTGGTGCATGATCGTGCCAGTCAAGGCCGTAGTCCCCTTGAACGAGAGGTTGCGAATCGTCATCTTCTCCGCCAAACGCTCCAACGCCGGCAGAGATTGTAGACACGCGTCGTCCCGACACGCCGCGATCAGGCACACGCGCGCATGGCGCGTTCCCTCGGCGACCTGCTCAATTAGTCGAAAAGTGCCGGTATCTGCCCACTGGATATCATCGACGAAAAGCACAATGGGCGCCTCTAACGCGAGACTGGAGATAAATGAGGTCACCTCTGAGACGATTCCCGCTTGTTCCGCCGTATCAAGCACCTCCGAAACGTCGCCGCCGGCTGGACTCATGGCCTGCTCGACTTCCGGTCGTAGTCGGGGCATTTGTCCCGGGTGGGAGATGGCCGCCCAGTCGAGCTCTCGCAGAAGCTCGCGAACCGCGAGGAAGAACACGACTGGATTCGATTGCACGCAGCGTGCCCTGGCAACCAGGAACTCCCTGTTGCGGCTCTCTTGCAAAACCTCCTCGGCCAGCCGGGTCTTACCGACGCCCTCATCTCCTGTCAGAAGGATCAACCGTCCCATCCCTGCGGCGGCCGCATCCGCGGCGGACATCAATCGATGAAGCTCGTCGTCCCTCGCGACGAGAGCGCCTCCTTCTCGCTGGACATTGCCAAGCGAGGTGGTGTGCGGCTGATTCGGGCCCACCGGCGCCCGAGCCTTGTGCCTGGAAGAGGTGTCCCTTGAATCCGTCAGATTTGCCTTCTCTCGCGGAATATGCTGGACGAAAGGTCTCAGTGACGGCAGTTCTATCTCGCGCGGTCCGCCTTAGACGTCTGCCGCTTTCAGAGCCCCGCTACCGTGGCCACGCGCGGCGTGTCCTTCATGCTGGCCGCTGCCAGAAGCAACGCCGCTGCCACCAGAAGCAAGGCGCAGCCCCATTGGATCGAGATCGTTGACAAAGAGGCGTCGGCAACATGCTGAAGTCGCTGTGCCAGTAACCGGATTGGAATAAGCTGCAACTTGGTGTCAATCTTCGACCTTGCCCGCGCAACCCCAGCTTGCAAGACGAAGAATGTCGCAATTGGTATGGCCGCGCCAATGGAACCCGTGAACCAAAGCCCCGCGTACTTTCTCGTCAGCGCAAGAGAGAGCGAAATGCCCGCAAGCACCACAAGCGAAACCCCTACAAGGTGTCCAACATTCACATAACCTTGTTTGACGGCCGCCTCGGGCATTTGAAAGTAGCTGAAGTCGCCGAGAATTGGGACCGTGACAACCGGACTGAAGGCGCCGACGAAGAGTAGAGCCGACCCGATAACTGCCATGACATGTTTTGTGGACATCCACATCCTCCATCTCACCGAGCTTCTTTCACCATACTCCATTTGAAGACTCTCGTCAACCAAAAACATAGACCGTTAACAATAGTCACTTGGCGGCGCGTAGTCTGTGTAAAAGGCCCCATAACGACAAGGAGTGTGCCGATGACTCGCCAACTCGCAAGTGTCGCCGCGATCGTGCTTTGCCTCGCCGTCCTGTCCGATCGTTTCGAAGGCAGTTCTCACGTGGTCGCGAGTGCTCTCGCCGCGCCCTACGGGCGGTTCTCTGGGAGCTGGTTCCACCACGGAGGAACCCTTAGCATCGACAGGAGGGGGAACGGCTTTCACACTTTTCGCACCTACGTCGACTGCACGCAAAATCGGCCGACGGCCTGTGACATGATCCGAAACAATACCATCTACGATGGAGGTTTCGTCAGCTTCACACTGTCACGGGCGATCTCCAACAGGGCGTACGGACGCATCTACAACAGCTCTTTCTCATGGCTGGTGGGCACTCGGCTGACGTTAAGCCTAAGACCTGGGGACACGCTCGTCATCGCGACGGCCGCGGAGGAGACGCTAACATGCGGAGCCAGGGCGCGTCCCGGGGCCTGCGGAGCGTAGGTCTGATACTCCGTAACCTCGCTACCGGCGTTTGTGAGGCCCCTGGCCACGCCGGCGCCACTGTATGAAGGAAAGTAGCTGTCTTCGAACGATCGAACCCGACCGTGACGGTCGTACGTGGAGCGCAGGATGTGATCCCGTGCCGCGGCCTGTTCGTTCGTCCAAAACCGCTCCACATCACGCGTGTAGCCTCGCGGCACATCCGTCGAGATCAACGCGATGGACCTGAGATTGACGGCAGGGTGCGGTTGAGATAAATTACCGCACGCAACAATGACAGGCGCCAGGACGACGAATAACAGAGGTGGGTGTCGTTGAATTCTTGACATTGAAGGCTCCATCGTCCGCCGTGGCGGCCTCTGCCCTTATCATCGTATGTCGCGCCCTCGGTGCCACGGATAGCGATGCTGCAGCGCCAAGCCACAACTTCAGATAGGCAGGAATTATGGGCCACGGCCTCTCGGGTACGCTCCTCAACCTTTTCACGACGTTTGGGTATGCCGGCATCATTCTCGCCATGGCTATCGAGAGCTGCTGCATCCCGCTGCCCAGCGAGATAATCATGCCGCTCGCCGGCAGCTACCTGGTACACGGCTTTGGCGACCTGATCATCGCGGGGCTGGCCGGGGCGGTCGGCTGCACACTCGGCTCGGCGCTCGCCTACTGGGTCGGTGCGCTCGGCGGGCGTCCGATTGTCGAGAAGTACGGCAAGTACCTGCTCATCAGGCCCCACCACCTTGATACCGCCGACCGGTGGTTCGCGCGCTGGGGCGAGGCGACGGCCTTCTTCTCCCGCCTCGTGCCGGTGGTGCGGACATTCATCTCCTTCCCGGCGGGCGTCGCCCGGATGAACTTCCCGAAGTTTCTGCTCTTCACCTTCCTCGGCTCGTTCCCCTGGTCGTTCCTGCTCGCCTGGGCGGGAGCCACATGGCGGCCCGAGGACGTGCGTGCGGCGATGCGCCCGTTCGACCTGCCGATCGCGCTGGTCATCCTCGTGCTGATCGCCTGGTTCGTCTGGCGCAGCCTCCGCGAGCGGCGGCAGCCCGCGCCACCGGCGGCGTCCTAAGAGATGGGGGCCGACGCGGGGCTGGAGGAGATAGGCGATGGCCTGCTGCGCGACCTCGACGCCCGCAACTCGGCGCGCGAAAAGGCCCTCGCTGACTCGCGCGCCGTTATCCGTAACTGCGCGCAGTCTGTGCGGGCGACGCATCGGGCCGAGTTCGACCGCGCGGCTGAACTCCTGGCAGCAGCCGGCACGCAGGCCGCAGCGACACGCCGGGAGCTGGCGACCGCGCCCGATATTTACTGGACCGGCTATGTGCAGGACGCGCAAAAGGAATATGCCGAGGCCGCCATCATCCTCGCCGTCGTGACCGGAGTATCTCTGCCTACTCCTGGCGCTCTCGGCGTCGAGGCGGCACCCTATCTGAACGGCCTCGGAGAGGCGGCCGGCGAAATGCGCCGCTATGTGCTCGACATTATTCGCCAGGGCCGGACGGCGCGTGGCGAAGAGGTTCTGCGCGTGATGGACGACATCTACAGCCTGCTCGTCACGATTGACTACCCCGACGCGGTGACGAACGGCCTGCGGCGCACGACCGATATGGTGCGCGGCGTGCTCGAGCGCACTCGTGGCGACCTCACTCTCGCCATCCAGCAGCAGACTTTGACCTCGGCTCTCGCCCGGCACCTGCCCGATACCGGCCAGGTCTACATGACTCCAATCAGCCACGGCGACGACGGCGAGTGAGCCGGTACACATGCCCCGCAGCCGGCCCCGCACGATAAGCGGCGGTGTACCGCAAGACAATGAGCGTGGTGTACCGCACGCGAAAGGCTACATCGTGCGGGCGAGCGAACTTGGGCGCTGGGCATATTGCCGCCGAGCATGGTGGCTGCGCTACGTCGCCCAGGTTGAGCCGCCGCCCTCGGGGCAAGCGCGGCTCGATGAGGGGCAGATAAGGCACGCGGAGCATGGGCGGGGCATCGAGCGGGCGGGAACGCTCCGAAGGTTCGCGCTGGCCTGCCTTCTCCTCGCCGCGCTCATCGGCCTGCTTTGTCTGCTGGTCGCGCTGGGACAATCTCGTTAGCCAGGAGGTTCACTATGGCCGGTATCGGTTTCGTCACCGACAGCACGGCGCATGTTCCCGACGATCTGATCGCCAAATATGACCTTCGGATCGCCAACCTCACCGTGCAGTTCGGCCAGGAGAGCTTTCTCGAACACGACCTCACGGCTGACGAGTTCTTCCGCAGGATGAAGATCAAGCAGCCGACGTCCTCCCAGCCGACACCTGACGAGTTCCTGCGGGTCTATGAAGACCTCGCTAAGGACCACGACAGCATCATCGTCGTCACGCTCTCCCACAAACTCAGCGGCACGATCAACACCGCGCGCCTCGCTGCGGGCATGATGCAGGACAAGGGTGTGAAGATCACCGTGATCGACAGCCTGTCGGCCTGGATGGGCACCGGCTTGCAGGCGATTGCCGCCGGGCAAGCGGCGGCCGACGGCAAGTCCCACGCGGAGATCGTGACCCTGGTCGAACGCCTGGTGCCCAAGATGCAGGTTCTGCTGGTGGTCGACACCCTGGAATACCTGCAGCGGGGCGGCCGGATCGGCGGCGCGCAGGCGCTGATCGGCAACATGCTGCAGATCAAGCCGCTGCTCTGCGTGCGCGACGGCGCGGTACAACCACTGGAGCGCGTGCGCACCAAGCGCAAAGCCATCGAGCGGGTCGTGGAGATCATGGCGCAGCACATCGGCACGCAGCCCTACACGGCCGCGGTCGGCCACGCGCAGGCCGAAGCCGAGGCCGAGCAATTGCACGCCACCATCCGGCAGCGGCTGCCGCAGGCGCGCAACATCTATACGAGCCCTGTCAGCCCCGTCATCGCCGTGCATATCGGCCCGGGGGCGCTCGGCCTGGTCTACTACGTCGACCCTCCGGCCGCGGGCTGAGGCGCCGCGCCATGCCCCGTCTCGCGCATTTCATCCTGGTAGAGGCCCCAATCGACCGCGTGTTCGCGTTCGTGTCCGACTACCGCAATCTGCCGCGCATGCAGACCGAATTCAAGACGGTACGGCTGCTGAGCGCGCAGGCGTCTGGCCTCGGCGCCCGGGTGGAGGCGCGGGGGGTCTTCCACGGCCTGCCGTTGACCACCCAGCTCACCATTGTCGGCTACGAGCCCCCCCTGCTGCTCGCGAGCCAGACGAGCGGCGGCATCCGCAGCCATGCGACCTGGAGCTTTCGCGCAGAACCCGACGCTTTTCCGCCGGGCCCTGGCGTCCGGGTGACCCTGGTGATCGACTACACCATCGCCATCCCGGGACTGGCGCTGCTCGGCGGCTTCGTGCATCGCGACCTCGATGCCCTGACGATGGCCTCATTGCGCCGGCTCAAGGCGCTGGTCGAGGGCGCAGCGACGCCCGGCGCCGGGGTGGGGTAGCGCGCCGCTCCCGCTGTCGCCGCAGTGAGCCATCGCGCCGTGCTGCCCCGCAGCGGACCATGACCCTAAGGCCTGGTTCAGCTTGAGTGCGGCGTGCGTTTGACACTTTGTCACTCTGAGCGCAG
>QHBP01000206.1 GCA_003244175.1 Chloroflexota bacterium | reverse complement strand
GGGCCGGTTGGGATTCTTTCGATTCGGCGCGCTCGGCAATCGCGGCTTTCTCGGTGGTCTCAAAGCACGCTTTGAGCCGGCGGTCAGCCGCGTCACGTTCGTGCTATTGCTCCTCGTCTCGGTGTCCTTTGACGGACTCTTGGCCACACCTGCCTGGAAGCACGCACGGGAACAGCTGCCCTCATCGATCGCTCCCGGCACGGCTCCCTATCTCCTGCTCACGACCCTGGCATTTCTTGGCCTACTGCTTTTCGCGTGGGCGCTCTTTGGAGGATTCGCGGCCGCCGTCCGCTACCAGGGCAGGTTGGATGGGCGCGTCATCGATGTTCTGGCGGGCCTGGTGCCGTCACTCCTTCCCATTGCGTTCGGTTATCTCGTCGCGCACAACGCTGAGTACCTCGCAATCAACGGCGAGCTGTTCTTGCCTCTGATCGGCAATCCCGCCGGCCTCACCTGGTGGCCCCGGCTACACTACCCCCTCAACGACAGCTACGAGATCAACAAGAATCTCTTGCCCTCCAGCTTCGTCTGGTACACCCAGGTCGCACTCATCATCCTCGTGCATATCGCTGCCGTGATCCTGGCGCACGACTACGTGACGCGCGCGGCGCGCAGCGTCAAGCAGGCGCGGCGAGCGGAATGGCCGTGGATCGTCGACATGGTCCTCTACACCATGTCCAGCCTCTGGCTGCTGGCGCAGCCGCTGGTGAAAGGCGGGTAATCACCCGGCCGGTAGAGTTGGCGGAGAGGGCCCTGGCGCGTGCATGCCCGCCGGGTTCCCGGCTCACGCATGCCAAGGGCGCACGATTCAGAGTACACCTACGTGTTGGCGGCGGTGAGTCGGGCACGAACTATGCATTACGCGTTGCATACAACTCTCTAGAAAGGAATGCCGATCGTGAAACGATTTCTTGTCGCTCCCGTGGCTGCTTTGGCAGCTCTCTCCGTTCTCCTCACGCCCACACATGCACCGACACGTGCATGGGCCACCAGTGCATCCATTGCGGCGGGGAGGAAACACATCACAATCAACTTGAGACGTGAGCGACTCCGGGCGTGGGACGGGCACAAAGTCGTCTTCAGCACGCCCGTCACGACGGGAGATCGCTATCTCCCCACGCCCACCGGTCACTTCACCGTGTACGCAAAATTCAGTCCCTACACCATGATTTCTCCATGGCCGCAAGGCGACTACCGTTGGTATCCCCCGTCGCGCATGAGCTTTGCAATGGAATTCCAGCGCGGTTACTTCATTCACGACGCACCGTGGCGCAGTGTCTATGGCAAGGGCAGCAACGGAGGAACGCAGCCGGGCACCAATTACGGCGGCAGTCACGGGTGTGTTAACGTGCCGTACAATGCCGAGCGCTTTCTGTACTTCTGGGCGCCGATTGGAACACCTGTCCACGTAGTGCCGTAAATTTCGAATGGACCGAGGGTCTGCCATTTTTTGACGCTGGCGGTGGAGGATGAGCCTATCCTCCCCGCCCCTTTTCTTGAAGCTCATACAGGCGCGTAATGGCCTCGAGAGGCGTCATGCCCGACACGTCCAGTGCGAGCAGGTCGGAGAGCACCTGGGTCGCCACCGTCTCGGCAGGTCCCCCGAAGAGGGGAATCTGCTGTGCAGCAGGGCCGCGGCCACCATTTTTCTCCCCGTGCTCCAGCTCCTGGAGTGCCGTCTGCGCGCGTTCCGTCACCTGGCGGGGCAGGCCCGCGAGGCGCGCCACGTGGATTCCGTAGGAGCGGTCGGCTCCGCCCGGGACGACACAATGAAGGAAAATGACATCCGCGCCGTCTTCGGCGACGGCCACATTGACATTGTGGATGCGGGGGAATAGGTCGGCTAGCTCCGTGAGCTCATGATAGTGCGTGGCAAAGAGGGTGCGCGCGCCGATCCGATCGTGAAGGTGCTCTACCACCGCCCGGGCGATGGCGAGCCCATCGTACGTACTGGTTCCCCGGCCTACCTCATCCAGGACCAGCAGGCTTCGCGATGTGGCGTGATTGAGGATGTTGGCGGTCTCCACCATCTCCACCATGAACGTGGACTGCCCAGACGCGATATCGTCTTGCGCCCCCACGCGAGAGAAAATGCGATCGACCATCCCCACCCGCGCTCGCTCTGCTGGAACGAAGCTGCCGATCTGCGCCAGCAGCACGATGAGCGCCGTCTGACGCAGGTAGGTGCTCTTGCCACCCATGTTCGGGCCGGTGATCAAAAGAATCTGACGGTCGGCTGAGTCGAGCACAAGATCGTTTGGGATAAAGCCCACCTCGTCGAGCGTCACCTCGACAACCGGATGTCTCCCGCCGACAATCTCAATGCGGTCCGACGTCTCCAGGTCAGGCCGGCAGTACCCGCGCTGAGCCGCAAGGTCGGCGAGCGAGCGATAGACGTCGATTTTGGCCAGGGCGCCGGCCGACGCCATGAGCCGTTCCCACTCCAGCCCGATCGTCTGGAGCAGCTCCGAGAAAAGCCGCCGCTCGATGGCGAGGATCCCGTCTTCCGCCTGGAGAATTCGCGCCTCCTTCTCCTTGAGCTCGGGCGTGATGAAGCGCTCCGCGTTGACGAGCGTCTGCTTGCGAATGTAGTCGGTCGGGGCGAGCGCCACGTTGGCGTTGCTCACTTCGATGTAGTAGCCGAAAACCTTGTTGTACCCGACTTTGAGGGATCGTATTCCGGTTCGCTCGCGCTCCACGCCTTCTAGACGAGCAATCCACTCCCGTGCGTCTCGAATTCCGTCTACAGCTTCGTCAAGCTCGCTACTGTAGCCGGGACGAATCAGGCGCATCTCGTCACTCTCGTCCACCGCTCGGTCGATCAGATCACAAATATCGGGGCACGGATCGATCTCGTCACGAACGCCGGCCAGCTCGGCACTCAGCGAGCCCTGGAGCAGCGTGCTCAGATCCGGGAGACAGCGAAGCGAGTCGCGCAGCGCGACGAGATCGCGTGCGGAGGCCAGCTCTTGCCGGACGCGCCCAGCCAAACGCTCGATGTCCCCAATCCGCGCCAGCGTCCTCCGAAGGTGCGCGCACACCAACGACAGTTCCACGAGGTCGGTCACAGCATCCAGACGTCGATTGAGAGGTTCGGGATCGAGCAGGGGCTGACTGAGCATGCGGCGGAGAAGCCTGCCTCCCATGGCGGTCTGGGTGCGATCGAGCACCCAGAGGAGGCCGCCGCGCGCACTTCCGGTGCGCGCGCTCTCCACCAGCTCGAGATTGCGCTGAGTGTAGCGGTCAAGCGTCATGAAGGACTCGACCTGGTACGTGCGGAGTCCGGTAAGAAGTGCGACCAGGCTCTTGTTTGTGCGTTCGACGTAGGCGACGATGGCTCCAGCGGCGCCGGTCCCAGCCGGGAGGGATTCACAGCCGAAACCCTCGAGCGACGTCACGCCGAATCGACGACAGAGAAGGTCGCGGGCGGTTCCAGGATCGAAACGATACGCGTCGAACTCCGTGATCGTTCCCGGCGTCTGGATTGACGCCCCGCCGTCGGGTACCAGCGTCTCCGACGGCTGGAGGCGAAGGAGTTCCGCCTCCAGTGCAAAAGAGCCGTTCGGACCCCGAAACTCGGTGAGGCGAAATTCGCCAGTCGTCACATCCACATACGCGAAGCCGTACGCGTCCCTGAGAGGATTAACCGCCGCCAGGTAGTTGTTTTCCCGCGCCTCGAGGAGCCCGTCCTCCACCAGCGTGCCCGGGGTCACGACGCGCACGACGTCTCGCTCCACCAGACCGTTTCCGGCCTCCGTCAGCTGCTCGCAGATGGCGACCTTCAGGTCGTGCTGGAGAAAGCGCTTCAAATGTCCCTGCAAGGCGTGATGGGGCACGCCGCACATGGGAACCCGCTCCCCCTTCCCGAACTCTCTCGACGTCAGTGTGATGCCCAGCGTTGAGGCCCCGACCTTCGCGTCCTCACCGAACATCTCGTAAAAGTCGCCCAGACGAAACAGCAGGATAGCATCGGGGTAGCGATCCTTGATTGTCAGGTACTGGCGGTGTGCGGGCGAGATCACGATGGTGTGTTCCTTGCCTGTGAACCTACAGGTGAGGAGAGCACGCGTGCAACCCACGGACGGACATCGCTACCGGACGGGCGATTTGATAAAGGCGGAGACGCTCCATCATCTCCGCATGGCATTCCCCGATGTCGATGTCGCGCTACCTGTGCGTGTGCTCGGCAACGGCTCACGCAACCTCGTCCTGGAAGCTGCCAGTCTCGTCTTCCGCATTGCGAAGAGCGCGGACGCGCTGCAGGGACACCTCAGAGAGATGCGACTCCTCCCGGTTCTGGCTCCGCATCTTCCCATCGCCATTCCCGAGCCACGGCTGCAGGCCGCCGCCTCACCGTCGCTGCCCTACGGCGCCATCGGCTACCACAAGCTGCCAGGCGTTTCTCTCGGTCCCGAGAAGCTCAACGACAGGAATAGCGTTGACATTGCGACGCAGGTCGCCTCCTTCCTCGTGTCGCTGCACACCTTTCCGTCGTACGGGGCGCCGGCGGTCGCGCTGCCCGACGTAGCTTCCAGGGAAGCCGGCGTTCGTGCACTCCGCGACACCGTCCTACCACCGCTGTCCGAAGCATTGAGTGCCGATGAGTATGGGACGATCGTGCGATGGTGGGGAGGCTTCTTGAAGAGCGCCGAGCGATTGAAATTCGACCCTGTGATCGTCCACGGTGATCTCTGGTACGAAAACGTGCTGGTCGACGAGACGGCGCACCGCGTGGTCGGCGTCGTGGACTTTGAAAGTGCCGCCTGGGGTGATCGTGCCCAGGATTTTGCCACTCTGCTCCATTTGGGCGAGCACTTCATGTGGCTCGTCCAGCAGTCCTACCGTCAGGCGACCGAAATTAACGACCCCAACCTCGATAAACGGATCGAAATGTGGTGGCAGATGCGAGAGTTCGACGGCATCGCCAACGCCATTCGCATGAACGACGACATCGAACTGCTGGACGGCATCCGCAAGCTGCGCGCGGGACCCATCTTGAAAAGCGATGTGTAGCTCCGTCTCTGCTCCTCTACGGGGTTTCTCACGACCGGCACTAGAGTTTGCGGCTACTCGGCAAGCTTTTCGAGAATCGTGCGGTTCCGCTGCATTGAAACCCGTAGACGTGATTGAAACGCCTTGTCCTGACGGCGCCGCTCGATATGTTCGGCGATTGCAGTGCGCACGGCCTCGGCCACCGGAACGCCATCCGCCTGAGCGACTGCTTCCAACGTGTCAGCTTGCTCCTGCGATAGTCGCAGAGACATTGTCTTCCCATCTTTCATGGCACCCTCTTGGCCCATGATACCATGATGGTATGACGGTGTCACGGTGTCAAACTTGATGGGGTGTCCCTTAAAGTTTC
>QHBP01000275.1 GCA_003244175.1 Chloroflexota bacterium | reverse complement strand
GGGGAAGAGCACGCGCTCCTCCCCTTCACCGGCGCCCCGGCTACATCAGGTGATGTTGCTTCAGGAACCCGCGTGCTACGGCCAGCGGGTCTTTGCTATTGAGGACCACCTGAACGTTCAGTTTGATGACGGCCGCGGTGGTCAGGTATGGGGCGAGTTTGTTCAGCACGCCGCGAATCTTTGGATACTTCCGCAGGATCGAGTCGCGCACGACAGGCGCGATGTGGTCCGCTGGGAAGATCTGCTTGTTGTCCTGCAGCACCTTGACGTTGAGTGCCTTGATGGGGCCGTCGGTAGTGAACACCTCGATCACGTCGTAGGTGCCGTCCTTGAGGCCCTTGTAGCGCACCGGAGTCGAGGTCACGTACGCCACGCTCTTGAAGTGGATGCCGTAGAGCGACTGCATACCGCCCAGACAATCCGGGCGATCCTTACATGCCGGATCGGCGGCGAAGCTGAGCTTGCTTGCGCTTTTGGCCAGATCTGAGAGCGTCGTGAGGTGGTACTTGGAGGCGGTCGACTGGCTAACGCCGACGCCATTGGTATCGTTCATCGGCGTTTGAGCCAGCCAAGTGAGGTGCAGATGGCGGTAGCCTTTTTTGACCATGTTGTAGGCCTGCACCGCGTTCGTCACGGACTTGGTTCGCTTCAACACGACTTCCAGCCCCGTTCCCGTGTACTCGGGATACAGGTCGATGGATCCGCGGAGCAACGCCGATTGGAGAACAGGCGTTTCCGCCAGATCGTGATACGGCGGTACGTTGAAGCCGGCCTTCTGCAGGAGAAGCCTGTACATGTCGGCAATGACATATTCCTCGGCAAAGTTCTTCGTGCCGACGTTGATGGTTGCCCGCGTGGCGGGCCTGGCCGCCATGCTCGAAAGCGAGGCGGGGGCCGACGTAGCGGCCAGTGCGCCTAGCATGAGCCCGGCGGCGAGCGAACGCTTGGTCATCAAGCTCTGAGTGATTCTGGGTACATCAATCATGCGGGTCTACTTCTCCTTCTTCTTTGAGCGCGTTGCTTGTTCACCGTTCCTGCCTCGTTTTTAGGAGCCTCCTTTCGCGGTCGGGATCATCCCGCGGCTTGTCTCGTTACCCTCTCAACCTGGCCGAGAAGAACCTCCGCCGCAAGGGTGAGAAGCGCAACACTGATCGCGCCGGCCAGGAGGATGTTGTCCTTCCCCGTTGCGAGCCCTTCGTTGATGAAATCGCCAAGCCCCCCGCCACCGATGAACGTGGCGAGGGAGGCACTGGCGATGACATCGACGGTGGAGGTGCGGATGCCCGCAATGACAACGGGCAGCGCCAGGGGAAACTCCACCTTGCGTAGGACCTGAAAGGTGCTCATCCCCATGCCGTACGCGGCCTCTCGCACCGCCGCTTCCACCCCCCGGAACCCGACGTTGGTATTGATCAGGATGGGTGGACAGGCCAGGACGGCGAGACCGAGCAGCGAGGGCCTGAAGCCGGACCCGAGAAGTGGGTACGCGAGAAAGAGGATGGCGATGCTGGGGATGGCGCGCGCCACGCCGACCGCATTGAGTGAGTAGAGGGAGGCGATGCGGCTGCGAGACGCCAGAACCCCGAGGGGAAGGCAAACAAGGGCGGCGATAAGAACAGCGAACCCGCTCAGTTTGAGATGTGTTACCACCTCCCGACTGAAGTCCTGCGGGTTCGCACGGATGTAATCCAGAGCTTGCTGAAGAAGTGACATGGAGCGATAGCGGCCGTTCGGGCCGCCTACGGATACCCCATGCGATGGATCTTATACATACAGAACTTTATCCGATGGTCGCTAGCCGGCCAAAGCCGCCGAGCCGCCCTCGCCTCAAACGCCGCATGGGCGCGCAAAAATGGGCGCCTCGTTCGAGGCGCCCACGCGTGTCGCAATAGCCGACGTCAGGACCGGTAGCCGCCGGTCAGAAAGGCGACCACTGCCAGCACGATGGCGACGATCAGGATGACCCACACGAGGCTGGCCACAAGGTGGAATACACCACCGAGGCCCAAGAGCCACGCCACAATCAGTATTGCCACCAAGACCCAAAGAAGATTTATCATGATACCCTCCATGAAATCAGCCGCCACAATGACCGTGTCGACTTGCGCCACCATCTAATGCAAAATGCGTGCCATCCTGGTGCGTTGACGGAGTAAGATCGATGAGAGGACGTGTCGATGGAATCACCTGAATTTGACGAAATACTGAAATCGGCGATGCAGACCGGCAGGTTGCTGGCGGCTCTCCTCGAGGGAGCGGCGGATGCGGACGTCGATTTCGGCAAGACTATTCGCAACTACCCGCTGTGGGCGACCGCCTTCGCCGCCGGCGCCGGAATGTTGGGGGGCTGGTGGCTCGGACGCAAGACCCTTCCGCAACCGCCGCCGAAACAATTGTCCGCTGGGGAATCCGCTCGCGCCCTCCTGGAAGACTCCGTCGCCCACTTGCGGCGCCGAGTCGATGACACGGTCCGGTCTGAGCATCTAGAGAGGCTCCTTCCGGAAAGTGTGGATGCCGAACGGCTTCTCGATAACGCGGGGGAACACGCGCGCGCATGGATCAACACGGTGGCGGAGCCCCGGGTGAAAGACGGTTTGCAACAGTTGACCGCGAACGTGTCGCAGGGCAAAATCGGGGATCTTCTGCGCCAGGCCGCGCGATTTGTCGAGATGGGCGATCCCGACGAGGGCCGAAAGTAGCGCAAGTCCTACAAGAATCGCCAGGTGTGCAAAATCTGCCCATACACGGCGGGGAATCGCGCCAACCGCCGCGTCGGTGGCTTATGGTACGTAACGAACAACACCTCGTACACGTGACCGCGCGAGGCCGATATGTACACACCGTCGGAGAGCGTGACGCCACCCTCGGTGGGCGGGCTCAGCACCGAGGACATGGCCGGGCGGCCGCCCAACGACGTGCGCGTCCATCGCAGACGCGATAGAGCCTGGTCGTACCGTCCCACCGCGCTCACCGTTTGACGCATGCTCGGCGCCGGACGCAGTGGGAGGATCTGGATGTTCATGGACAGCGCGGGACCAGCCACCACAATCGGACCGGTGACGGGCCCCGTGACTCTCCAGCTCGGCGGATACCGCAGCGAGAACGCCATTCGGTTGCTGTGGTATGTGTACCAGGATCCCGCCAAGGCCGGAAGGGGCGCAGCCAAGAGTCCCATAAAAAGAAGCGGAACGAAGCGACGCATGGCGCTAAACCTCGACTCGAAAAGTGAGCCTCATTATGGCACGGGACTATTGGATTTGGGTTGGGTCACGGGGCGCGCGGAGGGGTATCTACCGAACGAGTTCAAATGCTTGACAAGATGGGAAATTCGTCCGATAATGCAGCCAATCTGGCAGCGGGTTTGTCCCCCGCGGATGAGCCTGCTGCCGCCCTTCCCCACCTTTCACGGACCTGACATCCGGTGGGGCAGTTTCAGTGTGACATTCCGCCGGTCGAGGCTCGCCACGGGCGATAGACCGGCGGTTTGCACATTGTTCGGTGGGGCAATAGCCACGTGCCGCCAGCGGTAGAATAGTATCCCTGCCATGCCCTCCGGAGGATTTTCTTTGGCCGACGCGAACATCGCCGACGTCGAACGCTACAAGGAAGAAAGTCGCCGGCAGGGCGAACCGATTCACACCGAAGAACAGCGGTTTGTCCTGCAGGTCGTGCAGCCCGGGCTGGCGGGACTCATGGATGGCTCGGTGTCCACCCTCGCACCCATCTTTGCGACTGCCTTCGCCACCCATAAGCCACACACGGTATTTCTGGTGGGGCTGGCCGCAGCCGTTGGCGCCGGCATCAGCATGGCCTTTTCCGAGGGGCTATCGGATGACGGTACGCTCACGGGACGTGGAAACCCCATCATGCGGGGCGCCATCACGGGCGTCATGACGTTCTTGGGCGGTTTGGGCCACACACTGCCGTTCTTGTTGCCCAGCATTCACGCGGCCCTGATCCTGGCGTACGTCATCGTGGGAATCGAGCTCATCATCATTGCGTTCATCCGCAACAAGTACTTCCAGATGCGCTTTCTGACAAGCTTCGTCCAGGTGGTTTTTGGCGGCGCTTTGGTTTTCCTCGCCGGCATCCTCATTGGGAGTAGCGGCTAGAACGTACTGATGCGCCACCAAACCAAAATGACGAAAGCCACCATCAGGATGACCGTGACGAGACCGGCAATCACCCAGGTGCGCACGTTCGCCCAACGCTCTTGGCTGCGCCGGCGTGCCTCCAGTGTGCGAAATGCCCCCTCGATCATGTCCCTGGTCACCGCCCGGTTGTCATAGGTCCGGTAGGTGACGTGATCCTTCTCGCTCTGCGTGTCGCGGGCCAACGTTCATGCCCTTCGCTGGGTAGTCGACGACGTTCCACCTGCTCTACTGCAATTTAGCAGAACTGGCCGTAGTACGAAGCAAGCTACGCGAGGCGCTGGCCGCCGGGTGTGGGTTGCACCAAGAAAATCCAGATGTCCCAGAGGATGTGACTGACGAGGAGAGGGCCCAGCCGAGGGTGCAGGGCGTACTGACCGCCCCAGTATCCGCCCGCCACGGACGCCGCTCCGGTCAACGTCAGGTTCCCGGAGCCGAGGTGAACAAGGCCGTACGCGGCCGCAGCCGCGATCGCTCCCGCCGTCCTCCCGAATCGTCGCGCGCATGACTCCTGTACGAGTCCTCGCCAAAACAGCTCCTCGCTCGGCGCAATGACGCCGACCAGAAGTGCCGCGATGACGGGCCGGCTTGCCAGCGTTCGGAAGCGGTAGATCTGTTCGATCTCCTCCGCCCCAGCCGGCATGATTCGCCGCGCCATCCTGTCCCCTACCTGAAAGATCGCATAGAGCCCTCCTGCCGACACGATGCCGGCTTCCACATCTTTCACGGTGATGGTTTCTCGACGAAGCTGAGGGCGAGTCCTGACGGCGAAGAGCGCGAGCGCGCCGGAGGCCAAAGTCATGCGCAGCCAGAAGTTCCCTCGCTTACCGCGAAAGACCCAGGGCCAGACGGAAGCCGCTGCTCCCACGCCGGCTAACGCGACCCGAAGACTGGGAGCCGGCTCACCCTGGTTAGACATAGCGGGCCATCGCCAGACCCAGCACGAGAAGCGCGCCGAAGGTCATGTGGAGCCGCGCGGTCTTGAGGTCGATCATCGACAGGGCTCGCACCTGTCCCGTCGCTCCCAGTTCGGAGGCTCGCAGGACCCAGACAAAAACCGGGAGGCTGAGCAACACAAGGAGCGTCGTGACCGGGAGGAGGCGCCCAATGGCGGCCGCACCCGTTACCACGTACGCGCCGGTTATAAGTCCCACGTAAACATAATGCGCCGCGGGGGCGCCAATACGCGCGGACAACGTTGAGATACCGGCCCGCGCGTCCTCGCTGATATCGCGCCATTCGTTGGCGTGAAGAATGGCCGCGACCAGCAGCCCAATTGGAAGGGAAGCGACGAGCGGCGCCCAGGAGAGGGCTCCCGAGACCGTATAGTAGCTGCCCAGGACCATCAGCGGTCCCATCAGCAGGAACACCAGCGGCACGCCCAACGCATGAAACTTGTACTGAAATGGCGGCCCCGTGTAGGAGTAGCCGCCGGCGAGTCCCACCAGACCGAAAGCCAGCATGGGCCATCCGCGGACCGCAAGGAGCACAACGCCGATAAGGGCAGCCAAAGTAAAGGCGACCCCAGCCAAGACGAAGGCGTCTCGTTCCGTCAAAGCCCCCTTGACCAACGCATGCGACGCACGCGGCGACGTGATCTTGTCGATGCCTTGCCGGACATCATATATCTCGTTGACGACATTGGTTCCGGCGTGAAGGGCAAGGCCTGCCAGAAGTGTAAGCACCGCCAGCCACCAAAAGAAATGCCCGCCCGTCCACGCCAATGCTATTCCCGCGAGAATGGGGATGCTCGAGGCCGTGAACGAGAAGGGGCGTATGATCTCATACCAGGCCTCGAGGCGGCGAAGGGCACGGCGAGCGGCAGGTGTGGGTGGTGCGCCCAGTCCCCGGACAGGCTTGGCGCCGGTGCTCGAGGCCGTCCGAGACGCGGAGAGTCGGCCGTCGGTCGCGTAAAGAACGCCCGCTTCAAGAACGGCCTCGACCTGCTCCTCTTCCTGGAGGATCGGCTGGATGAGTGGCACATCCAGGCAGGCCTCGTGGTATTCCAGCGCCTTTCGAGCGACATCCTCGCGGGTGCCGCACGCCAGAAATGCATCGAGAAGCTCATCCGGAATGAGACCGCCCGCCGTGTGGTAGTCCTCCGCCCGCCACGCCGAAGCGATCTCGTCGCGCAGCTCAGGAGGAAAACCCGCCCGCTTCAGCGAAATATTGCTGAGCACGCTCATCATATAGATGACGAACGGCTCGCGCTTCGCTCGATTCAGGGCATCTCGCCGCGTGTCGCCTACCAGCGCAAGGACGTACCCGGCGAACTCGACGGCGTCGAGCGATCGGCCGTGTGCCTCGGCGCTCCGTCTTACCCGCTCCTTCATGGACCGCAATGCCGGGAGCGATTCGGCGGGCCTTGCCAGGTACCCGTCGGCCTTCTCCCCGCACAGGTCCAGGAAGCGACCCTGATATCCGGCTATGTAGAGAGGAATGCGGTGAGGGGGTTGAAACATGGGCTGTAGAGGAGGGACGGACGGATTCAGGATAACGCGCTCGCCGGCCCATAGCGTTCGCAGCAGGTCAATGGCTTTTGAGACCTCGGCGACGGTATCGCCGTGCGAGATGTTCATCTGGTCCAGGCGGAGAGGCAGACCGCTGCCAAGCGCCATCGAGAAGCGTCCCGGGGCAAGGTCGTCGAGGGATGAACCCGTCATGGCGAGGACGACCGGGTGGCGGGTATACGGATTGAGCGCGCCCGCACCCACTCGTATCGCGTGAGCTGCCCCCGCGATCGACGCCAGATACGAGATGGGATCGCGTTCGAAGTAGCTGTCGTGAACCCAGACGGACTCGAAGCCCAAGTGCTCGGCGCGCAGGGCGTGAGCGACCATCTCGCGCACATCGCCTCGCGCGGCAAGCCCGAGACCGATGCGGCGGCCAGATTCAAGCATGCCGGCGCGCTCCTGTTCCCAATGACTCGATCAATTGTATCGGGCGCGATTGTATCGAGCGCACCGAAGGAATCAGCGGCGCGCGGCGCGAGATCAATCGTATAGTGATAGACATGGACAGTTCGCTGGGGGAGTACTTCGAAGCGCTCTATGACATCACCCTGCGAATCGCCAGCAGCCTTGATCTCGACGATGTGCTGTCGTACCTTACTGAGGAGACGGCCAAGGCCATCCATGCCAGAGCTTCGTCGGTCAGGCTCCTGGATAAGGAACACCTTCGACTCGAAATGCGCGCGGTGTATGGCTTAAGCGAGGCGTATCTCGACAAGGGGCCGGTGGTTCTTGAGCGCAGCCCTGTGGACCGCGCGATCCTCGGCGGACAGGTGTCCCAGCTGGCGGACGTGACGACCGACCCGAACTTTCAGTACCCGGAGGCGGCCGCGCGAGAGGGAATTGTCTCCGTGGCCAGCGTTCCATTGATAGCGCACGCGCGGCCCGTGGGAGTCTTCCGCGTCTACAGCACTCAGCGCCGAAATTTCAGCGATGAAGACATGCGATTTCTCACAGCTGTCGCGGATCTGGCTGCTCTATGTATCGAGAACGCCAAGCTGTACGATCAAATGCGGCAGAGATACGAGGACTCGCGCCAGAACTATGAGGCGACAATGAACATCCTATGGGGTGACCAGCCTGGGTAGCACTGTTTGCCACCTACAATGATCCATGTCTCACATATCTCCACTTGACTATGCCCGGGAGAATCGAGAGCGGTTCCTTGACGAGCTGAAGGAGCTGCTTCGCATCCCCAGTATCAGCACGTTGTCCGAGCATCGCGAAGACATGGAGCGTGCCGCGCGCTTTCTTCGAGACCGACTCAGCGCCATCGGGTTCGAGGCGGAGACCATCGCCGGCCACGGCCATCCGCTTGTCTACGGGCAGTGGCTGAACGCTCCCGGCAGGCCCACCGTCCTGCTGTACGGGCACTACGACGTGCAGCCGGTGGATCCGATCGACCTGTGGCAAACTCCGCCCTTCGAGCCGGACGTTCGGGATGACAACATCTATGCTCGCGGCGCCGCGGACGACAAGGGCCAAACGATGACCTTCCTACACGCTGCGGAGAGCCTGCTCCATGGCGAGGGACGCCTCCCTCTGAACTTGAAGATCATTATCGAGGGTGAGGAGGAGTGCGGCGGCGCCGCGATCAAGGCGTATGTGAGCGAGCACGGTGGCCGGCTCGCCGCGGACGTCGTCCAGGTCGCGGACTCGGGCATGTATGCTCCCGGCATACCTACCATCGAAACCGGGCTGCGAGGGATTGTCTACACCGAGATTCATGCCCAGGGTGCCTCCCACGATCTCCATTCGGGGTTGTACGGCGGCGTCGGGCCCAATCCACTCAACGCACTCGCCTGGGTTATCGCCGATCTTAAGGACAGGAAGGGCCACATCGCCATCCCGGGCTTCTACGACGATGTGCAGCGTCCCGCGGACGACGTGCTGGCCTCCTGGCGCAAGCTGCCGTTCGACCTCGACGCGTACCGAGCGCAGGTGGGGGCGCGTGATCTGGTGGGTATGCAAGAGTTTTCCCCGCTGGAGCGAACGTGGTCGCGCCCCACCCTGGACGTCCATGGAATTTCCGGTGGATTCACCGGCGAAGGCGCGAAAACCGTTATTCCCGCCGAGGCAACGGCAAAAGTCAGCATGCGCCTGGTGCCGGACCAGCGAGCCGAGAAGGTGTTTGAGCTCTTTCGCAATCGGGTGCTGGAGCTCACGCCCCCAGGTATCGACCTTCGCGTGCGCCTGATTCACGGCGACGATCCCGTGCTGGTGCCGGAACGTGGTCCTTTCATCGACGCCGCGCGCCAGGCCTTGCAGCAGACGTTTGGAAGGCCGGCTGTCCTTGCCCGGTCCGGAGGATCCATACCGATCGTGGGCGTGTTCAAAGAAACGTTAGGACTCAACACCGTCTTGATGGGCTGGGGTCTCCCTGACGACAATCTCCACGCTCCCAACGAAAAGTTCTCTCTCGAGAATTTCTACCTGGGCATCGACGCCACTGTACGGTTCTGGCAAGCTGTTGGAGCACTGGCAGAACAAGGAGCGACCTAGCGAGCGACCGAAGGTATCGCGACGTGCGTTCTTTGTACCGCCCTTGGGACCGCCCTTGGGACCCGCCATGAGAGGCATCACCGCGGCGGGCCTGCTGCTGATCGCCGCGCTCATGTTGGGGACGGCCGCCTCGCGCATCTTTGGGACTCTCGAAGCGCCCGTTTCCGATACCCCGCGTGCGATTGCCGTCGGTACGCGTCTCTCAACCGCGCCCCCGGTAACGCCTGCCGCCGTGGTGCGAGCCTCTCCCATCGCGAGGCCGGCGACGTCACCCACCCCCACCCCCACACCCGGCCCCATCGGGTCGGGCTACTGGCACACGGATGGGACCCGGATCGTCGATGCTTGGGGCCGCTCCATACGCATCGCCTCCGTCACGTGGTACGGCATGGAAAGCACGTACTGGGTTCCGGCTGGTTTGGACTACCAGCCGTACACCTCCATCATGGATACCATCAAAGGTCTGGGCTACAACGCGATTCGACTGCCGTACTCGAACGAGCTGGTAGAACACGATCCGGTCGTGACGGACAGGATCAAGGCAAACTCTGAGTTCCAGGGCGTGCACGCGATGCAGGTTATGGACGCAATTATGAACTATGCGCACAAGATCGGGATCAAGATCATCCTCGATGATCACCGGTGCCGCGCAGCGACCCCCAACCTCGTGAACTATCTCGACGAACCGCGCTGGTACACCTCCGAGTACCCCGAATCGTCATGGATCGCCGACTGGAAGGCATTGGCCGCACGCTATGCCGGCAACGACGCCCTCATCGGCGTCGATCTCCGCAACGAGCCCCATACGAATGGGCCTGGCCCGTGGAATCTGCATGCTTACCTCTACCAGGGCTCAATCTGGGGGCCCTACGATGGCACGACGTACCCGCACAGCGATTGGCGCCTTGCCGCCCGGCGCGGCGGCGATGCGGTTCTGGGCGTGAACCCGCATCTTCTTATTTTTGTCGAGGGAGTGCAGCTGTACCCCAATCCCGGTCAAGGCAGCGGCGTGGACTCTTACTGGTGGTCGGGCATCCTCTCTCCGGTGCGTCGCTATCCGGTCGTGCTCGCTGTCCCTCATCAGCTGGTCTACTCGCCTCATGACTGGGGTCCGTGGAAGTGGGAGATGCCGTGGTTTCGTGGCATGACGTATGAGTCGATGCAGCGCGTGTGGAATCACTCCTGGTCATTCATCCTGAACTCCCACGCGTCGTACGCGGCGCCTGTCTGGCTGGGGGAATTCGGAACCTGCACCAACAATCCAGGCTGCGTCGACGACCAGACGGGAGACAACCAGGCAGTGTGGTTTCACCTGCTTCTGCGATACCTGCACGATCATCCCGAGGTCGGATGGAGCTTCTTTGCCCTCAACGGCACGAACTCAAACGATCACGTCGCTGATAACGGACTACTGAACGCTCGTTGGGATGATGTCGCCAACGTCGATCTGCAGCGCGATCTGGCGTCGATACAGTCTCGCTGACAGTAGGAAGGATCGAACCAATACGCGGGGCCGCTCACAGAGATGATGACCTGAGCTTACGCACCGCCGCAGCGCTTAGGTCACAGAAGCGGGGTTGTCCAGGTACTGAGGGAAGAACTGAATCCCCTCCTGCACCATCTGGTAGATGAGCGTGTCGTTGCCGGTGCTCGCCGGCGCCGTGACGGAGACGGTGATTGTGACGCTCTGTCCGGGTGGAACATCGGACGGGAGAGCAAACCCCTGGTCGGTGTACAGGGT
>QHBP01000236.1:17075-17327 GCA_003244175.1 Chloroflexota bacterium | reverse complement strand
AGCTCCGGAAGATCAGGGTAGCCGAGATAGACAAACGCGACGATCCGTGATTCCGGGGGCAGCTCGAGCAACGTTTTCACGTCGTCGTCATAGGCGAAGTCACCGGTGCGCCACATGGCTCCCAGGCCACACGCTTCCGCCGCCAGGAGCATGTTCTGGACCGCCGCGGAGGTGGCTTCGATCTCCTCGATTTCGCGCACTTTGGGACCGACGCTGGGAATGGCCGCGACCGCGATTACCACCGGCGCCTGC
>QHBP01000236.1:14753-17052 GCA_003244175.1 Chloroflexota bacterium | reverse complement strand
AGAGCGGACCAGGTCATCTTCGGGGTCCGTGTGGCGTGATCGGACGGACGCCGCCATGGCCTCACCAAGGGTCTTGCGAGCGTCGCCGGTCAGTACGACGAAGCGCCACGGTTCCGTTTTGTGATGGTTGGGCGCGCATACCGCCGCCCCTAACACCTCCTCAATCAAATGCCGCGGAACCGTTTCCGGCTTCCAGCGCTTCATGCTCCGTCGTCGCCGCAGCGCGTCCAGCACGGCCGTACTCGTGTCGAGCCGGGGAGAGCTCACGTCGCTGCCCTCCCGTCGCGTTCCAGATCGCCGGCACGTCGGACACGAAGGATCGCGAGCTCATCGACGATAAAGGCGAACTGGAGCGCGGGGTGAGCAAAGCGGCAGTGGCGGCCAGAGATTCCGGCATGGTACGTGCACATTGTGTGGCCCGGGTAGACACCGATGATGAAAACATTCTCCCGTAGAATCAAGGGCCTCGCGGTTGAACGGGGGGCCCAAAGGAGACACTGCCATGACACACGAACTGGACGCCACCAACTTGACATTTTACTTTGATCCCCTGTGCCCATGGGCCTGGCTTACGTCGCTGTGGATCCGTGAGGTGCGTCGCTACCGGCAGGTCGACGTGCAATGGAAGTTTTTCAGCCTTGCCGGAATCAATGACAGGGAAGACCAGTGGCACGGGCCACTGCGCATTGCGGCTCTGGCACGGAGTGAAGGGGGCAATGAGGCGGTCGATCGAGCTTACCTCGCCCTCGGACGGCTTTTCCACGAGCGCTCCGACTCCTTCGACGCCATCGGCGACCTCGCGGATGTTGCCCGGCCATACCTCGCGGATGTGGGGCTCGAACCCACGCTCGCGCCGCGTGCGCTCGATGATCCCTCCACACTGGAGGAGGTCATGACCGATCATCACGAAGCTGTCGAGCGTCTCGGCGCTTTTGGCGTTCCGTGGCTCATCGTAGGCGACGACGACAACGGATTCTTCGGCCCGGTTGTTGGCGAGCTGCTCCTGGGCGAGGAGGCGGTAGCGCTCTGGGATCATTTCCGATGGGTCGGCACGCGGCCGTATCTGTACGAGCTGAAACGCGGTGCCCGCAAGTCGATGACGGATTTGGACGGTCTGTCGGCGCGTTTCAGCGAGGAGATACCCGCGGCCCGGTAGCTTTCAACCAGAACGTCGCCCCAAACCATGACCACTATTCCTCGCGAGCGCTCGGAAACGCCTGAGTTGACAGGACCGCCTCGTCCGCGAGGATGGTCATGGCCTCATATTTGGTCAGCGACGCAGTCCATGCCGGTCCGGCTTCCCCCATGGCGTACGCCGCGGTGGCGTAGGCGTCGGCGGTAGCCAGATCGGGCCCGACTATCGTGACGGATAGGATTCCTCCCGCTGGGCGGCCGGTGTGCGGGTCGATGATATGCTCGCCACGCGCGTACGTCCCGGAAGTCGCGATCGCGAGATCGTTGGACACGACGACCGCGGCTACCCTGCCATGTTGGAGGGGATGCTGAATGCCGATGCGCCAGCAGGACTCAGGGATAGCGCGGCCGCGAACTCGGATGTCGCCGCCAGCGTTGATGGAGTAATTGCGAATGCCCTCGGCATCGAATATCTTCGCGGCACGGTCGATGGACCATCCCTTGACGAAACCCGAGGGGTCAATTGACTCCGTGCTGAGCGCCGAGGAGATCGGGACTTCCGGAGGCAGTGCGGAGGCTCGTATGTCGAAGTAGCCACCGGTCTCCTCTCGCAGCTCTTCGCATCTCTCGAGAACCTCGAGGACATCGGAGTGAACAGTGTCAAGGGTCATCTCTCCTCGATTGAGGCGACTGATCTCGCTATCGGCCTTGTAGGTACTGAAGATGGCGTCGACCAAACGCAGCCACTCAAAAGCTCTGTCCAGAGCTCCAGGATCGACGTCCGCATCTCGGACATCGATCCCGATCGGCATGCCCATGATGTGCTCGACCCGATTCAAAAGCCGTGTCCTCGTCAATCCTACAAAGCACAGCGGTGAGATGCAGCGGTGAGCAGCAGACGCACGAGACGGGCGCTGTTTTGCTCGACGATGATGGGATCACCGCAGCGGTCGAGCGTCAGTCCTTGTGGGTTGGCAAGACCGGCAAGTACGCGGCGTGGAGCTCCGACCGGATTCATCTCCCACAGTCCGCCATCGCCCAGAGTCGTGATCCAGATGCGCCCACTGCGAGCAACGGCCACGTCGTCAGGGGTCGAGAACGTTCCCCGATACGAAACACGGCCTCGAGGCGTCACCATGACGAGCGTTCCCAGGTGTTCGTCGGG
>QHBP01000236.1:0-14733 GCA_003244175.1 Chloroflexota bacterium | reverse complement strand
AACCCCCGCCGGTCGACCGCTGCATCGACAGGGCGGCCCAGTCCACGGGCAAGCAAGTGGACGTGCCGTCCCTGTCGACTCATGGTCAGCAGGGTGCCATTCGGGGAGTCGGGCACCAGCAGATCGCCCGTGTGCGGGTCGCGTCCGATCCCATCGGCCCCATCTTGACCGGGAACCGGTCGCAAGTCGTACAGAACCGCGGTCGCGCCGTTGACGCCGACGCGGACGATGCGATCACGCCCCTGTTCGGCCACGACGAGGGACCCATCGGGCAGCGCAACGATGCCCTCAGGAATAGAGAGATTCCGAGCGAGAGTGACGACATGCCGGCCATCGAGACGCTCCACGGTTCCGTGTGCCAGGTCTCCCCAGACAAGCCGGCCGCGGGCATCGACAGTGATGTCGTCCGGCTGTCCCCCCACCGCGGCCAGCACCTGTACCATCCCCACCGCGCGAACGGCGGAAGCGCGATGCGCGAGCGCACCAGCGGAGCCCGCGACAACTGAGACACAAATCAGGCGAGCGCATACCGCCGCACGTCTACATTTCGATACGTTTCTCAACAACATCTTATAATTCTCCTCTCTCAATCCGGGCCCTAACCAGTACGATAGCGCCAGCAGAACCGATGCGCATCGTGCCGGGAGAAGACGTGAGGATCATCGTCGCGGGCCAGCCAAAGACGGGAAACGTTTGGGTCAAACACATTCTTGCGTCCTTGTACGACCTGGAGGTTGCCGCCGAGCCCCCGGCGGGCTCAGCCGAGGCGCTGCAAGCGTTTGTCGAGGAGAACCGTTTCAAACCGGACTCGATCTTCCATGAACATTTCTGGCCATCTGATGCCTTCTTTGACGCGCTGCCGGCGGATGGATGTCATCTTGTCACTCCCCTTCGCCACCCGTATGATGCCTTTGTCTCGCTGTATCACTTTGCGCAGCGGCATCCTGAGCCGTTCCTTCAAGGCAATGATCCTGCCCGACACATGATCGGCAAGCCCATTGGGGATCCCGCCGTTCTCCATTTCCTCGAAAACGACTTCGGCGGTTACATCCAACTGTCCCTCTCGTGGTTGGTGAGTGGTCGCTCAAGCATCACCCGCTACGAAGATTTGTGTGCGCGGCCGGTTCAGGAGGTCCAACGGCTGGCGCGGGAGATTGAGCCGGTTGGGTGGTGGCGGGCGCGACGAGCAACCCGGGCGGCGAGCGCCAAGAAGTTGCGGAGACTTGGAGGCTATTGGCAGGTGCACATCCGCGCCCCGGGCGTGGATGACTGGAAAAATCACTTGACCGAGGCTCATCTCTCTATCTTCGAGACAAGGTATGGAAAGCTGATCGAGGGCCTGGGCTATCGCACGTATTCAGACCTCGCGGTCTAATGTGGCCTTAGCTTCCAAATCACCCTCGGGGATCATCTGCTTCCAGCAGAGAAGTATTCTCGCACGGCTCGTGCGACGGCCCCGGAGAGCGCTTCCTGCCCAACATGACTCCTGGCAACGCTCGCTTCAGCTGGGTCGGTGAGGAAGAGCGGCTCAAGCAGAGCGCCCGGCATGAGGCTCGGATGATCAAGCCAGCCGCGCTTCGCCGGTCCGAGCTCGACAAGATGGCCGTAGGCGGCTCCGCGCACCGAAAGCGTCGGGGCATCCAACCGGGTGTCGGGGATGACCCCACGGTCGGACACGTCCCAGCCGTGTGCCTGGAATGCAAGGAGCACGGCACGTTGAATCAGGCGCGCGAAGTGCAAGCTTTGACCACTGAAGGGACGTCGAGGATCGTAGACGGTCTGGGCGCCGCCGACCGCGGGGCTCCAGAAGGCGTCAAAGTGGATGGATATGAGTAGCCGAGCATGCGCGGAGTTGGCGCATGCCACGCGCGCTCGCAGATCGGCGCGGACTCCATCCGGCGTATAAGCGCCTTCCGTAACGGAGCCGGAGAGCGTGCGTCCGACTGTCCCATCCCGCGTGCGCGACAGGACGACGCGATACCCGTCGCGTCGGAGCTGATTGGATAGGTCCAATCCCACCGCCAGGGTCAATGTCTTCTCCTGCACCTGCTTTCCGTCTGATGCCGTTCCGGTGGCTCCGGCGTCGGGACCTCCGTGACCTGCATCGATGAAGATCGTACGGTGTCTATCTTTGCCGGCAGGTGGAAACGCTATGCAGGCATCGGCAGCAAATGCTTGGCGAGGTCCAACGGCCACCCCAAGGCTGCTGCGTTGCACGGCAGGCACCGGCGCCTGGGCTACGCCTGGCCTGGACGAAGGAGGTTTAGACGAGCGAGCGCAGGAGGTGAGCAGGAACAGAAGCGCTACGGTGCTCGCGATCCGCCCTCTCAGCCTGTGAAAAAGAAGCACTTTCGATCTCAGATCGACACGAAGCCCCGTTTGGCCAGGCTCTGCGGGCGGACGAGATCCTTCATTTATGCGGTCAACGCGGTGCGTGCAAGAGGCAGGGTTACGGTAAAGACCGCCCCATAGGGAGAGGCGTTTCCGGCTCGAATCTGGCCGCCGTGGGCCTCCACGATCCACTTGCCAATTGCCAGGCCCAGACCACTACCCTGTCCGGTGCGCGCCCGGTCAGACCTATAGAAGCGATCGAAAATTTGTGGCAGGTCGGCAGGCTCGATGCCCGGACCGGAATCCCTCACCTGGAGGCTCACGCGATCATCTTGGGGCGACAGTCGGACGTCCAGCGCTCCGCCCGCTGGGCTGTGTTTGAGCGCATTGTCCAAAAGAATCAAGAGTAGCTGACGAAGTCGGAGGATGTCGCCGACAGTGGTGATATGGTCCTTGACTTCGGCATGGAGCGAGACCCCCTTTTCTTCGGCGAGATAAGCCAGCTCGTGCGTCGTCTCGGCGACCAGGGATGAGAGATCCACAGGCCGCCGCTCGATCGATACCGCATTGGTGTCGGCACGGGCGAGTAGTGAGAGATCCTCGACCAATTTGGTCAGGTGCTGATTCTCGCCCAGCATCTGCGCAACCGCGGCTTGCAAGTCATCAGGAGATGGTTCTGCCATCACCACCTCTCCGACCGTCCTCTGAATGGCTAAAGGCGTCCGCAGCTCGTGTGCCGCATCTGCCACAAAGGCTCTCTGCCGCTGCATGGCAGCACGGATAGGCCGCAGAGCACGTCCCACCAGCGCAACGCTTATCCCGCCGGATGTGATTAACCCGAGGAGAGCCACGACCAGCAACGCCTCTAGCAAGGTGTCCAGCGTCTGCAGGTATTGGTGCTCGGAGATGCTCGTCTGCACCGCGCCCACAACCCGCCCATTCGACTGTATCGGAGCTGTATAGACAAGATAATCCTGTGACTTGAATGCGTGAACCGTGCAGCATTGCGCCCGGTTTGTCTGTAGAGCCTTTCGGGCGTCCGTAGGTCCGAGCAACACGCGGCCGAGGGCGCCATCCGCATGCACGAGACTGAGGTCCAGATCGACGAATGCCGCCGACGCTTCACTGGGACCGGAGATCGGTCTGAATGTCCGGAAACCGAACGAGCCGTTGCCTGAAAAATCGCTCGGTTCGCGAGTCTGTGGTTGTCCTGGAGGACCGCTTGGGCCGGAAAGACCGCTCTGGCGGCCGCAGATCAATTGGAACGCGTGACAGACGTTGGGATCTGCCTGGCTCGCGCGAGCTTTCAAGGTTGTCTCGAGCGATCCCAGCAACGTCTGCCGGGTGATGATGTAGACCACGACTTCCAGGGTAATCAACATCACCAGGAGAAGCGCGACCGTCTGTGCGGCCAGACGTGCTGCCACGCTTCGAAGGCTTCCGTCGTGACTGGAGGACGCTCGCGCGAAAGCCGTGCCTAGTCGGCGCCACGTCGGGCCAGCCACCACGCTTTGATCCTATAGCCAACCCCGCGCACCGTCTGGATCAGCTGCTGGTCATATCCCTCATCAACAGATCTCCGCAGCCTGAGGATGGCGGCGTCGACCACGTTGGCGAAGGAGTCAAAGCCGTATTCCCACACGCGATCGAGAATCATGGTGCGACTGAGCGCCTGCCCCGGATGGCGCATCAGGTACTCGAGGAGGGCATACTCCCGTGGGGGAAGGTCAATGACCTTGCCCGCTCGGGTCACCTCCCGGCCTTTTGTATCCATGACCAGGTTACTCACCACCAGGACCTCTTCCACCACTGGGGCCCCTCCTCGCCGAGTGATCGCTCGCAGTCGTGCCAGAAGCTCCTCAAAGGCAAAGGGCTTGATAAGGTAGTCGTCCGCCCCGGCATTCAGTCCGCTGATGCGGTCCGGAAGAGAATCGCGTGCCGTCAACATGAGCACGGGAAGATGGACGCTGTCCTCGCGCAGCCGGCGTGCGAGCTCCAGACCGTCCATGCCCGGAAGCATGACGTCCAGGATGACCGCATCGTGCACGCCGCTTTCCGCCAGGTGAAGGCCTTCCGTTCCATCGTGGACAACGTCCACGACGTGCCCCTCCTGGCTGAGACCCCGGCGCAGTGCTTCCGCAAGGGAACGATCGTCTTCAACCACCAAGAGACGCATGACCTCTCCCTCTCTTGACCCTCTCGTCCTGTTTGTCCATGAGGTCCGCCTCGCCTTATGTCATTTACGGCTTCATCGTACGTCGCTTTGATGACCGAATGGTGACGAAACGGGTTTGTGACTTGGTCGGCCCGCAGAATCGTAGGTTGGAATCTCGGTTCGGAACACGTGGTGGCGAATGGCGCCGTGGTAGCGTACGTGATGGACAGTCGAGAACGATACGGTGGCGGAGGGATCTCGATCCGCGACTACGATCCGGCGTGGCCTGCCATGGTCGAGCAAGAAAGAGTCCGCTTGCTGTGCATTCTCCTCCACGACGCCACCGATGCGACCGCGCGGAGGCCGATGCCCCGCCCGCAATTCTCTTAACTAAACCGTATTGTGCTTTCAGCCTGACCTATGGGCAGGGAAGCGCTGATCTTGGCCTTCGTTTCCACGGAGAGTGCACGACCACCTTTGGTGCGCGAAGGAACAACATCACCTGCGTGGGCGGTCGCTGAGGGGGCGGCACGAGTGTCCATCGTTATCTGAGTTCGGCGGAGTTCGCCGCGCTTTGAGGGTCTACGTTCGCCGTTCCAAGGAGTCCGCTCCCTCGGCGCTTTGCGGTGTAGGACAGCATACTCGGCGCATGAGGCGACCTCGGGAACCCGGCAATCAGGCATCGGCCGCCGGTGAGCACCTTGTCGGACAACATCCTCTCGTTATTCACGGCCTCCACCATATCGCCGCATCCCGGTTGCCCTGCTCCATGGGCCGGAACGATGGGCTATTACACGATGTAGATGTTCCCTTGCGAGTCGATCTTCATCTCGATGGGGCTGAGTGGTGATGGAGGTGGGCCGGCAACCACCTGCGCTCCATGGGTCGGGTCAAATGCTCCTCCGTGACAGGGGCACACGAGCAATCGCTGCTGCGGATCGTACTGGACAGTGCAGCCGGCATGCGTACAGACGGCATCGTAGGCATAGTAGTTGGAACCGGAGGTGTGCACGATGATGGCCGGGTCGCCTGTCTTGGGATCGCTTACCGTGCCGCCAGAGTTGGCTGGAAGCTGCGTGGTATTGCCGATCTTCTTGAAACCGGCTGGGACCCCTGACTGGCTGCCGCCACCGGTAGAGCCGCTCGCACCTCCCGTGCTGCCGGACGACCCTTGTGGCGTCGCCGCAATCGTCTTCCCCGCCGGCGTGGCTCCGCCTTTCCTTGGCAGCCCGAGGAGCACAAACACAACTGTTGCTGCAGCGCCCACCAGCGCTTCGGCCCGGTTCATCCGGCTTCGGCTTGACAGAGCCGGATCGGTTCCCTCCTCCCCCGGCTCCTGGCCGACGGTGGTAGGTGGTCCGAGCGGTCCGCTGATGAAGGACGCGATCGCGTCAGCTCTCGCGTGACCAAACCGCCGGCGGAGTCGCTGGCGAATCGGCACTTGAGCCAACGAGTCAAGTGCGAAAGGACCTGGGCCGGTGAGGGCCAGCGTGAGCCAGCACATCACAAAGACTATGTCAGAGCCAAAAAAGTATGGATAAGTGTGCCAGCTGGCGGAGAGAAAGAACATCAGATTCAGGATCAGACCGATCAGTACAGCTGGCCGAGTCAGGAGACCCAGCAGCACCAGAAGCCCGATGGCCATCTCGGTAAGAATCGTGAGAGCGCCAATCGCTACCGCCTGCCCCATCATTTGATCGAGCAGGAAGGCAATCGGTGAGCCGCGACTGAAGGCTAGTAGCTGGGCTCCGATGTATGTGGGCGAGCCGGCTCGAAAGAAACCGGAATCGGTCAGCTTCTGGATGCCGGCGTAGACGAAGGTGAGACCCAGAAAGAGCCTCAAGGGCAGGATGGCCACCCCCGGGATGGCATAGCTACGGGCCAGTGACGGGTACCGCGCTGCGGCGACAAGGGGCGGGGAGCCGGTCTGCTGCTTGAAGACCTCGCGGCGTGGACGATCCGCTCGGTCATGACGTGTCGCGGCGTTACGGGGCATGAGGTTGCTCCCATTCATCAGAGTCCAGGAGATGGAGGTACGCTGGACGTAGCGCTGTGCCATCAATCGAGAAAGCTGTATGCACGATCTGCCCTAGCCCTCGGTACCCAGTCGGCTGAGCCAATGCACCCACGACGCGTCCAACGGCATCGCCGCGATGGCGATAGTCAGACCGAGGAGGAAGGTGCCCAACACCAGTCCTTGCCGCGTGAGGCCTCCGACAGGTGTCCTGGCGACCCGCCCGTCGGGCTGCAGCCGGAGATCCGCCAGTGCAAGCCCCGGTACCCGCCACACGTAGGCGACGACATGAACTGTCATCGGCCAGAACCAGACAAAGAAGCAGACGGTGTGGAGGGGTCGCCATACGTCACGGGCGGCTGGTCCTGCGATGAGCAAGATGACTCCTGTACCGAACAGGACAACGGTGGAAAGCACAAGGAATGGCGCAGCGATCCGTAGAATGACTTGCGGAGGGCCAGCCAATCGGTAGATGCGGCTGCGAGTGTAGTACCGGACGAAACGATACCCGGTGCTGGCGAGCTTCAAAACGATCGGCGGGATCAGCAGGAGTCCGACAAAAGCGTGCACCGTCAGCAGGGAGCGAATTCCGAGCAACGTGACTCCCTCGATGAAGAGCAGCACGAGTAGCAGAAGACCCGTGATGGCCGTCAGACGCTCGTTGCCCCGCACACCTCCGGTCCAGCCTCGACGGAGCAACGCCGACCGGTTCTCGGTCCCGTCCGATGAAACCGGGTTCAGCTCTTGAGACAAAGGATTCAACTCCTGATCAACGTGGATACAGCACCTATCCTAGCGACCCAAGATGATAGTTTGGTGACAACTCTCGCGAGTTCCCACTTCTGGGACTTAGGTGGTCCTCGATGGACCCGGGGGCGCGTCGGCGAGAACCGGCTCAGGCCACACCGTGCGCCGGGAACGGCTCTGGCCATACCCCTTAGCTTTGAGGCGTCTTGAAGTGGGCCTTGGTGATCGCGGCCTGCAGCGACTCGATGTACGCCTCGCTGGTCATCGTGGCTCCGGAGACGGTGTCAATGTTGGCGCTCTGCGCCTGCAAAGTCTCCTGCTTCAGCAACGGGACGGCCTGCCCGTCGATGAGCTGCGAGCGGAAGTTCTCTGGGGACGTCGCGATGCCAATGCTCTTGAGCTTCTTGCCCTTGATCGTGATGGTCGCTCGCACCGGTCCCCACCGCATGTCTACAAAGGGCCCCTTGTACTTTTTCAGTTTGGAATCGGCGGTCTTCATGACGCGGGCCGAGGCGTGAGTCGCGGCCCAAGCGTTGTTGACGGGAACCGCGGCCACTGCGGCCAGTGCGGCGGCCGCCAGGAAAGCTGAGATCGTTCGATGCATAGGTTTCGTACCTTTCTCCTTCGTGAGCGTTTGCTTGTAGTCGTCAGAGTGCGAAGCGTTCGATATGGATGTGTTTGCGCTGCACGCCGGCACGCAGCACGTTCTGCTCGAGGATGTCGGTCATGACGGGCGGTCCACAAAGGTAGACGTCGCGTTCGGCGAGTTCGGGGATCAGCTCGCCAAGGTGCTCTGGCGACATGAGGCGTTCGCCGACCGGCACCGCGTGGTCCCCGACGACATAGAACAGGGGCATTTGGCGGTCCCATGCAAGCTCTTCGAGCTCATCACGGAAGACAAGGTCGTCCTCGCGAAGGACGCGATAGACGAGCACCAGGTCGCAGGACATCTCCTCGAGCAGAGCGCGGATCGGGGTGATGCCAATGCCACCAGCGATGAGAGCGACGCGATCCCTCCGACGCACGTCGTCCGTAAACACGCCGAACGGACCCTCGGCGAGAACGGCGGTTCCCGGTACAATCTCCCCGATGCGGCTGGTGAAATCACCGGAGTTCTTGACCGTGATGCGCAGCGACCGGCCGTCTGGTGCCGCCGAGAGCGAGAAGGGGTGTGACTCCCACCAGCGTCCGCGCGTGAGGAACCGCCAGAGGAAGAACTGACCGGCGCGAGCATCCAGTCGGTCGAGATGCCGGCCCGTGATATGGAGCGACACCACGTTCCGCCCTGCGACGGTCACCTCCTCCACATGCATACGGTGCCAGAACCCCCGGTAAACGGGCTGCACGATGCGGAAAATTACAAGCAGCGCCAGCGTTATGAGGTACAGCGTCGTCCAGTAGGTGGCGGTCGCTGGGTTGGTGAGGAATTCGTTGCCCGTCGGAAGCTGGTGGGTCCACGACAGGTAGATTGCCGCGTATGCGGTGAGGTGGACGAGGTACCAGGTTTCGTACCGCAGCCGCCGGCGCACAATGATCAAAGAGGTGACCACGACGACGATCAGGAGCGCAGTTCCAATCATGGCCGTGACCATCCCGGGATAGTTCTGCAGCAGCAGGGAAGCCTCTCGCGAGATCGAGACGCGGTCGGTCAACGCGTAGCCGATGGTGGTGAGAGCCACGTGCGCGAGGATCAGGTAGAGGCAGACCTTGCCGTTAAGCCGGTGCCACACCGTCAGACGGTCGAAGCCGGTGAGTCGCTCGATCCAGGGGAAGCGGGCAAGTAGCAGGACCTGTAGTAACAGAAGGTATGTTCCCAGTAGTCCCGTGATGCGGCCCAGGCTATTGAGCAGGGCCGCGCCACTGTGCACACCCGATACGTTCCCGCCGCGGGCCCAGAGTACGATTGTCATCACCGCGTTGGCGAGGATCACCAGCCAGACGAACCACCCAGTTGCAGCCCGATGGCGGTGACCATGTGCAGTCCGTGTGTCAACCGTGCGGCTCGGAGCGAGTCGTTGGCGAGCCCTAACGTTCGCCACCGGTCACCTCAAACCGCTCAGGCCCGACTCCACAGAGCGAAGCGGCACGGGGGCGCTCTGCTTGTCACCCATCCTGTGATGTATCCTCTGCGAGGTTTTCTTCGTCACCGACCGGCTTCTCTCACACACAATTCAGATAGTACAGACGCCGTATGACAACTCCATGACAGGCGCATGAAGAATTTGAAGTCAGGCTGAGTTCGAGCGGATCCCACGACAACCTATCTCCAGCGCAGACGCAATCAGAGCCCGCTCAAGCGAGTGGCAGGCTAATCGTGAAGATCGCCCCGCCGTCGGGAGCATTCATCGCTGAAAGGTGGCCGCCGTGCGCCTCCGCAATCCGGCGTCCTATGGCCAGCCCCAGCCCGCTGCCGGCGACGCCCCGAGCGCGGTCAGCCTGGTAGAAGCGATCGAATAGGTTCGGAAGATCATGGGCATCGATCCCAGGGCCGGAGTCATGCACCCGCAGCTGTGCTCGGCTCCGACGACGCTCGACACTCACCTCGATGTCCCCACCCTCTGGAGTGTATTTAACCGCGTTATCGAGCAGGATCAATAAGAGTTGTCGGAGGCGGCCGGCATCGCCAAGCATGCGGAGCTCGTCGGGAAGATCTACCTCGACACGGACACCCTGTTCCTCAGCGAGGATCTCGACTCCACTGATGGTCTCTACAGTAAGTCGGGACAGGTCGAGTGGCGACCGTTCCAGGTCGAGCACCCCGCTGTCCGCTCGGGCAAGAAGCGAGAGATCATCGACCAGATGCGTGAGGTGATTGCTCTGCACGAGAGACTGTTCCGCGCGCTGCTGTTCATCTTCGGTCCCGTTTGCCAAGCCCACTTCGGCTGTGGACCGCATGATAGTCAACGGCGTTCGCAACTCGTGCGCGGCGTCGGCCACGAAGTCTCGCTGACGCCGCAAGGCCTGGCGGATGGGGAGGAGCGCTCGGCTCACCACCAGCCCCGTAATCCCACCGGACGCCACAAGGCCAATGCCACCGACAATCAGGAGTATCTGCAAGAGGGCCTGCAGACTCTCGCGGTACTGCTGCTCGGACATGCCCGTCTGCACGGCACCGACCGCCCGGCCATTGTGCAGGACTGGTTTACTGTAGAGCATGTACTGTTGACCCGCGTGGATGCGTGTCGAGAAGATGGCGACTCTTGCGTCCTGCGCTGCCTCGGCTGCCCGGCGATCGGGAGTGGCATTGCCAAACGGGCTAGGACTGCCACCAAGAACCACCATCCGGCGATTGACGAAGGTGATGAAGACGCCGGCCGCCTCTTGTTCGGTGAGTGGCTCGTGGCCTCCTTCCTTGGAGAGGTCAAAGACGTGACGGAGCTCCCCGTTAGCACGAATCTGGATTGCCTGCCGGATCGGCTGCAGGAGGGCATCCTGGGTCCTCACGTACGCGACGGCACCGAGGACAAGCAAGAGTACGGAGAGTAAAGCGACCATCAGAGCGGCGAGCCGCAAGCCCACGAGTCGTAGCTGAATCGCATCAGGATCCCGAGCATGTCGCACTGGCTGCCGAGTTGCGACCCGCGCCGTTCGCGTCGGGTTCATCATTGCGCCTTGATCTTGTAGCCCACCCCGCGTACCGTCTGGATCAGTGGTTGCTCATAACCCTCGTCGACGGCCTTGCGCAGACGACGAATGGTGGCATCGACGACGTTGGCGAACGAATCGAAACTGTACTCCCAGACCCGTTCCAGGATCAGGGTGCGACTGAGTGCCTGACCCGGGTTCCGCATCAGGTACTCCAGGAGCGCATACTCCTTGAGCGAGAGGTCAATCGGGCGGCCAGCGCGCGTCACCTCATGAGCACGGCGATCCAGCACCAAATTCCCAACCACCAAGCACTCATCCTCGACTGGTGCGCCGCGTCGCGTGATGGCCCGCAGACGCGCGAGAAGCTCTTCAAAGGCAAAGGGCTTGGAGAGGTAGTCGTCCACACCGGCGTCAAAGCCACGGAGGCGATCGGGTAGACCATCGCGGGCCGTCAGCATGAGGATCGGTGTGACGATGCCCTCTGCGCGGAGCTGGTGTGCGATCTCCACCCCATCCATGCTCGGAAGCATCACGTCCAGAATCACGGCGTCGTGGACGCCACTCCGGGCTAGCTCCCGCCCCTCTCTCCCGTCGTGAGCCACGTCCACCACGTGATGCTCCTGCGTCAGAGCTTTGTGCAGCAACCCTGCCAGAGTACGATCGTCTTCCACAACCAGCAGTCGCATAATCCGCCTCCAACGCCACTATACGTTTGCTTTATGACAGTTTCATGACTGTGACACCTGCTTGCCATCAAACCGCCAGCGAGCGATCACGAAACTGTCATGTTGCGGACCTAGACTGGAAACGTAGGGGCCATGCAAGCCCCACAACATCGGGGAGAGTGCCGATGAATACGGGGTAGTGTCCGTGCTATGTGGCGGCCCGCATGGTTCCTGACGAGAAGTGTGGACGCGGCGTGCCGACGTGGTGCGCGCCCAAGGTGGCAGTCGAACGGCAATCGTCTCGCGGTGGCACCGGGGCCGGGCGCACCGAGTCGGGGAGGAGGTCGATGTCCTGACGCCGCGGGAGCTGACTGCCTTTCCACCGCCTCATTGACCGACCGCAAAGTGAAAGTTTCTAACCATCTGGGGGGAGGCGCGAGAGCCTTAATCAGGAGGGAAGCGCGTCGGCTGAAGAGTGGATGGGCGTACAGACGTGGGGTCTGCTGCAATACCCGATGTAGCTCGATCATGAGAGTCGGGGCCGACCGTTGTCGTTGACCCGGCACCACAGCCCGCGCGTTCTTTTCACAAGTGTCGGGCGACGGGTCGAGTTGCTTCGAGCTTTCCGGCGCGCCTACGAAAGTCTGGGTCTGCGCAGCAACGTTGTCGCCCTCGACATGGATCCACTTGCGCCTGCTCTCCAGATCGCGGACAAATCATACCTCGTTCCGCGAAGCGACGATGCTCAGTTCATTCCTACGTTGATCGACATTTGTAGGCGGGAGCGTGTCAGCACGATCTTCCCCCTCATCGATCCAGACATCCTGTTGTTGTCGCGACACGAACCTGAGATTGAGGCAACAGGCGCTCGAATTGCATCTGTATCGTATCGAGCGGCGGTCGTGACCTGCGACAAGTGGCAGACAAAAAGCTTCTTCGAGGATATCGGCGTGCCGGTGCCGCGCACCTGGCTCCCTTCGGACCTCGACCCCTCATCAGCGCCATATCCTCTCTTCATCAAGACTCGGCAGGGCAGCGCAAGCGAGCACGCCTACAAGACCGAAAACGAACGGGATCTGCGGTTCTTCCTGGAGTACGTGCCAGACCCGATTGTGCAGGAGTTTCTTCCGGGCCCCGAGATTACCTTGGATGTTATCTGCGATCTGGACGGCGAGATCCTGAGCGTCGTCGGGCGAAAGCGAATTGATGTTCGCGGGGGTGAGGTGTCCAAGGGAGTAACGATTCGAGATGCCGGGCTCATCGATATTTGCGTGAAGATAGCCCATCAACTCCTTGCGAAGGGACCCATCTGCGTGCAGTGCATCCTGAAGGACGGCCGTCCGTACTTCACGGAAGTGAATACGCGGTTCGGCGGTGGATTCCCACTGGCATTGGCAGCGGGGGTCGATGCTCCGCGGTGGCTGCTTGCTCGGTCGGCCGGCATTGAGGTCGAGATTCCCCCTCTCGGCACGTTCCAAGAAGGCCTTTTTCTCACGCGCTTCGACGAGTCGTACTTCCTGTCCGGGGACGACTATGAACGCATGGGCCGCCATAGAATCTGATCTCCACGATGCGCTAGCACCCGGAGCAGGACTGCGTAACTAAATCAGCCTACATTAGACTAATTTTTCGCTTACGACCTTGACTACAACGACAGGCTCCCGACCGGACTTATGAGTATGCCTCTCGCAACACCCTATCCCACCGCTCGCCGCCTCCGCGTCGAGCCGCTCTCCCAAGGCTTGCAATCACCGCGGATGCCCGTCGTCGTGGTTCTCGCCTTCTATGGCATCTGGCTCGGGAGCGTCTTCGCATCCGGTCACGATGTCCGCGACTTTATCCACATGGGCCGTACGTATGTCGCGCCTCCCCGCGTGAGGGCCCTGTTCAAGCTGGACCCAAAATATCACTACACGGTCCAGACCAACGGCTACGATGGCCAGTTCGCGTACTATATCGCGCTCGCGCCGGTGGGAGCACGTATGCACGTCGACCGCGTGAACTACCGATACACACGGATTCTGTATCCACTGCTCGCACGCGCCTTGTCCTTGGGACGGCCGGAAGCGATTCCCTATATGCTCATTGTCATCAACTGGATGATGATGGGAGTGGGTACATTTGCACTCGGCCTGTGGCTGAAGCGCAACGGGGTAACGCCGTGGTTCGCGCTCGTCTACGGGCTGTCACCTGGGGTGTTCATCTGTCTCCACAGGGATTTAGAGGAGCCACTGTCCTACGGTCTCGTCGCCGTGGCCATGTATCTGTACGCCTACGGGGGGCGGCATCGTCTCGTGTGGTCGGGAACCGCGTTCGCCCTGGCGGCACTGAGCCGCGAATCCACTGCGGTCTTTCCTGTTGTTCTCGGTCTGTATCTCTATTTCCAGACGACGTCCCGGGACCGGCGGTCCCGGGAGGGAGCGGCGCGATTTTTGCCGGCTCTCTTTCCAGCGCTTTCACTTGCTCCCCTTCTCGCCTTCAAGGCATTCCTATTCTTGTGGCTCGGGCCTTCTACACCCAGCTTTCCGCCTGGACTCCATCCGCAGCTGCTTCCATTTGCCGGGATCCTCCTTCATTGGCCCTGGAATGTTCGGCTGCTTGAGATCGTGGACTCGGTCGTTCTGCCCGCACTCTTAACGGCCGTAATCGGCATTCGAGCGCTGCGCGGGCGGGAGGCACAGCCGGAAGTTTGGCTCTTGCTTGCCAATATCCAGCTTTTTGTCGTGATGCTCAACCCGCTTACATATCTCACTATCATTGCTTCGGCGCGCGTTTCCACAGGGGTATTGCTGGCCGCGATATGGTGCGTACCTGCATTTGATAGGCTCACGGGCCGAAAGCGGGCCTGGCTCTGGGCTTCGATTGCTCTTTGGTTTGTGCCCTGGCCCACTCTGATACCGATGTTTGAGCGACCGCTTCGCGCGCCCGATCTGCTCCTCGTGCTGTCGGTCATGCTTCTTCTGTGGGTAGCGACGGAACGGCCGTGGCAAGACCATTACTTCGTTGGAGACAAAGGCCCCTCAGCCCTCCCGGGTCACATAGGCCGCCGCCTGAGCGAATCCGGATCGGACGCTGGTTAGCGGCCACACCCGAGTAGCACCGGCGAGAACGAGGAGCATCGTAGCCGCAAAGAGCCGAACACCCGCAGCATGCGATGCGTACGTGCGCTCAACAAGCGATGCAAGACCCGCCGCCGACAGAATGGCCGTGAACGGGACGGCGGCATCCAGGTT
>QHBP01000055.1 GCA_003244175.1 Chloroflexota bacterium | reverse complement strand
GATTCGCATATACCTCCCAAGGCCACTCCAAGGCCAAGGGTACGTAAGGCGGCCGAACTTCGACCACAAGCGGCCGGATAAATCCGCGCATCACCTCATCCACGCTGATGCCCTCGTCGATGAGCTTCGAGCCGACGTGATTGCACCAGTCGACCCACTGCTTTAGGTTTTCAGCAGCTTGGTAGCTCCAAACCCGACCCTTTAGTGAGGCGCCAATACTGACGTGATCGCCCTCCTCAAAGCCAGTCGCAAAGATGTTGGTCTTGGTTTTGGTCTGCGACTCTGCGGTTGGGAAGCCCTCAGTGACATCAGCGCCGACATGTATCGAGAATCGCCTGCTGCGGTTGCGGAAATCCAAGACGCCGACAGTCGTCGGTACCAGCCGAGCGACCTGCGCCATTACCCGGTATACATTTTCGCCGGTGATCCGTTCGACATCGTCGCCCCCGACGGCTGCGGCCAGCTCGGGATAAACGCTGTCCGTATTGGAACTATTAATATATAGCAGCTGCTTCTCTTCATCCCAGTACAGGACGTAGAGGTCATACGTGGTATCTTCCACAAACCGAACATCGCCCCAGCGCACCGGTTCGATGTTCTTGGTGACGAACCAGGCCACGTGGTCACGGTCGTTTACCGCGACCGGATAGGTCAGCAACCGGTCCTCCGGGATGACGTCAGTGACATTCTCGGGCCGCCAGTTCCCAACTCTGGTGCGGTAGACGACAGTGCTCATCCGCGGACGCAGGTTTCTGAGCGCCACCTCCTCAGGCACGGTGCCGAACCCGGCCTCAAAGTCACTTAACACCTGCTGCGCTCCCACCGCGACTTCGGACAGATCCTGGATCAGGATGTTCCAGTCGGCGTCCTCGGCGTACAACCGGCGCAGATTCGCGTCGCTCTGGGGTTCGGCCCGCGGCACGATCACCGTGGCGGCTCCAATTCTCTCATCGACGGCCCGGGCGAAACGGCCGACGAACTGCAGCGTGACGCCCAGGCTGCGGTGTGGCTCATGGATGGCCGCGATCTTCAAGGAGGGCAGGTCGAAACCCTCTCCCAGCATGTCGACACAGATGATAATGCGGCTGCCTCGCTCCCAGAGCGCCGTCAAAGCTGCTCGGCGCTCCTTTGGGCGAAGGGTACTGTGCACTACAACCGGATTGAACTCCGGAGCCAACTCTTTGTATAGCGGAAGCAATTCCTGGGCTCGGCCGATCCGTCGCACCCGGGCCATCACAATGTGGTCGAGACCTGCCTCAAGGTCAGAGCGGAGCCGGGCAACTGCCTCTGTAGCGACCGCGCGGTCTGGATCGGTGAAGTCGAGTACCGACATGTAGCGGATGGTCGAGAAATATCCGGCTTGTTGTGCCTCTCTGAGCGGGAAGGCGTAAATCAGGCGGCCGCCGAGGTGACGACCGTCCTCCCGGAACGGCGTAGCGGTGAATTGGACCACGGGCTTCCCCTTGAAGGCCTCCCGTATCTCCTTCCAGGTTGTTGCGCCGACGTGGTGAGCTTCATCGATGAAAAGATGAGAGCACGTTTCGATGAGGGCTTGCCGAACGACTGGGGTAGAGGCCCGAAGAGCCGCCGGAGTGGCGACGATCACGTTGCAGGCCGTGGCGAAGTGCCTGGCCGCCCCCTCGTTAGACAGAGCGTGCTCCAATCTGCCCACGACCGGTCGCAGCGCGTTGCTGGTGACAACTCTTGACTCTTGGAGCACGCCCAGGCGCTCGAACTTTGCCGCCAGTTGATTGCGCAGCGCGTCCAAGGGAACGATGACGAGCAGTCGTGCAATCCGAGCCGCTACGAGGAGAGCGACCATCGTATCTGTCTTGCCGGTTCCGGTCGGCATGACCACCGTCGCCGGTTGCGTCGCTCTAGTGGTCCAGTAGCCCAGCACGGCGTGGACTGCACCCATCTGCGGGAGCCGGAGACCGGCAATATTGCGGGTCCGATCTTCAGTCTGAAAGCTGAATGCGCCATGAAAGCTCTCGATCACTTCACTCGGTGACGATCGCATCCGGCCACCCAGCCAGCTAGCGCCCTGGCCCTGCCGATCCGCGCGGATCGAACGGCGCTCCCAACCGTCGTAACGGTCTGAAGGGAAGAAAAGCGGCCAAGAGCCACTCGATCCGACTCCTACCTTCCCGCCTACCTGGTCGGAGATCTCAATCGTCTGTTCAGGCACAAGCAGCTGGGTTATGGTGCTGTTGTCAACGGCGTACTCACGTGCCCAGCAATCGGGAACTTGTCTCTCCAAACCGGAATCGTGTCGTGGATCATCAGGCCTGATGAGCGTTCCCACCTCTGTGTGGACGGCTGGCAAGGCTGGTCGCCGGCCATTGGACCCGTTCATCGGTCGGCTCGATGAGCGACGGTATCGAGGGTACTGGGATTGCGATTCAGCCGTGGTAGATCGTCGATGGGGGTGTCAGGAACCATTGGTCTACTACTCCTCTTAGGCAGGGGTTTGGCGGGTTGCTGCACCGCGGAGGTAGACCTGTGGTTGCTCAGACCTGCGGCCTACGGGTTGCGGATCATGCTGAGGGGTCGGCTTCAGTTAGCGCTGGGGTCGGCCCCTTGGTTGTTCAGGTCAACGGCAACGCCTCCACCTGGCGTCCGGTACGTCGGTTACAGCTGCGGCCGCGGCTTGAGCCCTTCGACCGAGCCTTCTGCGTCGGGAGGTCTACGCCCAACGGGAGGCCCAGCGTGATCGACGTCGGGGCGGCCGGGTCTGGATGACCGACGCCCGGGAAGGACAACTGGGTCCACGCCAACAGCTCCGGCATGCCGCTGTCCTCGTTCAGGCCACCTAGAATGAAGCTCAGTTTGAGCGGCTCTTTAGGGGTGTGGTGGAACGGGCTCCCGTCCTTCAGTATCCACTCAATCTGCTGAAGGCATTCACCACATAAACAGGTGATGACTTCGTTGACGACGGTCGGAATAGCGTAATTGGCTTCTGCTGAGAGCGTGGCTCGCCGTGCGATCAGTTCGAACTCGTTGAGGTCAATGCAACCCCTTGTCCGCCCACTGACCAACCACTGCCAGAGAGGCAAAAGCTCCCTAATTGTTTCGATTGAGAGCCCTCGCTTGCGCGCCCTGATTGCCCAACTCAGCTGTTCCACGACAACCCTGGGGTAAGCACCCCCGCGGCTGCCGAAACGCACGGCCGACGGGATGATTCCGACCGAGGTGTAATAGGTCAGGTTGCGGTCGCTGATCGACAGACCCTGGTCGCGCAGCCCCTGGCGCAGCTCGGTCTTGGTCACCAGTTCGGTGGAATTCTGAAGGTCCAAGTAGTCGCTCAGCTCAGTTGCCGTCACGGCATCCTCCTCGGTGTCGATGCGAACAGTGCGACTGTAGCAGACTACAGCCGTGGAAGTACGCCTCTGTAAGTCTCTAGCTTCGGGCATGTGAGACCGGTCGCTGCAGGAGCCGTGGATCGACACCACCACCCCGATCGGCGAGGCGATGTACCACATCACCATCGCCTGGGCCCAGCTCGAGAAGCGCCAGCTGACCGAGCGGGTGAAAGCGGGCATGGATCGGGCCCGGGCCGAGGGCAAACCTCTCGGCCGGCAACCGCTGACGCTTCCGGTCACGGAGCACCCCGGCGTGGCCCAAAGTGCTCAGCTCTCGAGGGCGGCCACATCAACCGGGCCGAGGCGGCCAAGAAGCGCCCGTCCGCAAGGCGGTGCTGATCGAGGCCCTGGCGTCGTTCCCAAAAGGAGGGTGGCAAAACGAGGGGACCGGTGGCCACCTCAACCCTGCAGTTCCGGAAGGAAATCCTTTGGGAACCGCAAAGAGCGGGCTAGGGCAACCTCGGACAAGCCGCGCCGGGGCTATCGAAACAGGTGCTGGAGGGCCTGCTGGAGGACAACCGATACAATGGTAAGGGCGAGTTCGGTGAGCCATGCAGGGCGTTTCCAGTGTGGCTTGGGCATGACGCCATCGTCAAAGATGGCTAGACAAACGTCCCCAGGACATGGCGTCGCGACGTCTACCGGTGTCGTCGGCTCCAAGTAGCTTCTCCCAGCGATGGCTGTGCCGTTGCCCACTTACACCCGCTCCGACGCGAAGTTCAGCGACGACGGACGCTTTCGGTATTGGCTTGAGCGGCGGTGGGACGACAGCCTTCCCCAGTTCACGTACATCTTGCTCAACCCGTCTGTTGCAGGGTGCGCCGATGGGGCTGACAGGGTTGTTCCGAAGTTGGCT